>JBFIPX010000035.1:0-22556 GCA_041609895.1 Rhodothermales bacterium
AGCCGCCACCTTGAGTGGAACGTCGTGTGTCCAGGAAAGAGTCGAGGCGGACTCCGTTGCATCAACGGCAACGCCAGCCCCAATGGACTATCGCAACGACTTTCAATCAAGAATCCGCTCTGTAACATTTTCGTCCCGACACACTCCGCCACCGGGTACGCTCGATGACCTGCGCGATCTAGGGATCTCGCACGTCACCCTCATCACGTTCGGTTATCAGCGTAGCATAGCGGACACCACGATTCGGTTCGATCCAAACCGCCGATGGTATACCGAATCCGATCGGGGTATTACGGTGATCGCGGAGGGCGCGCGTGAGCGCGGCATGGGCACGATTTTGAAGCCGCATATCTGGGTCGGCGGCTACGACACGAGTGGCCAGCGGCGGGACATGATCGGTTTTGATACCGAAGCGGAGTGGACGGCGTGGGAGTCTTCGTATCATACGTTCATTCTTCATTATGCCCGGCTAGCACGTATTATCGAGGCGGACGTTTTTGTCATCGGCACAGAACTTGCCACCGCTGCGAAGGAGCGGCCAGACTTCTGGCGAAGAATCGTCTACGAGATTCGCGAGGTGTACGGCGGCACGCTCACTTACGCGGCAAACTGGTATGCGGAGTACGAGAGCGTCGAGTTCTGGTCGGCGCTCGATCTAATTGGCGTACAGGCTTACTTCCCGATATCAAGCGAAGAACGTCCGTCCCCGATCGATTTGCGTGCGGGTTGGCTACCGCACAAGCGATCTCTCTCTCGAATCGCCCAGGCCCACGACAAACCCGTCTTCTTCACCGAGATCGGATACCGAAGCGTCGTCGGAGCAGCGCGTGAACCGTGGCAGTGGGTTTCCCGCGAGGAAGTCGGGACTGCCCAACGCGACTTTCAGCTACAAGCGAATCTCTACAACGCGTTCTTCCGCGAGGTCTGGAACGAAGACTGGTTCGCAGGCGCGTCCATTTGGCGATGGCACACGGCTGCTGAAAGCTCCGGCGCCAGACGCGCTATCGACTTTACGCCTCAGCGAAAACCCTCCCTGGCGATCATCCGTGAGTGGTTCGCAAAGGACGCAAAAACAAAAAACACTCAGGATTCCTCACTGCGTTCGGCATCGCGGACCAACTGAATCTCGCATCCAAGTTTGTCGGGATGGTCCCGTACCGGCGTTTCACTCGGAAGGCCCCGAAGCCGCAAAACCATCTCCATGTCGCCGACCGCCGACACAATCATCAGAGCCGAATAGATGGCGATCCAGTGTGACCCGAGGGCTACAGCTGCGACTGCAGGGAAAAGACCTGTCACGACGACCGGGAGAAGAAGCGTGAAACGATAGGCGCGAAGTGACATCGGGCGGTCGCAGTGGATGTAGACGATGCCCTGCCGCAATTTCGCCCCAAAGGTAATCGATGATGTAGGCGTTCCGGTTGCGATCATGCCTAATGCGTGCAGTCCCTCGTGTACTGGGACCGAGAGCGTGTACACTCCTATGAGTATCAGCACACCAAGCGCTACGTCGCCAAGAAAATCAGCACCGAGCGGTGGCGGGACCAGAGACCCCCAGCCATTGACGACGGCAAACGGAACAGCGACAACCAGCATCGTGCCAATGATCCATGGTCCCAGTCGGCCAACGAGCTCGCGAACTGGTATAGTAACCTCGTGCCACATCGCAGATGGTCGCGGCTCTCCGTCTGTCATCTGTCCGAAGCCCAGTCCGTAAAGTCCTGCCACATGATTGGGTTGAACAGGGAGTCGCTCACCGGCTCCCCTATCGCGACATCATGATAGGTCTCTTGCAGCATCAGGTTGCCGTCAAGAAGAAACTCCACCTTTGGTGCAAGCCACGCCTCACCGACCGGTTCGTAGTCGTCAAAACGAATCTCGACTACGCCATCGTCGGCTTGAGCCGGCTGCAGCAGTCTCACAAACACCAGTCTCTCTTTGTCCACCCAGAACTGAGCCGATTCCTGATCGCCAGAGAGCGCTCCCACGACGTAGGCCGGTCGACCGTTCCATTCGCTCTCGTGCATCTCGCCCATATTGATACCGAGCGAATCAATCTTGGCCAACGTCTCTTCTACCGGAGCGTGGTATACGTCAAAGCCGAGAACCAGCAGAGGGTGTATCTCAGGGCGTTCAAAAACGAGTTCGCCGTTCTGAAAGACGTACCGGTGGTCATCCACGAAGAGCAGGCCGTTGCCGGAATCTACCGGCGCGATGTCTATGCGCAATCGACCGGGAATCGATAGCGCTTCGTACCACACGGAGGTATCAGGCTCATCCTCGACGAACCGGATAGTCTCCTGAGTGAAGGTCAATGTCTTGTACCACTTTCCGTCGTACTTACCCTTCATCGCGGCAACGAGGTCGTTCGCCGACTCGACCCTGGGCTGCGCCGGCTGACAGCCGGTAAGACAGTACATAGCCAAGATTAATCGAACAGCGGCACCGTACGACACTGACCTTCGGAGTTCGTCCATTATAGCCTGAAGGTGTGTGTGTACTTCACGAGTACCGTTCTCGCATCAGTGAAAGGCAGGACCGGAAAGACGCGATCGCGACTCGTATTGACCCCCTCGTTGTAGACGATCCAGAGGTCTTGGCCCTCGCGGAAGTTGTAACGTAAGCGGATGTTGGCTGACACGAGATCTACTGCCGAGTTGTACTGGACGAACGCGCTTATGGATGCGCGCGTGTTGAAACCTACCTGCGCGCGAAGTCGGCTGATCACGAAATCGAACGTCTGATCGCGTTTTGGAAAACGGATCGCAACAGCCTGTACACTACCGCCTAACTCAAGATGCCGAGACGCATTCCATGTGGGTGAGATCCCCGCCGACACAACCGAGCCGTCGTAGAATGAGCCGGCAGACAGGTCAATCTGCGGCCGGAAAAGGGCACCGTCACGCGCTGAATAACTGGCACCGAATGAGGCGAACGTGTAGCGGCCCGGAGGAACGAAACTACCGTTTGCGAACGACAACGTATCTGCCAGGTCCTCAACGACGAGGCTGACGTCACTGCCAAACGTGACGCCGCTCATCAATTCGAGGTCCATGCTGAGCTCCGCCTGGGCTGTCTCAATCGACCGGTCCTCCAGCCTCAAGAAGCTGGACCCGGTTGCTCCAGCAGCAATCCGGCGGATGGCAGACCCTTCTTCGAAAAACCAACCGTATGACACGGCGGTGCCCGGTCGGTAATACCCGGTACGGTTCTGGAAACCTACGTCCGGTGCATAATCTTCACCGACGCGGGTAAACGACAGCTCATATGCCAGGCCCTTAACCGTCCGGCGTTGCCACTCGAGCCGAATCGCTCCGGAATCATCGAGGCGATACCCGTCCGCCTGGACGACCTCGTCATCTACGGATTGCACAAATTGTAGCGTCAGGTATTCGTCACCTGCGACTCGTATCAGACCATCCAGGCCGTAAGTGACATTGTACGAACCATCGGCCCCCAGACGTGACGTGCCGATGAGACCTGCGTAAGAATACGAGTTGATGACGCGCCTCCTGAGTCTCAGCACGCCAAAGTTCTCCGAAGGCAGCCCGGCACTCTCGTCCGTCTGCATATTGATGACACCGACATCCCATTCTCCTGCTCGGCCAGTCAATCTCGTCCCGGCAAGAATCCGAACCTCCTGACCTTCATCATCGAGGCCGATGCGGCGACTGTTGAACACGCGGTTCGAGCCTCCGAGGTCGAAGTTGAAGATGCCAGACCGCTCCTGAAAGAACTGCCTCTTCTCCGGGAAGAATAGTGAGAACCGGGTCAAGTTAACCTCTTCGTCGTCGGCCTCGACCTGCGCAAAATCAGTATTGGCGGTGAGGTCCAGCGTGAGATTGCTCGTAACGTTGTACTTGACGTCAAGGCCGATCTCCCTTGGATAGTCCGTATCGGTGCTGTACCGCGAGGCCGAAGGTGAGAGTCGTGCATTCTCACCGGCACCGGCCAGCAGGTAGGGCGTCACATAAACAGGCTTGGATGATCGTACTCCCTCAAGTACCACTTCAGCTGTTTGCGATGCCTTCGCAAAGCCCATGTCGTAGTCCGGACGAATGTCGGGGAAAATGTGCCTTTCGTTTGTGCGGGCGATGTACCGGTATGTCGTCATTCCCATCACGACAGAGGCACTCTGTGCCTGAAATCCAAGACTGCTGAAAGGAATACGCATTTCGGCGAACCAACCTCTTTCGTCTCGCGTCGTCGCAACATCCCAGTAGGTGTTCCAGCTCCCGTTGACTGATCCAAATCCAGACCGAGCATCATCGCTCACGGCGAGGTCTACGCGAACGCCGTTCGGCGTCGTGAAGAACCAAAGTGTGTTTTCGTCATCATTGAACGGGTCCAGAATGATGGCAAACGTATCGTCGCCGCTGTACTGATCACGGTATAGAGAGTTACCACGGATTCCATCCGGTACCGAATCGAACAGCGCACCGGATATGTAGATGTGGTCGTCGTCGTAACCGACTCGTATCTCGGTTCGCTCCGTCATGTCGCCAGCGTAAACGGGTTGGTACATGACCAGTGGAAGAGGGTCGATTGCCGCCCACGCAGCATCGGTCAAGCGTCCGTCAAGGATTACCTCACCGTCAAGCCGCGGCAGCTTCACTGCGTCCTGGCCACGGACGGTTCCGCAGGCGAAGACCACGACGATCGTGCACAAAACCCTAACAGACATGGGGTGGTTGCTGGCCCAGAGGCTTGCGGTCAATGACAGGGTGTGATTACCAATCAAAATAGAAAGGGCAGATACGAAAACGTACCTGCCCTGCTGACTCAGCGTAATTCTGAGCCCGCTATTCGAAGATGTTGTCCATCGTATCGTTCGACTCCTCGGACGAATAGCGATAATAGACGTCGCCCTCTAACATCTGTTCAATTGCGATTTCTGTCGGCTCGGGCCGCACCTCGAACTCCAGCGAGATCTTCTTCTGCTCTTCCTGAAACCGTGGATCTTCGAGTTCCGGTTCAAAACCTTCGAAATAAGCCAGCTTGTGATCAAGCTCTTGCTTGGTCTTCGAAGCTACCTGCCTTGATCTCCTTGCAGCTATTGCGACACCTTCAAAGATGTTGCCGGTCTGCGCTGCAAGGGCATCCATATCAAGAGTTTTGATGGCCATTTATTCTCTCCGAGGCGACAGTTCATAATAGACGTGATTGAATGATCGGATATTGCCGGAAGTTCCGCTAACTTTCTTCGGATGAATCGGTTAACGGGAATCTTCGGACCCGCGAGCACGGTACGATTGCCCAATGAGATACTTCGTAAGGATTCTGGTTCTTTTGGCCTTCTCGGGAGGGCCCGGTTGGAATTGCAAATCCGAGTCCGAGCCCGCAATGCCGGTCTCCGAATCGCTGTACTTCGAGGTCGTGGGGTCCGGTCAGGCCGGTACTATTTCAGACACCACGGAGGTCGTCCTCAGAGACTCGTCCGCGTGGGCAGAAATGGCTTCGAAACTCCGGCCACGTGAAGACTTTCTTCCGGTCGATTTCTCTCAGTACATGGTGATGCTGGTCGCACTTCCGCAGGTGTCCGGAGGCTTTCGAATCGACTTCCAGAGCGCCGAGCTAGAGTCTGGCGAAATCACAGCGTCGTATGCCGTTTCGGCCCCGGGCGGCGATTGCCTGACAATCTCGGCGTTGACACTGCCGTTTCAGGCCGTGGCCGTTAGGCAGGCGGACGGTCGCGTGTCCTTTGAGCGATCGGTTGTCCGGGAATCTTGCTCCGTCGACTGACAACGACGTGGGAGCCCCGTACTCGGCAGGATTCTGCCACATCATTTACAGGCCAGGCCCGGCCGACGAACGTGCCGGCCGAGCCTGTAACCGTGACGTCGTCAATTGCCCCAGGTAGCAACTCGTCGATACATGCTGAGGCCGACAACTTTGCGAATATCTCCCACCTTTTCAACAAAGTCGGCGTAGGCGTCGCTGGCAGTCAACCTGTCGATGAATGCATTGACAGCCTCGAAATCCGCTCCTCCGATCAGCACGGCATGTGTAAAGTTTCTGGTCCCTGTGCACATGGCCACAAGCCGCAACACGCCCGGGTTTCCGATCGCCGCATTCAGATCTGCAATCGCGCTCCGGTAGGTTGCCGCATCGGTTGTGTGTATGAGATAAGCGGCCAAATAGCCCGCCGTGTGTCGCGGTGCGCCGTGGTCGTCGACGACCGTAAATATGTTACTTCCGCGATACTCCGAGTCCATGGTCTCTAGCCTGTAGCGCGACCACGCGTGACTGCCTACACGGGCTCCGGTCGTTGCCATGTATTGCTTGTAATTGTCGAAGTCCTCAACGACGAGATGCGATGAGCCATACTCGCCGAAGGTCTGGGCGTACAATGTGACCCGCGCATCTTTCATCGCGTCCGACTTCATCAGCTTGGCAAGCGACTCTTCAGCCTGCGTAGGGTTCTTGTGGTGTACAGAATGAACGGCCTCGAATTTCTGCGCGAAAGATGGGCCCGCTTGCAACAGGATCACGGCAAATGCCGCGATCAGGGATACAATCCTTTTCATCATGACTCTCCGTATTACTTGTGTGCGGTCGCTACGGGGCATCAACGAATTGATGTCGTTGGTTCGCCCGGCCACGCATTATAGTTGGATGGTGTCGTTGATCCAAGTACTTGGTGGCCGAGATCGACCGTTACGGAGGTGCCAGGACCTTCCGGGATACCTGAACCACATCAAAGCCGAAAACTGGAGCTTACCAATATGCTCGATCAGGAGCGTCTCGGATTCGACGTCGTGCAGAAGTGAATGGCTGTAGGTCCAAGGCGGATGGTGGTTTCCCTATGCCTCCACATCCTGCGGCAGATCGACCCGCTCGTCCGACTCGATCAAGCCGTCACGAAGCCGCACAATACGGCGGGCATGCCGCGCGACCTCCTCCTCGTGGGTGACGACCAGAATCGTGTTGCCCTCCTGATGCAACTGTCGGAACAGTTCCATGATCTCTGCGCCCGTGCGAGTATCCAGGTTTCCGGTGGGCTCGTCCGCGAGGATGAGTGAGGGCTTGTTGACGAGGGCGCGGGCCACAGCGACCCGCTGACGCTGACCGCCCGACAACTCGTTCGGACGATGATCGATCCTATCTCCGAGCCCCACGCTCACAAGTGCATCAGCCGCTCGCTGGCGCCGGACCGATCTCTTTACTCCCGCATAGATGAGCGGCAACTCCACGTTCTGCAGACAGTTGACTCTTGGGAGGAGATTGAATGTCTGGAATACAAAGCCGATTTCGAGGTTACGAATGGCGGCCAGCTCGTTGTCCGTCATCCGGCTGACATCCCGATCGTTCAGGATGTACTGACCTTCCGTAGGCGTGTCGAGACATCCGATGATGTTCATCAGAGTCGACTTTCCTGAACCCGACGGACCCATGATGGCTACATACTCGTTCCGGCCGATTTCGAGATCTATTCCAGCGAGAGCGTGCACGAACTGCTCGCCCATTTGGTAGACCTTGGTAATACCGGCCAACGAGATCAGTGCATCTCTACTCATTATTGGGGCCCGCATTAAGCATCAACACTCAGGCCCCACCGCGCGCAAGGGCACGTTCGAGGGGATCTTTCTTCACCTCAACCTCCTCACCGTCCTCGAGTGTTCGGCTCACGACTCTATACGGCCCGATCACGACCGTTTCACCGTCTTCGATTCCTGACTCAACGTGAACGTGGGTATCGTCAGAGATTCCTGTTTCGACCTCGACCATGGAGGCTTCGGATCCATCTACGACAAAAACGACTTTCCTGAGGTCCTCCATCTCAAATTTCGAGACGTCAACCGAGTCGGATCCAGCTTCGCCCTCGTCTCCATCGCGGCGACGCTGCTTCATCATCTGATCCCGCTTGACCTTGTTGATGTCGCGGACCGTTACAGCTTGAATGGGAACCGCCACTGCATCCTGGATGGTGTGTGTGAATACGTCGACGGTTCCGCTCATTCCAGGTCTGAAATTCGGAGCCTCAACGGGCGGCGCCTCGGACGTCGTAATGTCGGATTTTCCTGAAATGACCGTGTTGTGAACGTCCAGAATTCGAATCTTGACAGGAAAGTTGGTCACCTGCTCTTGAGTACCCGCGCCGGTAACCCGCGCCGAGTTCGCAATCTCCGTCACCACACCGCTGAACGATCTCTCGGGGAACGCATCAATCTCAATGCGGGCCGAGTCGCCGAGTACCACGTTGACCACATCGTTCTCATTGACATCGACCTCAAGCTCCATCTGACCGAGCTGCGCGATCCGCAGCATCTCGGTGCCCTCAAACTGGCTCGTGCCGACCACCCGCTCGCCGAGCTCGACATCCAACTTGCTGACCGTTCCGTCCATGGGCGAGTAGATAGACGTCTTGGCCAGTTGCTCCCGAACTTCTTTCAGGTTTGCCTCAGAACTTTGGACGGTGTACTGAGCCGCCTCCAAACCAGCTTGAGCCACTTCGTATTGCGTCTTAGCCTTTTGGTAGTCGCTCTCCGATACGGACTTGCTCTGATAGAGCTTCTCCTGCCGCTCGAATTCGAGCTTGGCGTTCAGCAGATCCGCCCTTCGCTGAGCCTCGGTCGCCTTGAACTGTAGGACGCCTGCACGTGCCTGCTCGACCTGGGCTTCGTAGAAGTCGGGATCGATGCGTAGCAAGAAGTCGCCACGTTTGACCTGCTGACCCTCCTTGACACGAAGGTCAACGATTTCTCCAGACACGTCCGGGGAGATCTTGACCTCGATCTCGGGCTGGACCTTTCCCGACGCCGTCACCACCTGAGTAATGTCCCGAAGGACGGCCTCTGCGACCTCAACCTCTGTCGCTTTCGAGCCTCCGAAGACGAACTTCGCGAGGAGGCCAACGACAACAAACAGCACGACAAGGCCCGCAATTACCCATAGAACGACCTTGGTCGCATTCTTATTTGCCATCAGATCACTTTACAAAACTAATAGGGGCTCAATCATTTGCCTGACTCCCTCCTAACGGAAGAGCGTCTGCGACGGATTCAATGTACCCAGGTAATATTCGATTACTTTGCCCTGGAATACAAACTGATACACTGCCTGCGCTCGCTGGCTCTCGGCGTCAACGAGACCGGCGCGAGCTTGGGTAAGCTCGACCAGCGTCGACGCACCGATATCGTAACGCTCACTCTCGACCTGCTCCGCCTGCCTCGCTGAACGAACCTGTTTCTCGGTGACGTCCAGTCGCTTTACCGCCGTCAGATAATCCAGGTACGCCTGGCGAACTTCAAGAGCGATATTCTGTCTGAGATTCTGCCGGTCCAAGCCGAGGTTACTGTGCCGAATCCGCGCCTGCTCAATGCTGGTCTTTGTGAGGAAGCGGTTGAATATCGGGATGCTCAGCGTAAGCCCGAGAGATGCCGACCTGTTGTCCTGGAGTTGGTCGGCGAACGGCACACGTTCGAATCCCGTGACCTGATCGTTGACGTCGATTATCGGTTCCTCTCGCAAGCTGGAGTAGGATGAACCGCCGCTGCTGAACAGGGTCAGCGACGGATAGCGACCGGATTTTGCAGCGCGAATGCCCTCTTCGGCCGAAGCGATACTTGCGTCGAGAGCTTGCAGGTCGAGACGCTTCTCGAAAGAGTTCTGCAGGAGTGCGTCCAGTTCATACGTCGACGCACTGAGGTCAATATCATCCTGCAATGGCGCATCAAACTCATACACCCGCAAAGGGTCTAGCTCGAGAACCTGGATAAGACGGACCTCACTTAGCTGAACTGCGCGCTCAGATTCCAAGAGTTGTAGCTCAGATGCCGCAAGCGTTGCCTGCTGCTGATACAGATCCGAAATCGGTCTCGAACCAACCCGCGTGAACTCTTCAATGCGACGCAACTGCTGTTGCTGCGCCTCAACGTCTTCGGCTCGAATCTGCACCTGCTCCTTATCGAGAATGACCTGCAGATACGCCTGAATAACATTGAAGAACACCGTCTGCCGACTTCGCTCGAGCGTCAGGGAGCTGGACTCAAGCGTGTACTCAGCCTCGCGGAGAGTAGCCACTTTGCCGAACCCGTCGAAAAGGTTGACGCTCGATGATGCGGACACGCTAAAGAAGTCGCTGGTCTGCGTCACCTGACGGAATGATGTCTGGTCAAACGTCAGGCCCCAGCTTCTGCTGGGCCGGAGTGACACATTGAGGTTCGGCAGAAAGTCTGCCTTTTCCCGAGCAACAATCTGGTCCTGAAGTACAACATCGTTTTCGGCTTTCTTGAGGTCTACGTTTCGCTCGAGTGCGAGAGCAACTGCATCATCGAACGTGATCCTTTGAGTCTGACCAGCCGCTGAAGGCGCCATTACGAGTCCCGACAGGGCGCCGAGGAGTAATATGCGGCAGGCGATAGATCGTATCTGCATCTGACGTAATAATACCGGTGAGAAGAGCTGGGGTGCTTACGCGATCATGCACCGAGCGAGTAGACGAGTCGCGACATTTATTGTTACATATCAGTGTTGCGGGGTGGAAACGTATTGACGCTACTGCCGCGCAAGCAATCGGCGGCGGCCGAAGATAGCGGAGGGGGTGGGATTCGAACCCACGGTACCCGCGAGGGCACGCTGGTTTTCAAGACCAGTGCATTCAACCGCTCTGCCACCCCTCCGAATTACCGGCATCGTCACAACAACGGAGAGCCGGACGTATCGCGCCCGGCTCCCGGTGGTGCGGAGAGGGTGGGATTCGAACCCACGATGAGTCTTTTGGACCCATACTCCCTTAGCAGGGGAGCGCCTTCAGCCAGCTCGGCCACCTCTCCGGTTCTTCGACGCCGTCCGGTTGCCGCCCTGCGGGCGGCCGAAAAAAATACTTGCCTTCCCGTCTACGCGCAAACCCGTGCAACAGGTCCGACCTACGCCTCTAGAGCATCCGCTCCGCTGGTGATCTCGATCAGCTCCTTCGTGATCGCATCCTGTCGCGCTCGGTTATACTTCAGCCGCAGATCTCGCAACAGCTCATCGGCATTGGACGTCGCATTGTCCATTGCCACCATGCGCGCGCCCTGCTCAGCCGCGTTAGACTCTAGAAGAGCTCGCCAAACTTCATAGTTCAGAAACCGGGGCACAAGAACATCGAGGATGGCCCGCGGGCCCGGCTCAAAGATGTATTCCACCGCGTTGCTGGCCGCCGTTTCGCTCTCCAACGTCTGCTCCATGACCGGCGTCACGAAATGCTCGGCTGGAATCGGAAGCAGCGGCTCAACAATCCGGTTCTGGGAAATCGTGTTCTTAAACTCATTATAAACCAGCTGTACGTCGTCCCAGCGACCCTCCCGATAGCCCTCAACCACAATGCCTACCACTTTCTGAGCCGAATCAAAACGCAGGTCGTCGAACGTACCTCGGAAGTCGCCCACCAGTTGGTAACCCCGTTTAGCGAAATGGTCGTGACCCTTTCGACCCACGCACACGAGGTGCAGGTTGCCAGACTCGTGATAACGACCGTATCGATTCCGAATCGTCTCCTCGGCAAGTTTGATAATGTTTGAATTGAAACCGCCCGCAAGGCCACGATCGGCAGTCACAATTACCAACAGCACCGCTTCGACGCTCTCGCGCGTCTCGAACAACGGATGCACGGTCGGATCAATGTGCTCTTTCAGGTGCGCGATGATCTTGCCCACCTGATACGAGTATGGTCGAGTCCGAAAGATTCGCTCCTGCGCGCGGCGCAATTTGGCAGCGGCCACCATCTTCATTGCACGCGTGACCTGCTGCGTGTTCTTGACCGACCCGATCCGGTTGCGAATGTCCCTGAGGCTCGCCATTCTCGTTGCTGACTATCTATTCCTTGTAGAGTTCGACGAGGTCTTCCGCTTCCTTGCGAAGCAGTTCCGCCGTGTCGTCAGAGAGAACGCCGGACATTCGTATCGACATCATCGCATCGGCGTGCTTGAGCGACATGCGTTCCAGCAGTTCGCTCTCGAACTCCTTGATGCGCCCAACGGGTACGGCATCAAGCATACCCTGCGTCGCCACGTAGATGATTGCAACCTGATTCTCAACGGAGACCGGATCATATTGCCCCTGCTTGAGCACCTCCACGAGCCGTTCACCGCGACGAAGCTGCCGCTGTGTTGTAGGGTCCAGATCGGAACCGAACTTCGAAAACGCCTCGAGCTCGCGAAATTGTGCGAGGTCGATGCGCAGCGTTCCTGCCACTTTCTTCATGGCCTTGATCTGGGCGTTTCCACCAACGCGGCTTACCGAAATACCGACGTTAATGGCAGGCCGCACACCAGCGTTGAAGAGATCAGCCTCCAGATAGATCTGACCGTCAGTGATTGAGATAACGTTGGTAGGGATGTATGCGGACACGTCGCCGGCCTGGGTCTCAATTACGGGCAGGGCCGTGAGCGAACCGCCCCCTTTCACCATTCCCCTGATCGACTTCGGGACGTTGTTCATCTGGCGAGCCACCTCGTCGCTGGAGATGACTTTTGCCGCGCGCTCGAGAAGCCTCGAATGCAGGTAGAAAACATCGCCGGGATACGCCTCACGGCCAGGCGGACGACGCAAGAGCAACGAAACCTGACGATATGCAACGGCCTGCTTCGACAGGTCGTCGTATATGACCAGCGCATGGCGACCGGTATCCCTGAAATACTCGCCGATGCACGCACCGGCAAACGGAGCAAGGAACTGCATCGTCGCGGGCGCGGACGCCGGCGCGTTGACGATCACCGTATAGTCCATTGCGCCATTCTCCTCGAGTGCGGCTCGGACCTGCGCGACAGTCGAGTTCTTCTGCCCGACAGCGACGTAAATGCAATAGACGGGGTCGTCCGTTTCGTGCGTCGATTTCTGATTGATAATCGTATCGATCAGTACCGCTGTCTTGCCAGTCTGCCGGTCGCCGATCACGAGTTCGCGCTGGCCGCGCCCGATCGGAATCATGGAATCGATCGCCTTGATACCTGTCTGCAATGGCTCCTTCACCGGCTCGCGATAGATCACGCCGGGGGCCTTGCGCTCAATTGGCATCTCATATTGGTCGCCGGCCAGCGGGCCCTGCCCGTCCATCGGCAGCCCGAGACCGTCGACTACACGGCCGATCATTCCTTCGCCGACGTGAACGGAAGCGATACGTTTCGTGCGCCGCACCTCATCACCTTCCTTGACCTCGTCGACCTCTCCGAAGAGGACCGCGCCCACGTTATCCTCCTCAAGGTTGAGGACCATGCCGGTAATGCCGGACGAAGGGAATTCGATCAACTCTCCAGCCTCCACCTTGGACAAACCGAAGATGCGAGCGATGCCATCACCTACCTGAAGGACCGTTCCGACTTCATAGACGTCGGTCGCCGCGTCGAAGCCTCCAAGTTCCTTCTTCAGTACCGCTGTTACTTCGTCAGGTCGAATTGCCGTTGCCATAAATCGTAGGTTTTAAGAGTTCGAAGCAGCGCCGCCAAAACGCATGTCAATTGGTGCGGAACGACCCACTTACGAACTGCTCCTTCAGATGATTAAGTTTGTTTCGCAAGCTGCCGTCGTAAACGGTGTCGCCAATGCGAACGATGACGCCGCCAATCAGGCTCTCGTCCGTCTCCGATTGCAGCCGAATTTTCATACCGGTCAGTCGCTCGAGAGCGGTTCTGACATCCGCACGCTCATCGTCCGCGAGAGGCGCGGCGGAGCGAGCCACGGCACGCGCGACTCCCAATTGCCGATCTCTCAGCGTTTGATACGCTTCAAGAATCTCGCCGAGGATGTTCTCTCTTCGCTTGTCCACAAGTTGAGATAAGAACCGCAGCGTAGTCTTGCTGACCTTGTCTTCAAAAAGGCTCCGTACGACTACCGCTTTCTTCTCACGGGAGATAATTGGGCTGGCAAAGAAATTCGCTAGTTCACGGGACTGTTTCAGGATTGTCCCAAGCGCCGACACATCCGCGTCCACGGACTCTACGGTTCCGCTGGATTCAGCGAAATCGTAGAGCGCCTCCGCGTATCTCCTTGCGACCAGAATATCACTCATTCGTCTCGACGAGATCTAGTGGCACTCAGTTCGACGGTAGATCTTCAAGAAAGTCGTTTACGAGCTTCTTCTGCCGTCCGCCATCCAGGTTCTCCCCGAGGACTTTCTCGGCCGCGCGGATCGCCAGGTCAGCAACCTCCGAACGGAGTTCGTTCAGCGCTCCCTGTTTCTCGCGCTCGATTTCCGCCTCTGCCTGCGCCTGCATCTGCCGGATCTGATCGCGCGTCTTCTCGACTTCCTCAGCTCGCAACTTCTCGGCGGTCTCTCTCGCCTCGCGGAGTATCCGCTGCGCTTCCTGCTCCGATTCGCGTCGCGCTTTTTCATTGTCGGCCTGGACCTTTCGAGCCTCCTCGAGCGCCCGCTCGGCACTCGTTATCGACTCCTCGATGCGCGCCTCGCGCTCGGCGAGGGCTTTCGAGATCGGTCCCCACGCAAATCGGCGAAGGACGAACAGCAGCAAGAGAAACGTGAGCGTAATCCAGAAGATCAAACCCACGTTGGGAGACAAGAGTCCGGCAGCTATCACGGTATGCATAGTCTACACCTGATCAATACGGACACCTGACCGGTCCAAGTCATTTGACGAGGCCCGGCCCGAACCACCGCTGTGCCTATTTGAACGCTAGAGCGAAACAGATAACAAGCCCGAAGAGCGCAACACCTTCGATGAGCGCGGCTGCAATAATCATCGAAGTACGGATGTCGCCCGCCGCCTCTGGCTGGCGCGCAGATCCTTCCATTGCTGGCCCGGCAAGTCGACCGATTCCAAGACCGGCGCCAAGGGCGACAAGTCCGGCTCCCAGTCCGGCTCCGAGGAATGCCAATGCCGTAGGTTCCATAGTAACTCCTTCCTGTTTTTCCTGTTTGTGGTCTTTGTTGTACGGGTGATTTACGAAGCCACAGCCGGCTCCGCATCCAACCGCGTAGATTCTGTGATGCCGTCGACGGTCAGCCTTGCGGCCGCGGACTCCGGCAGGGATTCCGTGTGATGCTCTTCTTCATGATGATGGCCATGATCCGCCACCGCCATTCCGATAAACAGTGCTGAGAGCATCGTAAAAATGTATGCCTGTATCGTCGCCACCAGAAGCTCGAGCAAGTAGATGCCCAGTGAGAACGCGATACTAACCGGCGAGATAGCGTACCCGCCGGCGGGTCCGAACAGGCCGTTGAAGGTGAAGATGAGCCCGATCAGACTCAGAATTACGAGGTGGCCCGCTGTCATATTCGCAAACAGCCGGATGGCAAGGGCAATCGGCTTCGTAAAGAGTCCCAGAAACTCGACCGGAAACAGGATGAAGCGGACGGGCAGCGGCGTTCCCGGAGGACCAAAAAGATGTGCCCAGTGATCCTTGTTTGCGCTCACCTGGGTGATGATGAACGTGAACGCGGCCAGAACGGCGGTCACGGAAATGTTAGCTGTCGCGGTAGCGCCGAAGGGTACCAACCCGAGAAGGTTGCAGAACAGAATGAAGAAGAACGCCGTTGACAAGAACGGCAGAAAGCGCTCCGTCTTTTCTCCCAGATTCGGCCGAGCGATCTCGTCGCGCACGAACATGAAAAGCGTCTCGAACAAGTTGTGAAAGAGACCCTTCGGAGCGGTCTCGCGGCCGACGCCTCGTTGGTATCGCCGCGCCAGGGTGACGAAGATCACGATCACCAGAAGAGCGCCGATCCACGCAAACACGAGGTGTCTCGTGATAGACAGATCGAGGATCAGCTCTCCGCGCACGGGCATGAGTACGCCCTCGTCGTGCCCAGAGGCCTCTTCCTCGTCGATGATGCTGCCCGATTCGGCGTCTTCGGATGCGCCTGACTCCTCACCCGGTGCGTCGGCCACCGTCTCTTCCGAAACCATATGATAGCTGCCCGAAGCAAGGGCGCTGTACGTGCTGCCGAAGAAATCGATATCCATCGACCCCTCTTCGGTTCTGACCAACATGATGCGCGGAAGCTGCACCTTGCCCAGAGGAGAGAAGTCGAGGTAGTTCCCGTCGGCTACGTGGTGTACCGCGTCCAGCTGCTCGTCGTCGCCCTCGCTCGCAGCCGCGTCGAGCGGCAGGCTGGAGGCAAGCAACAAGGCAAGGCAGAGGGTCTTCACAACTTTGGACATGTCCGGCTTCAACTGCAATCCGTTTCTGTCGGCGCGTAGACGGGTCATGGGGTTCTTCTGTGCAACATCGAAATCTCCGCTGCCAGCGCCGCGAAGAAGATCACCAGGAACGAGGCAATAAATAGTGTACGATGTATCGGTACGGTGATGATCACGGCAGCAATTGCGGCGAGAGCAAACGCCAGCCGAGCGACTGTCCCGCCGACCACCCACAGCATGAACCTCTCGGGAGATCCAAGTGCCCGCTTGCTCATTACGTAGCCGGCAGCAGCATATGCCAAACCGAGACCTAAACCGCCAATCAGCGCCACTACCGCTACGTGCGTCATACCGCTGCTCACCGGGTGCACCTCGCACTGTGTCAAGTTGAGAAAACTAAGAACTGACCGCTGCGAGGTCGTATCAACCGCGGTGAAGATTGGTCAAATGGAGGTGAATTATGAATGAACGGTTACGTGCCTCCTTTTGACCGGCGGTTCTTTTCCTCCAGTTCGCGGATGAGACGGTAAAGATAGAAGGCGAGAATCGCGACTCCTACGACCGCACCGACGAGCGTAAGCCAAGGCAGGGTGTCGAACTTCGAGTCGAGCCAGAAGCCTCCGCCGGCAAAGAGCGCCATGGTCAGCGCCATCTGCATTCCAAGTCCGAGCAACGGCCCGGCTTCACCAAAGCTCCGCCGCCAGTCCGACCTACCCTCGGACTCCGTCACCTAGGCCGACGCCTTGAGCTCGGCAGACTCGGAGGCAGGTTTGGAGATCTCCTTGCCTTTAATGTCCTTGGCGCGAACGCTGGTCATCTGTCCCATCTCGCACTGTCCGTTGAAGGAAGCTCCCTCCTCAACGACGAGCCGGGCCGCCTTGATGTCTGCGTCGACGCGAGCCGCCCCTTTCAGGACACACAGCTCACGGATGTTGATCTGGCCCTGAACGTCGCCAGCAATATCAGCGCTCGCTGCTACGAGTTCTCCGTTGATGGATCCTTCCTTGGCCACGATCACCTTTCCGTCCACGTCGAGATTACCGACTACGCGACCACTTACGCGCACATCGCTCTCAGATCGCAGCGTGCCTTCGATGACCGTGCCCTCTCCGATCATGTTGATCTGACCAGGGTTCGATGGGGGGGTGGGTTGTTTTGACATGACTTCGTCGTTGTTACGGTTGCTAAGCAGTGCCATTTTTGGGAGTCGAGGTTATAACGACAGGAAGAACAGGTTGGGGTCCTGAGCGAGCCCGTTCTGCCACAATTCAAAGTGCAGGTGTGGACCCGTCGAAATCTCGCCGGAGTTTCCGGATTGCGCGATGGGTTCACGCTCCCGGACGCGATCGCCGACGTTCTTCAGTAGTCGTTGATTGTGTTTATAAACTGAAATGTAGCCTCTCGCGTGCTGGATCGCTATCGCATGACCACCTTCGTAGGTCCAATCTGCAAAGATAACGTACCCATCGCCAACGGATCGAACCACCGAACCTTCCTCTACAGCAATATCAACACCGTAGTGGCCAATTCTGGGCTCGAAACCTCTTGTGTTGAAACCTTGCACGGGAGGTACAGTGGGAAACCGGAGTGTTGTGAGGAACTTCTCTGAAACATCGTCAAGAATTTCGCGAGATGAAGCGGCTACGGGAAGAACGTCTAGCTCTGCAGCCGGCTGCGCGTGGTCTGTCCAGTTCGCCGACGTCGGACGCGAGGCTACCGGTGGTTGCCCCTCCGCTACGTCGCCGTAAGGCGCCATTCCCCGCTCGGATTCATCCGGGTCCTCGACGTCTAGCTGGCCGGTGATCAGCTTGCGCATGTGCTCCGCGTAATTTGACTGAGCTTTCACCGAGTCCTCCAGGGCGGCCAGGCGCAGGGCGTTTAGTCGTGCATTGCGTCGCAATTCTTCCGTGCCATACCCCGGAATGAACTCGCGGATGGGAGTGAAAAAGATTGCAGCTACCGTTACAATCACGAGCATGAAGGCGATGCCAAAAAGCCTCCCCAGCACCCTTAAGGGCCGAATTCTATATTGACGCGGCTCGCCGGTGCCTTCATCGTCGATGAAGATCACCCGGTTCACGCGCCCGACGTCGTGGAAGAACTCGGAGAAGAAGCTGCGCATGGAGGGCGTGGGTGGCTGGAACGCGGACCAACGCTCCCTTGCGGTCACAGTTCCAGATGACCAGCCGACAACGCTGGAGTCGTTGACTTGCTATCTACTCGTATCGTACATTATAAGGCTATAGATAATTGCAGCACCCGAATTCACATGCCTCAGCACAAGTCCGCCATCAAGCGCGTCCGTCAGAACGAACGCCGGCGTCTGCGCAACCGGTACCACAAGAGCCGGATCCGTACGATGATCAAGAGTCTCAGGGAGACCACGGACAAGAACGAAGCGGCCCAACGCCTGAACGAAGTCAAGTCCTACCTCGACCGCCTTTCCTCCAAGGGCATTGTTCACCGCAATACCGCAGCCAATTATAAGAGCAAGCTCGAGAGACACGTCGTCGAGCTGGACTGACGCTCTTGCGAAACGCAGGGCCCCGAGGAAGACCTTCCCAAAAACCCGCCGAACGGGCCAAAATTGCCAATACTTCTTTGTTTTTTTTTATATTCGCACAGAATCGTGCTATCCCACTGTGTATTATAGCCGATAACTGCGCCTGACCTTGAGCAAACATCGCAAACGACGGTTTTCCCGCCGTTTATGCGGTTGGCGCCGGTTGCCCTGGAAAACGGAGAAGCTTTGATAAGGCCCGGCTCGAGACTAACAGGACCAAATGCAGCGCGAGTGAGCGCTCTTTTCAGTTGGTTTTTATCACGAACAACCCGCTCTCCGGAGCCAACCCGCGTATGAACTCAGTTACGACGCGAAATCTAACCAGAACCATGATTACCCGCACATTTGGAGGGATCTTGCAAATGAACAGGCGTAACCTGTCTATTTTCGCCGTCGCTCTCGCCATGCTCCTGAGCATAGCGGACTTCGCGCAAGCCCAGTCGCGCTTTCGTGCCGACCAGACGGTCTACATAAAAGCGCGCGTCGGTATGGGTACCTACCTCGGTACCCGCGATGGCAACGTCGATAGCTCAATCGGTGACTACATCAGCGATGCCGAGCTACTCTTCGGTGCCGAAGTCGGCGTTCAACTCACGAGCGCATTCGGCGTCGGAGTTGTCTTCAACACGTCGACCTACGATCAGTTTAAGTCACCGGGGATCGTCCCAAGCTCCGACCCTTCCAACCCGGGAGTGTCGATCGTTGACGGTGAAAGCAGCGACCGTCGCTCGTCTGTCCACCTCGCAGCGACGCTGCGCGCGTGGGACGCCAAGCGCCTGTCGCCGTACCTCGTAGGTGGTCTCGGTGCAACTTTCGGGAAGATCAATAGCGATCTTGGAACGAAGGTCGGTTTCAGCCCGATGCTAGGCGTCGGCGTCGATCTCGCCCTCACCGACCAGATCGGTTTCTTCGCCGAGTTCAACGCATTAGGCGTGTTTGACGATGTGGCGATCGACGGCATCGAGGGTGGAGACAACATCGGTGGCGCAGACAGCGGCAGCGGTTCGTACGACGCCCTCGACTACGGCGTCATCGGCCTGCGCGTCAACTTCTCGAAGCCGTTCCGACCCGTGGTGGTCGTGACCGCTACGGGACCGGCCGAACTCGTCACCGGCGAAGAGGGAACGTTTGAAGCGTCCATCAATGCCGATGCTACCGCACCGGTCACGTATACGTGGGACTTCGGCGACGGCACGACGGCTTCGGGTCTCGTGGCGACGCACAGCTACGCGTCCGACGGCAACTACACCGCTACGTTCACGGCTCGCAACAAGCGCAGCTCGGACTCGCGGACCGTTGCAGTCACAGTCGTTCGCCCGATCCAGGCGCCGTCGATCGTGACGGTCACGTACGAGCCGACCGCTCCCGACACGCAGACGCCGGTCAAGTTCAGCGCGAATGTTCGCGCCGACGACCGAGAGGTCACTGGCTATGCATGGGACTTCGGCGACGGCAACACGTCGACCGAGGCGAGCCCGACGCACACCTTCGCTACGCCGGGCACCTACACGGTTACCCTCCGGGCATCGAACTCGGCAGGCTCCGACACGCGAACCGTCACAGTTACGGTTAATCCGTACGAGGCGGCCATCTGCCGTGAGCTTACCGACCTCAACCCGGCGTTCTTCAACCGCAACTCGAGCACGCTTACGGATGAGGCCCGTGCTGCCCTGCAGGACAATGCGGACATCCTCACCGAGTGCCCGAACATCTGCGTGAAGATCGAAGGCTACGCTGCTCCAGGCGAGCGTAACGCTATGAACCTCTCGACCGCACGCGCCAATGCCGTGCAGAAGTTCTACACGGACAACGGCATCGCTGCCAGCCGCCTCACGGCTGAGGGCAAGGGCCGCGTACCGGGCGTGAGCCGCAAGGAAGGATCGAGCCAGTACCGGCGCGTCGACTCGATTCCGGGTCAGTGCATGTAGTAACGCCTGAATAAGGCAACTCAAGTGAAAGGGGCGGGTCGCGCATGCGGCTCGCCCCTTTTTACTTTCTTGCCCACCGCAGCTCCGGATAAGAAACCATGTGACGGATGATTCCTAAGACCTCCTGCACCAACCGCCGCTCCAAAGCGTCGCATAGAAATGACCGAGTCATCCAACCCTGCCAAACTCAAGTCCGAGCTCAAGGCAGAGGCGCGCAGGATAGGGTTCCTCGCTTGCGGGGTGGCCAAAGCCCAGCGGCTTGACGAGGAGGCGCGACGCCTCGAAGAGTGGCTTGGTCGCGGGCTCCACGGTTCAATGACTTGGATGGAGAATCACTTTGAGAAACGCATTGACCCAACGCGTCTCGTGGAAGGAGCCCAAACCGTCATTTCAGTCATTGACACCTACCATCAGCCGGCCCACCAACATCCCGCGGATTCCCGCGTCGGTCGAATCAGTCGATACGCTTGGGGCGACGACTACCATCAGGTTGTGAAGAAGAAACTGTTCGAGCTTCTTGAATGGCTCGAGCACAGCGCAGGCACCATAAACGGCCGCGTCTTCGTTGACTCGGCGCCCGTTATGGACAAGGTATGGGCCGAGCGCTCCGGCCTGGGCTGGATCGGAAAGAATACCAATCTAATCTCCCGATCCGCCGGTTCGTTCTTCTTCATCGGCGAGATTGTCGTCGACCTCGTTCTGGAACCCGACGAACGCGGACTGGACTACTGCGGCAGCTGCACCAGATGCATTGATGCGTGTCCGACCGATGCCCTGTTTCAGCCGTATGCCATCGACTCCAACCGGTGCATCTCTTATCTAACGATCGAACACAGGGATGACGACATACCCGCGGAACTCACCTCGAAGTTTGGCGGATGGATCTTCGGATGCGATATCTGTCAGGACGTATGCCCATGGAACAAGTTTGCGCAGCCCGCGCGCGACTCCGCCTACTTGCCACGCGCGGGTGTCATTGATACGCCCCTTCGTGAGTGGATCGAAATCAATCTCGATGAATACCGGAAACGCTTTCGAAATAACCCGGTGAAACGCGCTCGGTACGACGGACTCAAGCGGAATATACGCCTGGCCCTGGCGGCGAGTGGCACTCAGACGGAGCCCTGATCTGGCGTCGAGGGCAGCTCGATGATGACGGTGGTGCCGTGACCCTGTCGGCTTTGTACGATGATGTCGCCGCCCATCCTTGCGATTATTCTCTGCGATACAGCCAACCCCAAACCCGCACCCTCAAATCTCCGATTCAAAACAGGATCGGCTTGAGCGAACGGGTCAAAGATGCGCGCAACGTACTCTGGATCCATGCCGATGCCCGTATCCTCAATTCGGATGCACGCACGACCGTCCTCAAGATCCGTCCGTATCGTCACACGGCCTTCAGCCGTAAACTTGAGGGCATTATGGATCACTCGAGATAGTACAGCCTTGAGTCGCTCCCCGTCCGCGATACAGTGCACGGCATTGGAAAGATCGGCGACGACGTCTACCGGGTTCTCAAACCGTGTAACGCAGATTTCCAGGACGTCTCTCGCTAGCTCGTCGAGTCGCAGCTCCTGCCGTTGAATCGATACGATTCCGGTTTCGAGTTGAGCGAACTCGATCAGGTCTGACACCAGTCGCTCGAGGTCGCTGGCACGCTCCCGAATGGCAGCGACAAACTCAGTGAGTTGATCGTCGGACAAGCCACGCGTGGTGATGTGGTCTTCAAGTATTTCTGCATAGCCGCGGATCGTCCCGACGGGCGTTCTTAGTTCGTGACTGAGCGTGGCGATAAGCTCCGTCTTCATGCGGCTGTCGGCATCTGCTCGGTCGCGTTCGCGCTCCAGCACTGCCTCTGCTCTCTTGACGTCCGTGACGTCCTGAACGGTGATGACGCCGCCGGCCACGCGGCCGTCCATGTTTCGGATGGAGGTACCCGACACGCGCATCCACATGTTGGGAGATGCCGGTCGGGGTGCGTAG
>JBFIPX010000036.1:0-22468 GCA_041609895.1 Rhodothermales bacterium
TCCTTTCCGACGCCACCGACAAGTCTCTTTGGTCGCGAGGCGCCTTACGTCGTGGAGATCGGGTTCGGCAACGGTGACTTCCTCTGTGGGCTTGCATCGGCCGAGCCGGAGAGCAACCTTGTAGGGGTCGACACCTCCCCATCTTGTGTGGTTCGGGCCTATCGAAGGATCGGTCGTCGCAAACTGACCAACGTAAGAGTATTCGCCGGAACGGGTGAGTTCATCGTGCGAAATGTGATTCCCGACGGAACGCTGGAGCGCGTGTACGTCAACTTCCCAGACCCGTGGCCGAGGCGCCGCCACAAGGGCCGACGTCTTCTAACACGATCATTCTTCGAGCTCTTGGCTCACCGTCTTACGCACGCCGGCAGCCTGCTACTGACCACCGACCACGAAGACTACTGCCGGTTCGCATGCGAACAGGCCGAGCGCGCCCGATGTTACCTTTCGGTCGAAGAGCCTCCACCGAAGGAGATCCTCGGAACGCGGTGGGCGCAGCGCTGGCTCGAAGCGGGACGCCCCATCTTCCACTTCAGGTTCGAAAAGAAAAGACTCCCCGAGACCAAACCCGACCGGATAGAGATAACGGAAATGCGCCACTCATTACTGCGCGGCAGACTGGATGCGATTACGGACTTCGAAAAGGTCGTCGTTAAACGAGACGGAGTGAATGTGATCGTTAGCGAGGCGTTCAGACAGATCGGTGATGACGCCTTGATCTTCCCTACCATCGTCGAAGAGAAAGACCTTCGACAGTTCATCCTGATCGAGGCGCATCCCAGAGGAGAGGAAGTGCTGGTCGGCGTGAAGCGATTTGGTCAACCCCTCAGCACGCCCGGTGTAAACCAGGCCGTCATGGTGGTGGCGGACTTTCTCGCGCGACAAGGGTTGGAGATCGTCGAGCGGTCCTACTGATCGTCGAACAGCCCGGTATCCGGCTCTGGCTCGACGTCGCGCTTTCTCGATGACCCAAGGGGTACCATGCTTACAACGTTGCGGATTGTACCGACGGTAGAGAACTCGCGCACCTCACGGCCGAGCGCAGAGAACAGCTCCATCATCACCATTCGCTCCTCGACCTCTCCTTTCTCCGTGACCATCGACAATCGATGCACGGCATACAGTCCGAGTATAAAGGAAATAAAGAACAGGAAGTCCCATTGCTGGAAGTTGATCAGCTCCACTTCCGATGCACCCGTGGGGCTCGCGTAGTTGATGATCCAGTTTAGTTCTCGCTCAACGAAGAAGTCGACGAGGCGGCCCGACATGAGCGGCGCGACACCGGCGGCAAGCGCACTCACGACGTTGGTTGCGGCGAGGTAGCTTGTCCCCTCGCCGCTCGGTGCCAGCTTCAACCCGATATTGCCGGTGGCAAGTGTTATCCCGGCCATCGCGACACCCATGAAGACATGCAGGGCCACAAGTAACGGAAAGGTCAAAACGTGCTTTTCCGGAAGGGTCGTGAAGGTCCAGCCCAGGATGCAAATGAGGCAAAGAGGCGCGGCTACGGCGAGAACGGACTTGTGTGTGATGCGATCGGAAAAGCTGCCCCAAACTCGCAAGAACAAGATATTGACAAGCCTGCCGAGTACGATGAGGGCAATGACCCACGTAAGGTCCATTTCCAACCGCCGCAACATGTACACGGAGAAGAAGGGGGTCGCGAGATAGATCGCGAAGTTCCATGAGGCAAGAAAGTGAATCAGGTTGCGGAAGTTGACGTCGCGCAGCGGCCGGCGCAGGGAATCGAAGACTGACTCCGATCTCGGCTCGTAGCGGATCTCCGGAATGCGCGCTATGAAGATGACACCGAGGATGCCAAAGAGAAAGGCGACCATGAACACAACGGAGTAGCCGATACGCACATCGCCGAACAGCCCGGGAGCAGCATGATCGAGAAAGAGCCCGGCCGACATGCTGGCTACCACACCCGCCGCCGTCGCGTAGCTGAACCTTCTGCCGAAGAACTTGCCGAGCCTGTCCGACGGAACCAGTTCGTGGATCCACGAATTCCACCCGCAGTTTGATACGGCCGCCAGGATAGACGCAATGAGTAGCGCGGTAACCAGCATCGCAAGGATACCGGATGTCGAGAGGACAAACGGCGCCGCGGCGACCAAGACCCATGCCAAACGACCAACGGTCGAGGCGACGACACTAATGAATCGCCGATTCCGGAGCCGGTTTACAATCGCGACAGAAGGCAGCTGAATTAATTGAGCGAGGTGCGGGATGGCGGCCAGCAAACCGATCAGCGTATTGGACGCTCCTAGTTCAATCGCGAAGGCAACCAGTATCGCGCTTCCGGTCAGGCTTGCCATCGTCTGGCTTGCCATACCGTCACGGATGACGTGACGGAGCCCGTCTTCCCGCTCCTCGTCGGTCAGGGAATCCTTGACTGGGAAAAGTCGGTCGGGATTCAAGAATCGAGAGGCAGTTGGTAGGAGTTACGATGGGTTGAAGTAATTTACGCACGAAATTGGAACGGACAGATGCCGTCAGTGGCGGTATTTTTTGCATTGGATGACCTGCGTTCCGAATAGTCCTGCCCCCCTGCTATGTAGCCGCGAGCAGGCGCGGATCCCGCCACCCGTGTAACAGCAATTGTCCTAGTGACAGAAACCGAATGCGACTCCAACGACTCAAGGTTCTTGCCCGCATCGTAAGTGGTATTGTCCTAATTGCGCTTGTTGGTCCGCCTGCGCTCCAGGCACAGACCACGCCCTATTCCGAGGCCGAGATCAAGCGCCTCATCGCCGACTTTAAGGAGGACCCGCGCGGCCCGTTTCAGGCCATCCGATGGTTTTGCCCAGATGGCTCGGTGATCGGCGCAAGGGAACGATGCGCGCAGCCGGGCGGCATCCAGCATGCGCTGCACAAGGACGTCGTCGCTCGCCTGCAGCTTCGGAATGGCGTCTACCTGGGACAGATACTGGCCGGGACATCCAATGAAGCTTTTCTCGACGAGCCGAACTACTTCTCTCGGCTCAAGCAGTATCAACTAGAGCAATTCCTCGTCGGGGTAGACGACGGTTGGATTTTGCGAAAGGCACGCTTCTATCGCGGCGCCTATCAAGCCGAGGATGAGGAGGCGTGGGGCAAGCAGTTTCTCCAGTGGGCCCTTGGTCGCGATGCGCTCGTTGAGGAACGCTTCTTTACACTGCGTGAAGCCGTCCGCGACATCCCGCACGAAGCTGCGGACAATCTCGTGCAACGCATTCGCGCCGTTTCGAGAGAGATATCCGACGAGTATCCAGCGTTTCTGGACTTGCGCGTCAAGATACACGGCCAGCCTGCCTCTTCAGACACGGTGCGCGTGCTTGCGTTTCGGCAGCAGCACGGACGAAAGATGCCTGCGCCGGTCGCTGGCAAAATGGACAGGCTGCTCGATGACATGAGGAGGCAGTATGCTACCGATCACTGGGCGCGGCTGCGCACGCTTGCAGGACAACTTCCCGCCACGTCCCGGATCCGGGAAAGCGTCCTGGGTTTTGACGCCAGGAATCGTTCGGTGGGCGATCAGGTTCGTTTCCTAAGCGATGTCCTCTCGCAAGTTCGAGAAAGTATGGGTGAAGTTCGTCGGGGTAACGACAGGTTGAAGATGCTCGACCTGTCACTCTCGGCCGAAAACCTTCTCTTCACCTCTATAAGTGAATGGCATCCGAAGACGGTTGGCGAGAGCCTCACGAAGGCGCGGGCCCTTATCGTCGCGGCCTACGGTACCGGACTACTCGAGCAGTGGGAGTGGCTGGAGTTGCGGGGTCGACTCGACCGAGCGATGGACGTCGAATCGTATCCCGTTGGTGAATTCGAGGCCCTTGTGAACCTAGTGCGGAGTGCCGTCGAATGGGGCATCGGCATGGTGTCGGCGACGTACGGCGAAGTAGTCGAGTTGTACCACGGGTTCGAGTCGCTCGCAGACGGTTTTCTTGACGACCGGATGCGCTCGACCGTTCTCCTGCCGCTCGGAGAAGAACTCGGCAGGCTGAGTGATCTCGTTGCCGCCCGTTCGGGTAGAACGAATCAATTGATGGGCCTGGCATCGACGGCTGGCCTTCGTGGACTGAACGCGGGAATTGCCGTCGGCGAACTCGTTGTCGTACCGGGATCCGCGGAGCATCTCGAATTCAACCCAAACAAGATTTACGTCGTGGGACGAGCCCCGGCTGACCTCAAGCCGGTTGCAGGAATCGCAACGGTGTCGGAGGGCAACGTCGTGTCACACGTGCAGCTGCTGGCGCGTAATCTCGGAATTCCGAATGCCGTCGTTTCGCCGCAGTCTCTTCGTCAGTTGGAGCGGATGTCGGGTCGCCGAGTGTTTTACGCGGTGTCGCCAGGAGGGGTTGTGCGCATGAAGCCCGCGGAAGAGATGAGCGCCGAGGAAAGGGCGCTTGTCGAGCAGCGCAGGCGCTCGGAAGAGAGAATAGCCGTACCCATCGATCGGCTTGAACTGGAGAATACGCGTCTTGAGAGCGTCTACGAGCTCCGCGCCCGCGACTCGGGGACGGTCTGTGGTCCGAAAGCAGCCAATCTCGGACAGCTGAGCAGCTTGTTTCCTGGCCGAGTTGCACCCGGCTTCATCGTTCCATTCGGCGTCTTCAGGCGACACATGGATCAGCCGATGCCGGCAGCCGGACAATCGTACTGGGAGTTCCTCCGGGACACGTTTCGGCGAGCAGCAGAGCGTCGAGAAAAGGGCGATGACGAAGTGGAAATTGAGACCGAGGTTTTGACGCGCCTTGCCACGCTGCGTGACGCCATCGGCAGGATGCCTCTCCAGTCTGACTTTGTTGCGGAGCTTCGAGGGCGATTTCGTGCAGTTTTGGGTGGTCCGATCGGCTCCGTCCCAGTATTTGTTCGGAGCGACACCAACATGGAAGACCTGAAGGACTTCACAGGTGCGGGGCTCAACCTGACCGTGCCGAACGTCGTGTCCGAAGACGACATTCTTCAAGCCGTACGTCGGGTCTGGGCCTCTCCGTATCGCGAACGCGGATATGGCTGGCGGCAGAAGTATCTCCTCAATCCTGAAGACGTGTACCCTTCTCTTCTCATATTGCGGAGCGTCAACGTCCAGAAGTCCGGCGTCATGATTACCACCGGCATATCTTCCGGGCGTCGCGACGAGGTAACAGTAGCATTCAACCGAGGGGTTGGGGGTGCCGTGGATGGTCAGGCTGCAGAGGTCTATCTGTTAGCGACGAATCGCACCCTTCTCGAGTCGCCGGCACGCGAGCCGCGTTTCACGACTCTTCCCGCGAGAGGCGGTGTCGAGAAGAGAATCACGGCGTTCAACGAGAGAATCCTGTCCCCCTCCAACCTGGATGCGCTGTGGGGACTTGCACTCGAGATCAGACGCAAGCTTCCGGGGACGCCTGGGATCGAAACCGATGGGCCATTCGATGTTGAATTGGGTTTTGAGTCTGGGCAGATCCGGCTCTTTCAGACGCGCCCGTTTGTCGAAAACAAATCCGCTGCCTCGACGATTTATCTGACGGCTATGGACAAGCGAAAGACGTCGGGAGGCCGAATCCGCTTGTCAGATGGTTTGGCGGGCAGCGGATCTGAATAACGACCCAACAACGGGACCGCCTCCCTACCTCAACAGATCAGATTGTAGAAATATGCGCAGTGCAATAGTCTTTCTCCTGCTGGTCGCGACGGCAACGCTCGGTGCGACCACGCCGTATCCTCTCGACGGCTTTGACTACACCGGCATACGCAGGCTTCTCAGGACGCAGTTGATTGCCGAGGGTAAACTTCCGGGGAGAAAGCCTCCGCAAGGTGCAATGAAGGCCTTCGGCGAGATCACGCTTACGCTTCCGGGACGCGCTTCAGAGCCACTGACCGAGCTTCCCGCGCCGGACCCGGATCTCAACGCAAAGCTGACGCGGCTATTCCCCGGAAGGGACGCCAGCTACTCGGTCGCATTGATTGACATAACTCCGGGAAAGGCGCACCGGCTGGCCTTCCACAAAGAGAAGAACCGGTATCAACCGGGCAGCGTCGGTAAGCTCGCCATTCTGGGAGGCCTTTTCGCCGAATTGCGCCGGATATTCCCCGATGACATAGACGCACGCAGGCAGCTCCTCAAGAATCGCATGGTCACGGCCGGTCCCTGGGTCCGTTCGAACCATCACACGATTCCTGTCTACGACCCTGCGACGGGACGCTTTTCTTCGAGGGCGGTCCTGGAGACTGACACGTTCTCACTTTATGAATGGGCCGACCATGCCGTATCGGCAAGTTCGAATGCCGCCGCGAGCGTCCTGTGGAAGGAGGTCGTACTTATGCGTGCGTTCGGTACCGACTATCCTCCTTCGCCGTCGCAGGAAAAGGAATACTTCGCCACAACACCCAGGGCGACGCTTGGGGAGATCGCGATATCGGTCGTGAACGACCCGCTACGAAGCGTTGGGATTCCTGAAGACGATTGGCGATTGGGGTCGTTGTTTACCCGCTACGCATCGTCGGCAATTCCGGCTCCCGGTGGAAGCTGGGGAAATCCGCGGGGCTTGCTCGTGTTTCTCCTTCGTGTCGAGGAGGGCAAGCTAGTGGATCCCTGGTCAAGCCTCGAGATCAAGAGGCTGATGTATCAGACAGAGCGACGTATCCGGTACGCCGCTTCGCCCGCCCTTTCCGATGCAGCCGTGTACTTCAAGTCGGGCAGTCTCTACAAATGCAAGAAAGAGCCGGGTGAGGATTGCGGCAAGTATCGCGGGAATGTCTACAATTACATGAACTCGGTTGCCACAGTCGAAGACCCGGACGGACACGTTTATCTCGTAGCACTCATGTCCAACGTCCTTCAAAAGAACTCGGCGTCGGAGCACCTTGCAATAGCCACGCAAGTACACCGGATCGTGACTGAGGGTTGATGCCGGCTGAACGCCTCGCCCTTCAACGTTGCCCCCTGTTGCGACCGATAACCCGAACCGGGCGCGCCGAAGCTCTACGGCCGTCCGCACGATTCTCTCGGACGGCCACCTTTCTCAGGCTTTCGCCGGTTAGGTCCTACCCTTCACCGGCTTGAGGACGCTTTCGACGGCGGGGATCAGGTTCCGGATGATTCGCTCTCCGTTTGTGTCTTCGACCAGGCACACGACGATATACCGACGCCATTCAGGACCCCATACAAGAACGGAATCGGAGTGCCAGTTTCTCCACGACCCCGATTTACGATACAGTTTTGCGCGGGGAGCGATGCGACTCAGCGTATTCACAAACTTGTGATTGATCCCGGGGTCGGCCAGAATGTCCAGCATCATTTTGCTTTGCTGTCGGCTCACGAGTCGACCTTCGGCGACGAGGTAGTAGAATCGGGCGACCTGGTTTGAGGTTGCTGCGTGTGAGATGCCCTGGAGCGGATCGGGGTTGCGTCGTCCGGACTTTGCGTATCGCTTGCCTACCCACAGCCCCCCGCCATATTCAGGATCAAAAAGCTTGTATCGCGGATCGGTAAGTACGGTCTCGATCGCCGCCAGCCCACCGACGCGGTTGATCATCCGAGTGGCGGCAGGGTTGCTCGACTTCCGTATCATCGCATTGAGGTCATCGATGACCTCGGGCGACTGTTTCAGGCTGCCGTCCTCGATCTGTTGGGCGGCTGCAAGCAGGATAGCAATCTTGGGCAGGCTCGCCGCGTACATCATTTCGTCGCCATTCACGTTGGCGAATCGCGGCGCCGTCCGATCGGACAGGTCGACAATACTAACGGCCATCCTTTTCTCGGACAGGAGTCGGCTCCAGACGGAGTTCTTCTTTAGCCTTGTTTCAAGGGCCGTTTGCAGCGCAGGATCAAGTTGCTCGCGCAGTGGTTCCCATTCGCTGTCCGGCACAAACAGCGGCAGCGACGGCGCTTCCATCTGCAGCGAAGGCACCTGGGCAGGCTGGGCGAAGGCGGCCGGGCAAAACGCCACGATAAGAAGAGCCATTGCCCGGGCTTTTCTACCGGTCGAAGATCGAAGCTGAGACAAAGAGGGTTTCATTTGAGTGGCGCCATCCGGCGCCTTCAAGTCATCTTGTTAAAAAACCGGCAGTGAAGTCGAGTCGCTGAAATAGGTTCCCGCTTCCGGTCGGCGTTGATCAAATATTTTTTGCGCTTGGAAGGAAGAATCCAGCGGCAGCCATAAGCGTGCTGATCTCGCTCGTCGCAATCTCAGGAATAGCGCGTCAGCACCACGACTTCATCTTCCTCGGTTATTTTCCATTGACGATCCGGGTGGGGATTGAGTTGCACGCCTCCGCCCGGCTCCTCTGAGCCTGCCGCGAGTCGAACACCTATCGCAATCTCCATGACCGAGTGACTGATCGCTCGAATTTCCTCGAACGATACCGTCTTTCCGGCCAACCGATAATCCGACGCGGGCCTGAAAAATATTTCAGCGCCTCCGGGTCCGAACAGCTCGCCGAACACGTTGGTTAGCTCCGGCCGGAGCGAGGCATGGGCGAGCATGTGGCTGAGTACTACCGGGCTGATGATGACCTCGCCTTGCCTGTGCTTGAACAGGACGGCATTCCAGGGATCAATCAACTCGATCAGAATTTCCGGTCGGGTAGGCTGCCCCTCAAGCGCTGCCCGCATGGCGGAGTAACCGAGTATCGAGCGGGCGTCCGTCTCCTCGCTCGAGTCCAGCCAATCACTTCCGAGGAACACGCAGTTATCGTACCGACTCCAGTCGATGGCCGCGAGGTCCGCTTGCCGGACGTAGTCACCTTCGAGGTGTGTGACGGTGACTCCCTCCGCCGCCGTTGCGACGTGCCTGAGCAACTCAGTTCGTTCTTCAATCGGTACGAGCGAGAACACGTCAACCTCGAAGTTCTCGGACTCATACCCCGAAAGCTCCTCGATCAACGCCTCGACCTTGTGACTCCATCCAAGTACGAGAATGTGACGAATCGGCATCGTTTCTACGGGCGCCAGCTTCATCCGCTTTCCGTCACGGGCTTCGCGAACCTTGGTTGCGTCGTACTCGAAGTCCTGGCCTGGCAGGCTCTCCTCGTAGGAACCGGCGATCAATACGATCCGATCGCCGGGTTTGATTTCGAAATCGCCGGACGGATTCAGAATCGGCCGAAAGCCTTTCGTTTGCGGACGGGCTATGCCCAGCACTGACGCCCTGGGGAAGACCGTTGTGGCGGCAAGGAACGGCAACCCGGCGAGTTCATCCACCTGCCGGACGTAGACCTCATTGCCGTGCTCGTGTGAAAGCAGTTCGGAGTAGACGTGAGACAGACCTCGGTGACGGACGGTTTGGGCGATTAGACGGCTGATGAAGGCATCGCCCGCTATCACGTTGATTGGGCCATCATAGGCTTGCTCGGCGATCGGAATCTTCTGCGCATCGAAGATCTCAGCTACAACTGACGGCTCTTGCTCACCCGGCGGCTGGTTTTCTTTTGAGATCGTCATGAGCGTTTTCACGACGCGCGTGTCCGTCGCCTCCGGACCGCCTAGCGCGAAGTCGGCACCCGGCAGAATGATTGCACTGGCCCGGGAGTAGTCTACGCGGCGTAAGTGTTCGATGCGCATCGAGGACCCTGATCGTATGATTATCTGGGCACGGTGCCATCGTCGCCCCAAAATCTCTCGAATCTCGTGTCGGAGCTCGGCTGTGACCTCGTCGGCGAGGATCACGATGCGCAGCTTGCGCGCACCTCGCCGCTTCAGAAATCGGCGGACCCGCCCCTCCGAGAGGACGAGCTCACGCAGAATGGATGGAGTCCGATTGGTCCAACCGAGTATCAGGAAGTGGTCCTCGATAGTGATGGGCGTAAGGCCGCTTTCAAGTCTGCGAATTTCCTGGTTCAACCACTGCGTCATGATCGCGATGAGCGATCCCATGAATAGGACGTAGCCCAGGACGGTCACGGTCGTTGAGATGACTCGTAGCGCTGTGCCCTCGTCGTCGCCGAGGTAACCGGGATCCGTGAGTCTCAAAAACGCCCACCATACGGCCTCACCCAGATTGCCGAATACTCCGGTGAGGTTCGCTGCAAGCAGACCGCCACTGAATGCGACAACAGCGATGAGGCCCAGCATGAACAGGAGCTGATATAGGGCGCCTCGCTGAATCCAGCGCTCGAGAATGAATTGGATGCGATTTCTGAGTCGGCCGGCCATAGGCTACATCACCGGAGTCTTCGACGATTCTGCCACCGAGAAGCGGACCGGGGGATCGAGACGGCAGATGCCGTGTCCTGACCGTTCGTCGACCGGGCGGCGGCTGCCGCGACCGCTATCGCGAGCGCCTCGCGTTGGCATGGCGAGTCAAGGTCTTCCGGATCGAAGTACTGCTCAACAAAATGTGTCGAGAATTCTCCGGACTTGAATGCCTCGGTTTCCATGACCAGGCTGCAGAAGGGAATGGTCGTCTTTACGCCGGTGATCTCATACTCCTTCAGGGCGCGCTGCATGCGGCTTATCGCTCCCTCGCGCGTCGGCGCCCAAACGGTGAGCTTGGAAATCAAAGGGTCGTAGTGGATTTCAACCCGACCACCCTCCTCTACGCCCGAGTCCACGCGTACACCGGGACCGGACGGAGTGCGATGACGCAGAAGCGGACCGGGATCGGGGAGAAAGCTGTTCGCCGGGTCCTCCGCGTATATCCTGGCCTCAATCGAGTGACCGTTTCGGGAAAGATCCGTCTGATCAAACTTGAGGCGGGTGCCCTCCGCGACGCGGATTTGCTCGGCGACAAGGTCGATGCCCGTGATCCACTCGGTGACCGGGTGTTCCACCTGCAGCCTCGTATTCATCTCCATGAAGTAGAAGTTGTGGTCCGCATCGAGAAGAAACTCCACGGTGCCCGCGTTGACGTAACCGCATGAGACGGCAGCTGAAACTGCTGAATCGCCCATGGTCGTTCGCAGTTCCTCGGTCAATACCGCCGAAGGTGCCTCCTCAATCACTTTCTGGTGTCGACGCTGAATGGAACACTCGCGCTCGAACAGGTGGAGACAATTGCCGTGCGCATCCGCCAGAATCTGAAACTCTATGTGGCGGGGTTTGGTGATGAGTTTCTCTACGAATACGCGGTCGTCACCGAACGCGGATCGGGCCTCGCTTCGGGCTGCTGCAAGAGCGCGGGATATTTCGCCAGGACCGCCGACGGCCCGCATCCCCTTGCCCCCGCCGCCGGCGGCGGCCTTCAGCAACACCGGGTATCCAATCTCCTCCGCGATGCGGGCCGCCTCGTCATCGCTATCCACCGCATCGACCGTCCCCGGAACGACTGGCACACCAGCCTCCTGCATGAGTCGTCGGGCGGCCGTCTTGTCGCCCATCGCCCGAATCGCCGATGCCGGAGGGCCGATCCAGACGATGTCGTTTGTCGTTAGCGCTTCGGCAAAGTCGGCGTTCTCCGACAAAAAGCCGTACCCCGGGTGAACGGCATCGGCGCCGGTCGAGAGCGCGGCATCGATGATCAAGTCAGAGCGCAAGTACGAGTCGCGCGAGGGTGCCGGCCCAAGGTGCACGGCTTCGTCACAGCACCTCACGTGCGGCGCCGTTCGGTCTGCATCACTGTACACTGCCACCGTCCCGATGCCCATCTCTCGACATGTCCTCGCGACGCGTACCGCGATTTCGCCACGATTCGCAATGAGAACTTTCCGGATGCGCGACATTGTCGATTTGTCGTATTGTGGCTCGGTGGCACGAATTGTGCAGTTTCGAGTATACCGCAAACGCGGCATATGGCGGTCGCGGTGCAACTACTTGTGGTAATTTTTGACCACCGCGACTGACAAAACTGCGGTTTACCGCTGATTGACGCGAACGAAGATAAGAAGGCAGAAGAGAACGGATGCCTGCCGAAAAGAATTACTACGAGGTGCTTGGTGTAAGCGAGAGCGCTGACGCTGCAGAGATCAAGAAGGCGTACCGCAAGCTCGCGCAGAAGTATCACCCGGATCGGAACCCTGGTGATGCCAAGGCAGAGGAACGTTTCAAGGCCGTCCAGGAAGCCAATGAGGTTCTGTCGGATGCCAAGCGGCGGAAGGAGTACGACATTGCTCGAAAGAATCCTTTCGGTCCCGGCGAGGGCTTCCAAACCAGCAATGGCGGTCAGTTCTATCGCACACCCGACGGGACCTACGTCCGTTTCGAATCAGGTCCGGGTCAAACCGGTAGCAGTGCTTTCGGCGGCGGTTCGTTCGGCGGCATGGAGGGAATATTCGATAGCCTCTTTGGTGGTGGCCAGCACACAGAACAACCATTCGGGGGTCGGCGGCGTTCGTCACCCCAGCTTGACATCTCCACGTCGCTTCGCCTGACCTTTGACCAGGCGCTCAAGGGAGGTAAGACGGAAGTGTCGCTCCCTACGGGCGAGCGCATCCGCATCGATATTCCAAAGGGCGTTCGGTCGGGTCTCAAGATTAGGCTGAAGAAACGGGGCCGAAAGGGTCCTGGAGGCAGTCGCGGAGATCTGTACGTCACGTTTGAGGTAGAGCCTCATTCGCGATTGCGTCGTGAGGGTGACGACCTCTTTGTCACGGTCACACTCAACCCATTCGAGGCAATGCTCGGGTCCACGCGACAGGTCACCAATGCGTACGGAAAGAAGATAAAGGTGGCCCTGCCTCCGGGTACGCAGCAGGGCGATCGCCTTAGGCTGGCGGGCCAGGGCGTGAAGACCGACAAGGCGACCGGGGATTTGTTCGTCGAGGTCAACGTCGACATTCCGAAAGATTTGTCGGACGAACAGCGGCGTATCCTGAGTGAGGCAGCGAGACAGTCGGGTCTGGGGGGAAAAGAGAAGGGCAGCTAAAGCTACCTGAGATCAACCGGATTTGAGGGCGTCTCGTATCAGGGCCTCGACGCTTTGAATCTCCGGGTTCTCCTTCAGGGTCTTGGTTACGTTCTTTTCGGCTGCCGCCCGGCTCAGACCAAGCGCCTCAAGCGCTGCCACGGCGTCTGACCGTAATGTGCTTGCAAGCCCCGCGCCGTTACCCGACGATACGATAAGATCAGGCTGTCCAAACTTGTCCCGCAGCTCAACAATGATGCGCTCTGCCGTCTTTCGCCCGACCCCGGGAATGCTGGTTAGAAGTCCTACGTCGCCCCTGCTAACGTAGTCAGCCAGATCGGCCGCATCGTACGCAGACAACGCGGCTAGAGCGAGCTTGGGGCCGATCCCAGAAACGCCAAGCATGACTTGAAAGACCTTTCTCTCTGCAGCCTCTGCGAATCCGTAGAGCTGCTCGGCATCCTCTCGATGATAGTGATGCGTATGAAGGTGGACCGCCGAACCCACCTCGGGAAGTCGCTCGAACGTGGAGGTCGGGATGAGCACTTCATAGCCTACGCCGGATACGTCGACGACGACGCGTGTCGGCTTTTTAGATATGAGTTTGCCTGAAAGATGAACGATCATTCGCTTGCAAGAGTCGTCTTAATGCCAGCGCCGCGCCTCGACCACCTCATGACGATGGGCACGCGCCTTCCCATCCCGAAGGCCTTCGTGCTCACCCGAATACCTGGGGCCGCTTGCCGCCTCTTGTACTCATTTCGATCGACCAGGTTGAGGATTTGCTCCACAAGTTCGTTGGAGTATCCGGTCGCCGCGACGATCTGTGCAAGGTCCCGCTGGCCTTCGATATACAGTCGTAGAATCGAATCGAGAACATCGTATTCCGGAAGCGAGTCGGAATCCTTTTGGTCGGGTCTGAGCTCGGCTGATGGCGGCTTTTCGATGGTGTTCTGCGGGATGATCTCTTGGCCTGCTCTCTCGTTTATGTAATGCGCCAGTTTGTACACCTGCGTCTTGTAGACGTCGGCGAGCACCGCCAATCCTCCGCTCATGTCGCCGTACAGCGTTGCGTAGCCAACGGACATTTCGCTCTTGTTACCGGTCGAGAGAAGGAGGTAATTGAATTTGTTTGAGATCCCCATCAGCGTCACGCCGCGGGATCGGGCCTGGATGTTCTCTTCTGCGATTCCCTCCCGGGTACCGTCAAAGATCGGATCCAGCATCTTGCCGAAGGCATCTACGGCCGTCTCGATGGGAATGTTGAGAAACTCGATTTCGAGATTGTCCGCGAGGTCTCGCGAATCGGAGACCGATCCCTCAGAGGAATAGCGCGACGGCATCGTCACGCCGACGACGTTTTCGCTTCCGAGAGCTTCGACGGCGAGTGCACAGGTGACGGCCGAGTCAATACCACCGGACAGCCCGACAAGGGCCTTCGAAAAAGCGCCGGTCTTGTGGAAGTAATCCGCTATGCCCATTACGAGTGCTCCGTGCAATTCCTCGGTTTCAGTATACCCGGCTGGGCAACGTTCAACCGCAGATTCGCTGTCCCAGATGACCAGCGCCTCCAAAAACGAAGGAGCGCACTTGACCAGCGATCCGTCAGCGGCATGCACTCGAGAGTCGCCGTCGAAGACGACCTCCGTGTTGGCACCGACCTGATTCACGAGGATGAACGGGAGGTTATGGTCGCGGCAGATTTCTTCAACGACTTCGGTTCGGCGCCGGTGCTTGCCCAACGAGAAGGGTGAAGCGCTAATATTGATGAACATCTCGGCCCCGAGAGCAGCCAGCTCGTCAACGGGGTTATCCCCGTAGAGATGGTAGTCGGCCTGCTCCTCGTTATTCCACATATCCTCGCAGATATGCAGACCGAGCCTGTGCCCGCGCCACTCGACCACCGTACGTTCATGCCCGGGTTCGAAGTAGCGGTACTCGTCAAAGACGTCGTAGGTGGGCAGCAGCGACTTGTAGATGGTGGCCCTTCGTCGTCCGTCGTCTATCAGGACCGCGGCGTTGAAGAGACGCTTGCCGACGGGGGCGGGGTTGCGAACGGGCGAGCCCACGATGACGGCAAGACCCCTTGGCAACGCCTCCTCAATCCGAGCTAGTCCGGCGTCGCAGGAGTCTATGAACGAATCGTTCTCTAGCAGGTCGAGCGGCGGATAGCCACACACGCACAGTTCCGGAAAAACGGCCAGGTCGGCCCCGGATTTAGCCGCCCGACGCGCATAATCGAGGATTCGGTCGACGTTACCGTCGATGTCTCCTACTGTCGGGTTGATCTGGGCAAGCGCAACTTTCATATTCTCTCTTGTCGTCCGTCCGGAAGGCTCACGCTCCACAGCGGACGGCGTTCCCTATCGACCCGTGAAACGTCCTGAAGTAATTACGTACAAAAAGCTCGGCCGCCACTGATCACCATTCAACCCTTCCCTACAGCTATGTACAGAGCCGCTTGCCTGCTTGTTGCCGCTATTCTGACCTTCGGGTGCCGCGTGGAGTCCGCGATCCCTCACGCGGAAACATCGAACCTGTCGTTAGTCATTGTTGGCGCCACCGTCATCCCGATGGATTCTGAGAGAGTGATTGAAGGTCAGACGATCCTCGTCGAAGGGGATCGTATTGTCGCCGTTGGGACCGATGACGAGATCGAAGTTCCATCGAAAGCAATCGTTGTCAATGGTGCGGGCCGGTTTGTCGTCCCTGGGTTAGCCGAGATGCACGGACACATTCCGCCGCCAACCGCTTCTCGGGAGTACATCGACCACGTCTTGTTCCTGTATGTCGCTAACGGCGTGACCACCGTTCGGGGGATGCTCGGGCACGACGGCCAACTCGAGTTGAAGCGCAAGGTGTTCGACGATGAGGTGACCGGTCCTGCCTTGTATCTCGCCGGCCCAAGCTTTAATGGCAACTCGGTTCGTAGCCCAGAACAGGCCGAGCGTAAGGTGCGTCAGCAGGCAGAAGAGGGGTGGGACCTTCTGAAGATTCATCCGGGGATGGACCGGGCGAGCTACGACCGTATGGCTGAAACCGCGCACGAGCTGGAAATGCGGTTTGCAGGGCACGTGCCGGAGGACGTGGGTTTGCTCCACGCGCTTGAGATGGGGCAGGAGACGTTCGATCACATCGATGGCTATACAACCTATCTCGGATCGGAAGAGCGGGTGGTGCCCGATGAGGAGCTTCGGGAGATCTCACGTAAGACTCGAGATGCCGGTGCGTGGATCGTCCCGACGATGGCCCTCTGGGAAACCCTCTGGGGAACGGTCGATCTGGAGACGCTGTCCGGATACGACGAGTTGAAGTATATGCCTTCCGGCATGGTCGAGTCGTGGAACGCCAATGTCGCCCGGCGCTCGGCAGAGACGGATCGCGTGGCAGCCGCCAGAGTCATTGAAACGAGGATGCGTCTTCTGAAGATCATGCAAGAGGAGGGCGTGCGGATTCTCTTCGGCACAGACGCGCCGCAGCTGTACAGCGTCCCAGGCTTCTCCGTCCATCACGAAACAAAGCGGATGGCCGATGCGGGGCTGACGCCATACGAAATACTTGTGTCGGCGACGCGTAATGTCGGTGACTACTTCGCTGACCAGGACGATTTCGGGACTATCGCCACCGGCAAGCGCGCGGACCTTTTGGTGCTCGCCGCGAATCCGTTGGAAGACGTCGCAAACTTGCGGGCGGTTGAAGGTGTCGTCTTGCGCGGGAAGTGGTTGTCCGGCGAAGAAATCAAGTCGCGGCTGGCTCGAATCGCGGAGTCGAACCAGTAGACTTGATCGACACGTCCGGTGTCTCGTGCGGTCTAAAGGATGTCGTCGGGTCCGAACTCGAGTACCGGTCCCCTGTAGCGAAAAATGGTTTTGAGAATTCGCACGAGCGTTGGCGACTGCTTCTGTACGTACCATTGGTCGGCTGCCCGCCGAGCACCGAGGCCGAAGGTTGGATAGGGATGAATGGTGTCCGACATTCGCCGAAGACTCACTCCGTTCTTCATCGCCAGGGCGTATTCCGAAATCAGCTCGCCCGCGTTCGTGCCAACAACGTCCGCGCCGAGGATCTTGCCCGAAGAGGGCTTCGCATAGACCCTGATGAATCCTGCCGATTCTGATTCGGTGACAGCCCGGTCGACCTTGCTATACGGAAAACGGTACGCACGATAGTTCTTCCCGGCGTCCTCCAGATCCTGCTCTGTTGCACCCACGTGCGCAACCTCGGGGTCGGTGAAAGTAACCCAGGGAACGTGCTTCCGGTCGATTTTCATCGGGACCTTGAGGAGCGCGTTTGTCACCGCGATCTTGGACATGTGCTCGCTCATGTGCGTGAACTGGAATTCCCCGGTCACATCGCCAACGGCGTAGATGTGACGTCGGCTCGTTCGACATTTGTCGTCTATTTGGATCCCGCCCCGATGAGTTTCTACGCCCGCGGCCTCAAGGTTGAGGGCTGAAGTGTTTGCTCGACGTCCGGTCGCCATGAGTAGAGCATCTGCTTCAAGCGATTGCAGCTTGCCATCCCGCTTCAGGGATAGCATTATCCCGCTGGCTTGTCGGCCGACCTGTTCCACGCCCGCGCCCAACTCGAACTTGACGCCCTCGTCTTCCAGTCGGCCCTGCATTAGTACAGACGCATCCGGATGGTCCTTTGAGAGAATCCGGTCGAGTATGTCGACGACCGTCACTTTCGTTCCGAGCCGCGTGAACGCCTGCGCCATCTCGGTTCCTATGGGTCCGCCGCCCACGATGGCGAGTCGCTCCGGCTGCTCCGTCAACTCGAATAGCGATTCGTTCGTCAAATAGGGTACCGAGTCGATTCCGTTTATGGGCGGGACGAAGGCCTTCGCGCCTGTCGCGATCACGATATAGCGGCCGGAATAGCGCCGGCTTCCGTCCGGTCCGGCAATCTCGATCGTGTGGTCGTCCAGGAAACGAGCGTGCCCGGTCTTCACGTCTACCCCAAGGTCCTCGAATATCTCCGGACGGTCGGCATCTTCGTAAACTTCCTCACGGACGCGGTGGACGTACGACATTAGATCCGCGAAAGAGAACTGTGGACTGCCGTTCCGAAGCCCGTACTTGCCGGCGTTACGAATTTGGTGGGCTACCTTAGCCGCCTTCAGGAGAGTCTTACTGGGGACGCATCCGTACCAGGTGCAGTCACCACCTAGCTTCTCGCTCTCTACCATCAGGGCGCTCGCGCCAAGCGTCACGGCGAGACCCGACGCAGTCAATCCTGCTGCGCCGCCGCCAATAGTAATCACATCGAAATCGTATGCCATCTATTCGGCTGTCTTTCTCTTCACTTTCAGATAAGTACTGTACACCCCGTAAACAAGCAGACCCACAATGACGGCATAGACCCACGCAGGGATGTTTCTGCCTGCGATCAGCAAATAGATGTAGGCCGAGACAAAGAAGAACCCGGCCGACAGAATAGGCATCGTGGTTGGGCGACCGCTGCGAATGTTCGTGACGAGCCACGCTATGGACAGCGTGAAGAACGGGATGGCGCCGACGTATATGGCGGCAAAGACTATCGGGTTAACTCCGTATTGCTGGCCGAGGCCGAGCAGCCAATCCTGGATTGTTGTGAGGTCCATTTTTTCAGTCCCAAATCATTCGGCGGGTCCCGCGTGAGAGCTTTCGTGCATCACGGCGGCCTCAAGTTACTCTCTGCCGGCCTCGGCCAACTCGTTCCGGTACAGCCGGCGTGGCGAACGAGACACGTGGAGTGCGGTGCGACATCAACACAACGGATGCCACGACTGTAGTTGCCCCATTAATCATTATCCGTACTTTCCGAACTGGCAATTAGACTCGAAGCAATCGGCATGGTCGGCAAGTCCCTCTCCCATTATCGCATTCTCGACGAACTCGGCCGCGGCGGCATGGGAATTGTCTATAAGGCCCAGGACACGAAGCTTGACCGAGTTGTTGCCATCAAGGTGCTTCCCGCATCTGCTCTGTCGAGCGAAGATGACCGCGCACGCTTCTATCGTGAAGCGAAATCCGCCGCCCAGTTGCATCATCCACATATCGCTGCGGTATTTGAAATTGACGAGGCCGCAGTCTCGGACAACCCTACCGAAGAGCTGCGACCATTTATCGCCATGGAGTTCGTCGATGGGGAGCCCCTGCAAGACCTGGTCAAAGCCGGTCCGATGAAGCTCGAGAAAGCCGTGCGCATCGCAACCCAGATTGCGCAGGCCCTCGAAGCTGCTCACGAAAAGAACATCGTACATCGGGACATCAAAGCGGGGAACGTAATGATGACCTCCAAGGGCGATGCCAAAGTACTTGATTTTGGGCTCGCGAAGACGACGCACTCCACGATGCTGACAAAGATGGGCTCGACCGTCGGCACTGCGGCCTACATGAGTCCTGAGCAGACCCGCGGAGACGCTGTGGATCACCGATCCGACCTGTGGTCGCTCGGTGTTTTGCTTTATGAGATGATCGCCGGCAAGATCCCGTTCGGTGGCGACTACGAGCAGGCAATCACGTACTCCATCCTAAACGAGGAGCCGGAGCCGCTGACGGCCGTTCGTACCGGAGTACCGATGGGTCTCGAGTGGATCGTGTCCAAACTCTTGACGAAGAACGCTGCCGATCGGTATCAAAGTGCGAAGGGTCTCATCGTGGATCTGCGCACCGTGGATCTCAACACAGGGGGAATGTCGAGGGTCTCCACAACCCGCACCTCGATGACCACGGCGGCGAGCGACGCCCCATCTAGACCGCCGCGCGACTTCTCGCGAATTCTGTGGGCCGTAGCCGGTGGGCTCTTCGTAACGATCGCAGCACTTTTGTGGCCCCGCTCGTCCACAGTGGATCCAGGGCCGATAACACCGAAGCAGATCGTGCAATCGCTTTCGATACCACTTGGTTTGAGTACGATCGACATCTCACCGCAGGGAGACAAAGTCGCGTTTGGCGGGAGTGCCATACACCTGCTGGACCTGGGTACGGGGGATGTCAGGACGTACGGTGGAACGGGCACGTTTGTCCACCTTGATTTTTCTGCCAGCGGGGACCAGCTCTTGTTGACCACGGCGGCCGGCATCGAACGCATGTCACTTGCTACCGGCTCGATGGTCAATGTGGTCAGCACGCGGGAGGGCGGCCCTCGAGCGGAGTGGCGGAACGATGAGTACGTTGTTTATGAGGAATCCCAGACTATATATGGCATATCGACGACATCGTCGGAAAGCCGACAGATTGTCGTTCGCGACACACTGAGCGGGGAGTACGACCTCGACTTTCCGCACGTTCTGCCTGATGGCAAAACAGTCGTCGCGACCGCCGAATTTCGCGACGCTCCTTCGCGGATCGGGTTTTGGGACATTGAAAGCGGGCGCAACCTGGGATACCTCAATTATCCCGGCTATCGGGTTCAGTGGATGAGCCCCGGTTACCTCGTCTTTGCGATGGAGGGTGACGCGATGGCCCTCCCGTTCAACCCCGACAAGTTGTCCCAGACCGGCCCCATTATCCCGATAGAGCAGGCCGTCCGTCCCCAGGGACTAAGTATTTCGAGAGAGGGAACGCTGGCGTGGATCGACACGGGAATCGGTGTTTCGAGTCTGAGCAGGCTCGTGGTTCCCGTGGCGCATCGCGTAGTCGGTTCGAGTGGGAACGTCGTATTGGCGCCGGACAGATTTCCTGCTGCTGTTTACGTCAACGGAGCGGTTAGTCCCGATGGCAAATCTCTGGCAGTTGCCATCCACGAATACGACGATACCAGTGAAGAGCCGATCTCCGACATTTGGATCCTGGATTTCACCACCGGCAGCCGACGCGCGCTCACACAAGGAGGCACCAGTGACTATCCAGCGTGGAGTGCGGCCGGAGATTCAATCTACTTTGTCAACAACGGAGTGAACGACGAGATCATGGTCATGGCGGCATCCGGCCGGGGCAGCGCGCGAAAGGTGATGCCCGTTTCGACCTTTCCCACTCTAGCGGACCTCACGGTCTCGTCCGATGGCGTCTGGGCCGGGGCGGCCTCGGGCTTCACTTTGCACATCGATGCTCAATCACGAATTCGCCTGTGGAATCTCCGATCAACCGATTCCGATTTCCGCGGCATCGTACTGGATACGCCGAACGGGAACCCGCGTCACCTTGATTTCTCACCCACTGGCAGATACCTCGCCTTCGAAGACCAGGGAGCAATATTCGTGCTGCCCATGGACGACGTGAACAGCACACCCTTCCAGATTTGGGAGAACTCGATGTCTCTTCCCCGCTGGGCCGCTCATGAGTCGAGGTTGTTAGCAAGGCACGATGACGGTCACATTCTCTACGTCGATGTTCAGACCAATCCGGTATTTGCCACCCTCGGTGTGCCGCGAGAGTTGGTTGAGGCGGGAGACCGCGACACACCGCCGCATCTCTTCGACGTGTTTACCGGCACCCCGGACCTCACGTATCTCAGTGCATATCTGGTTCCGAACAGTGGGGTGGACGCCTCCGCCGATTCGGACCAGCAGTCTGTGGACGTTCACTTCATTATCAACCTGCCGGCGCATCTCGCTAGGTAGTCCACTAGTGAAGTTTGAATCACCGCCCACAGGCGTGACGCCGCTGCGTAGGCGTCCCGCGGCCGGTCCTTCGAACTCGGGGCCGTCAACTAACTGTTCAAGTCCGGAGCGCACCGCTCTTCCAAGACTCGCATATCTCCAAGAGTGCCGAACGGGCTAGCATGCGGGTTTTTGTAAACGACCCGAGCTACTTCCTGAAAACTGGAATCGCCACCGTCCTATATACCGATGCACTTCTTGTCACGCACTTCTGACATGGGTGGACTAGGTACCGGATTGGGAAACCGGAACCTAGAACTTGAAGGCCCGAGTTTGGTGGAACTCGGGCCTTCGCTATTTCCGTAGATTTTCTACGGCGCTGTCCGCCACAACCCAGCCGTTTGGAGCGCATCGAATCGGAATCGTCCTCATCCGAGTGAGGAGCGAGCTTACGAAGTTCGTAGGTTAAAGGCCCTACGTATTGGACGTCGTGTCTAATGGTGCCTAAATTCAGGCGGTCAATAGAAATCCGGTCATGGTTGTCGAGCTGATTCGACCCCGCCGGAGATTGCGGCGGCCAGCCGATCGTCCCTCCTGGATCAAGGAATCGTTTCATCACCCAAGTCCTATGTCCTTCGGAAAGGTCTTTCTCCTGATGGCGCTCATCGTCGTGATCGGAGTGCCCATGTTTGGTTACGTCTGGGAGACGATTAATCAGCTTCTTGCACTGCAGTTTGATGTAGTTCGCGTTGGCATTACAGTCCCTGTGGTCGTGGTGCTCTGGATCTTTCTAAGGTTTGTGGCGAGTCGAATACGGACGCTGCAACCCGGAACCGAGTCAGGACAGGCCGTGGCGTAAGGCCGGTTCGTCCATGACGACTTTGCCCTTGCCGCACCATCATTCAGCAAAAACCCGGAACGATATGAGTGAAACCGAACACAGGAAGCCTGCGCCGGAAATCGCAAAGGAAACCAGTACAGATTTGGCTAAAGAGGAGGAGCCAGTCGTGACCGGAACGCTATTCCTGACGCTGGTCTTCCTGATGATGATTTTCGGTTTTTGGATCCTCTTCTACATCATCCTGCTCGACAGGTAATCATGAACTAGACAGGTAATCATGAACTAGACAGGTAATCATGAACTAGACAGGCGAACATGAACATTGAGACATACGAAAAGGCCTTTCTGTAA
>JBFIPX010000037.1:0-21751 GCA_041609895.1 Rhodothermales bacterium
CCAGCCGCTGATCTGGATCGGCACGATTGCGTTGATCGCGCTGGTCTATCCCATGGCTCGTATCAACCGGTTTTCTCCGGTAGAGGCGCTCAGAAGATTCAAGTAGTATATGTAATAAAACTATTTAAACTGTTGCAGTACATATAGTTATATTTTATTGAAAATGTAGTACGTGAACATAATTGCGAAGATAGCCTGGCGTAACATCTGGCGGAACAAGCGCCGCTCGTGGGTGCTGATCACGGCCATCGCGATCGGCGTCTTCTGTTACGTCGGCACGATGACGTTTGCGGACGGCTTCTCGATTCAGATGGTCAACTCGTCCATCGAACTTGAAGGCGGGCACATCCGCATCTCCGCAAACGGCTACCAGGACAACCCGACGATCCGGGGCAAGCTCGCCAACTACCCGGAACTGGAAAGACAGCTGTTGGCTCTCGACGGCTTCACGTTCGCCCCGCAGGTCTACAGCCCCGGCATGGTCAACTCGTCTGAGCAGGCTTCGGGAGTACGCATCGTCGGAGTGGATCCGCGGTCCGAAATCTCGGTCTCGAGCATCCCCGCGTCCATAGTCGATGGCACCTACCTCGCTGACCTCCCGTCGGACGAGATCGTGATCGGCGAAGCGCAGGCCGAGCGGCTCAACGTGCGCGTTGGCGAGAAAGTTGTCGTCATGGTGAGCGACCTCGACAACGAGGTAAGCGCCGGCGCCTACCGAGTCTGCGGCCTCTTCCGGACAAACAGTTCGGAGTTTGAAAAGCTCGTCGCGTACATCCATATCGACGAGGCGAGAGAACTGCTTGGCTATGCCGACGGCGAGGTGTCGACCATCTCCATCCATCTCAATCGCGGCGTCGACCTCGAATCGGCGACGGACCGCGTCAGGTCAGCGATCAGTGCCTACCCGGCCGAAGTGCTGACCTGGCGTGACCGGTCTCCGATTCTCGTTCTGATGCGCGAGAGTTACGACATCGCCAGCTACATACTGGTGGTCGTGCTTTTCGCGGCAATCTCGTTCTCGATCATCAACTCATTCCTGATGGTCATCTTCGAGCGGATTCGGGAGATCGGAATCATGTCCGCCAACGGACTCCGGCCGCGGCAGATACGATTCATGCTTTATCTCGAGGCCGTCTACATCGTGATTCTCGGAATGATTGCGGGCGGCCTTCTATCGACCGCTCTCATTTATGTTTGGTCGCAGAACGGCCTCGACCTGTCCGCCTTTGCCGAAGGCGTCCGGTCCTTCGGCATCGGTACGGTCGTCTACCCCTTCGTCGATTGGAACCACATCCTGAATGGCGTCCTGATGATCTTTCTGATGGTCTTGCTGAGCGTACTCTACCCTGCATTCAAGGCCAGCCGCTTCAACACAGTAGAGGCGATCAATTATGTCTGAGGCTACGCCGGGTGTGCAAGTTCATGATCGACAAGTACGGCAACATCTCGTCGAGCTCTCGGACATCGTCAAGATCTATGAGGACAGCGATGCAGTTCCGGTGCGAGCGCTCGACGGCGTCAGCATGACGATCGCAGCGGGCGAATTCACAGCGATCGCGGGTCCGTCCGGTTCAGGAAAGACCACACTGCTAAACATCATCGGCGGGCTGGATAAGCCAACGTCCGGCCGCGTTCTGGTCGACGGAGAGGACTTGGCCGATATGAGTCGTAACGAGTTGGCCGAGTTTCGACTGCACCACCTTGGCTTCGTTTTCCAGGCTTTCAATCTGATCCCGGTGCTGACCGCAGAGGAAAACGCAGAGTTCAGCCTTCTCCTTCAGGGAGTGCCGCCGGGAGAGCGCCGACGGCGCGTCCGGTCGGAGTTGACGGATCTCGGCATCGACGAGGACCTTGCCGACCGCCGTCCAAATGAGCTGAGTGGTGGACAGCAGCAGCGAGTCGCCGTTGCGCGTGCCCTGGTGTCGCGGCCGCGGCTCATCCTCGCGGACGAGCCTACAGCAAATCTCGACTCTGTAACGGGGTCGCGACTGCTGGACAAGATGCGCGACCTCAATGAACGCACAGGAATCACGTTTCTTTTTTCGACGCACGACCCACTGGTGATGGAGCGGGCGCGTCGGCTCGTCCGATTGCGTGATGGCCGGATCGTGAAAGATGACAGACGAGAGTGAGCTGACATATCGCACGGCTCGATGCACAGGGCCCGGGTGGCCGGCCGCTTTGGTGGCCGCGCTGGTCGCGGTGATCGGGTGTGGCTTGTCGGTAGAGGCCAAGGCACAGGATAACGTCTTCGACTTCCGCGGCTACTTCAAGAACCTTGGGATCCTCTCGTCGTCGGCCTTTTCTGGCGAGACGCGATTCCTCGACATCTCCAGACTGCGCACGAAGGGTATAGCCGCTTTCGGTTCGAACATCCGGTCGGAGGTTTGGCTGGATACGGAGGTTCTCATGGGCAGCTTCATCGGAACCGTCGATTTTGACATCGGCCGGGAACTGGACCGACGTGAGTGGCTCGACCTCGATTGGCAACTCGCCTCCGCCCACCGCTTCCGCATGGAGCAGCGCATCTTCAGAGCGTTTGCTTCCGTGTACGCCGGGCCCGTTACTGCTACACTGGGCCGACAGCGCGTCGCGTGGGGGACCGGCTTCGCGTGGAACCCCACCGATTTGCTAAATCCATACAATCCGGCCGCAATCGAACTGGGCGAGAAGGCTGGAATAGACGGGTTGCACGTTGCGGCGGCGACGGGTGATTTTTCCCGGGTGGAGGCTGCCTACGCAGCCGGCGACGGTATTCGCGAATCGAGTCTGGCGGTCCGCGGCTCGTCTAAAGTCGGTGAGTACGACGTGTCCGTCATGACCGGCTACTTCAGAGACGACTGGGTAGTCGGCGGTGACTTCGCCGGTTATCTTGGTGACGCCGGCCTGCGCGGAGAAGCCGCCTACACGGTAGCAAGTGACCGGGCCGACTACATCAGATTCACGCTGACTGCAGACCGGAGCTTTGAAGGAGACTATTACGGTTTCGTCGAATACTACCACAACGGTCAGGGTACGACGGACAAATCGAGATATAACTTTCGCGAGGTGCTGGAAGGACGGTCGTTCAACGTCGCCCGGGACTATCTCGCCTTTTCGGTGATGAAGAGCGTCACCCCCCTGCTGGCGGCAAGCCTCTACACGCTCGCCAATCTGGATGACCGCAGCGCTCTTGTCGGACCCTCAGTCACATACTCGCTGGGAGATAACGCGGAGGCGGGAGGAGCGATATACTTCTTCGCGGGCAAGGAAGACACAGAGTTTGGATCCCAGAGCAATGCCTATTTCGCCTACCTGCAGTTCTTCTTTTAAGTGCAAGGGCCCCGTCGGATCAGCTTTACGTATAGCGGTTCGTTTCGGCGTGTCCGGTCGAGGCGGTAGTCTGCGCTTACGTAAATGGTGGTTTATTCCTAATCATCATTCCTCGCTACCGCGTCGCTTTCGGCTGAAGCGCGTGTGCGGCCTACCGAAAGAAACCTACAGGGTGGCAAATGTCTGACGGAGAAGTCACTGATCGTACCTGCATTCGCAAGGAGGCAAACGTCACCCTGCTTGAGACGCTCCACAGGGACGCGTACGGAAACGAGCGACTGGTCGCGTTGGCTGCATACATGTCTGCCGCCGGCAACGAGACGCGGCTCCGGATCATGTACGTTTTGTGGAGGGCGGGGGAGCTATGCGTCTGCGACCTCGCAGACATCTTTGAGATCACGCAACCCGCAGTATCACGGCACCTGAGGATCCTCAGAGAGAAGGCGCTCGTGGAGGCAAGGCGCGATGGTCAGACGGTTTTCTACCGAGTCTGCCGCGAGACGCCGTTCGCGCGAATGCTCCTGACGCTTTTCTCAGAAGATGAAGAAGCAAGGATCAGTCTAGGATTTCTGACTGACGGTAAATAGAACGCGCGAATCAGGTGGATCTGATCAGCCGGCTTTCATTGCTCCGCACCGCCGACTAGTTGTCGAGGGCGCCCGCCGCAATCCATTCGCGGATAGCCTCGATCTGCGAGTCGCTGAGGGGGTCGCGGCCCTGCGGCATCTGAAGGCCGACGATACCCGGGGCACCCTCCATCTTCATGATGAGGTAGCTGTTATCAGGGTCTCCCGGTACAACTCGGATCGTAGTGGGCAACCCGCTGCTTTGAACATTTACAAGATTGCTCCACGATTCTCCCGGACTCATGTCGAGTCCGCGCGGCGAATTAGCGCCGAGGTGACATCCGGAGATCGCGCACGAGGAATTGAAAATCGAATTCTGAATGCTTGTCAGTGTTGGTGCCGGCGGGTCGGTCGACACCGGATTGGCATGCTCGCAGGCCGAGAGGAGGACCACCACGCTAACAACCAATAGTAGGCGGTCTGTGTTGCTGAAGTTGAACACTCGTGACATCGAATCAGAAATTGATGACTCTGAAAATATTGAACCCGAGTCGCACATCGACGTCCTGGATATCCAGGTCACCACCGCGCATATACTGATCGGCCGTCAAACCGACGCTGTTAGACAGGACGATCTGAAAGACGTGGCCGCCCGTCGTAATCTGAAAGGCGCCACCCCACGAGTCAAAACGGATGTCGTTGCCGAACGTTGCTGACCGCGAGTAGCCGGTGACGATCGGCACCCATTCGGCAACAAGCGACAGGTTACGGTGGAAGTTCCACTGACCGGCGAGGCCCAGCGTAACGAGAGCGTCCTCACCTTCGGTGGATTCCACGGGATTCGTGATGATCCCGGGTACCACGGCGACCCCTAGACCTTCCGTGAGCTGGCGGCTCGCGGTTGCTTGCAGTGAGAACTTGAACGCTTCACCGCTGTAGCGATCTTCGACGGTCGGTTCCTCCGTCACCCAGTTGACCGCCCCCTGGAGCGCAAGACTGACGGGCCAGCCGTCGCGACCTTGCCGGCCCAATCGGTAGCGCGACCATAGCTCGACGTTATCCGCTGAATTACTGCGCGCCAGAGACACGAGGAACTCATCTGAAAAAGCGTAGCCCATGCTCAGGAAGATGATACCGCTGCCGTCAAGTCCGTAGAATGCCTCATACCCGTCGCCAATAGTTGGATTGAATCGGTGAGAGATCAGGAACAACCAGCTGCCTTCGTCGACCATTCTCGAAGTCGGCAGGTTGATTGCCTTCCATCCATCGAATGGAAAGATCTCTGCGGTTTCCTGGGTAGGCCTTGCTTCCGCGCCTTCCAGACTTACGATCCAGTCCTGGATCAGCTGAATCTCCTCTTCGCTGAGCGTCTCGCCGGTCATCGGCATCTGGAGACCCACGATGTCGGTTGATCCGTTCACCTTCATCATGAGATAGCTCTTGTCCGGATTGCCGGGATCCACGCGCTTGAGGTCCGGGCGCTCCGTGCTGGGCACGTCGACCGTGGATGCATAGAACTGGCTGCTGGTAAGAAAGAGGTCCATCTGCGCGACTGGTCCGGCGTGGCAGCCGGCGCGTGCACAGGTTTGTTCGAAGAGTTCGGCAACGCGCGATTCAAGGTCCGCGGCCGCGGGTGCGCCCGCATCCTGGCCGTTGGCGGCGGAGGGTGAGAGCACAATGCCAATTACCAGGGCGGCCGCCAAGGCAAAGGCCGTCCACAAGTCATCGCGGCCAAGCCTGCCCCCGTCACCGCGGGGGAGTCGGGACCCACGCGCAGGTGAACCCTGTGGATACCCGCTTTCGCGGGCATGACCAGTAATTCCGCTTTCGCGGCTACAACAATGGTGCAGTTGGAAAATCATCGAATCAGATCTCTCTAAGATATCCCCAGGTATGTAGCCGATCAGCATCCTCAAACCATCGCATCCCGATGTCCGTCCTGTAGTACATGTTCGGGATGATGATGTTACTGACGCGATTGTACGCCTGCTGCTGCGCCTGGCGAACGGTCGGACCCATGCCGACCACGACCAGCACCACGCCGCTTAACCCGGTGATCACCCACTCATCCTTGACAATCTTGACGTCTTCAATGTGGATGCCGTCGAGTCCGGGTTTTTTGAACATGACCAGAGCGTCCTTTGACATGGCCTTGAACGCGTCGAGATCCTGGAAGGGGTAGGGGGGGACGACGACTCGTACACCCACCTGAAATCCGGACCGCGTCTTCAACTCGATCTTGTCACCTCGCGCCAGCCCCGCAAGGACCTGCCCGATCGGCGTGATCATCCCCTCCTGCTGAATGAAGATCGTAGGGTAGCCGAACCTCGCGGTAAATTCGAGCGGGTAGATGCCGTTGTTGTTGACGATGCAATTGAGATCTATGTAACCGACATAATGCTCCTCACGAAGCTTCTCCTCCAACCGCTTGAGCGTGCGGTTGAAGATGCGATTTGGCTGGCTCCAATACATACACGTCCCCATCTCGCCCGTCGACGGACCGATGTTGCCGGGGAATAACTTCTTGTGCTCAAAGTTTACGTTTATCGGGTAGACGAACTCGTACCCATTGAAGAAGGCACCGACCGCCACCTCGACACCTTTCACGCGTCTCTGTAGCTGGAACACTTTGACCTGCTCGGAATGGATCGCGCGGTAGGTCTCGAGTACGTGAATGACGTCCTTCCCGTCATCTTCCTGACCCACGAACAAGAGTCTCTTGATATTCTGCGCCTCTCCGCTCGGCTTAATGACGTACGCCGACGGATTGTCGCTCACGTATTTGATTGCGTCGTCAAACGAGGTGAATTCCTGGAAGGGGAGTATCGAAATTCCGTAGCGCTTCAGTTCGTCCTGTCCGAAGCTTCGGTCATCTTCCAGTCGGTCGGTGTAGGGTGTACCTCCGACCACGGCCTTGCCTGCTGCTCGGAGCTCGTGCGCCCACTCACCCATTCCTAGCACGTCATCAAAGACGATTACGTCGGCCCAGTCAACCTCCTTTCTCCAATCATCAACCTTTGGCACGAAACCGTCGCCTATCTCTCGCTTCGCTGCGTGATCTATATAGTACTTGACGTCGTGACCTTCGAGCGCCGTCCGCCAAGCGGTGTCGGTGATCAAGGCGTCGTATGAGACGAAAAGGAATCGCTCTTTTGCCATGCGGTTTATTTAGGCCGAGATGAAGTGGGACCAGTGCCGCTCGAGCGGTGACGGCTCATATCAGCAGGACCCTTTTCGCGAATATGTCCTCGAGTTCGGGTGGGATCCCGAGGTGCTCGTCACTAAAGCCGTTCAACTCATCGATGGTTGCATTCGAGAGAAGACTCACCACCTCGTCGATGGCGGTGCCGCCTATTGCGTATGGGACATACCCGAACAGCATGTCGGAGCCGTCGCATTGACAGAGAATCTGATACTCCTGCATGGCGGACGTTCGCTCGCCCGTTACGACGCATCGCCCGATCCATTCGTCGACATCCAGCTTGCCGTCCGAGAGGAGAGCTTCGCGGCGCTTCACAAGGTCGGTCCGCTCCGCGAAGTAGGCGTCGATTCTCTGCTTGGATTCCGCAGACAGCGTTTCAGACAATGCGTCCCTGCATTCAAGGCAAAGGGCATACTCGAAGACCGTATCCCGCGCCTCAAATCCCTTGTAAGAGCGAAAAGCTTTCTCGACGATGTATTGCGTCCCGTCTTCCAGAAGATGTCTTCCGCAATCAATGCACTCCGCGAAAGGCTCCTGCGTGGCGTCCGAATAGAATACTCTCGGTACCGGGACGAACTCGTTAATGATATACAGGTCCGGCAGATCCATGAATCAATTTTGAGTCTCTGGCGCTTTCAACGATTTAGATCCCGCGTGTTTCCACGATTTGCGACCACCTGCGATGCGCGAGTGAGGATCGTGCATATCACGCAAATGACGTGAAGGCCCGATTGGATTCATGTCATCGAATCTACGATCCGCGCCATTATTCGACAGGGCTTTTCGCAGGTTAAGCCTACTGGTGCCAAGCGTCCGGACGTGGATCTCGGATCAAAGTCGGAACCGCGCTATCCGGTGGTCGAGCTGGGACCGATCCCGATCGTGTTGCGTAATTGAATTAGTTGCTGGCCGGCTGCGTCAAGGCTCGGCCCGAAGGCAATCAGACCCCCCTCGTGCCCGCCCATGTTGACGACCGTTGAGGCATCTACGGGTACGTGGGACAGGACACGCGCCATCTCGTTGGCCATCTCCGGTGTGCCTGCCTCGACATCGGATGACGTGCGCGTGAGAGTCCGAGCTGAAGCCGTCCACAGTTGTGCATTATGAACGTGGATGACGCCGCCGACGTCGGCCCGCGAGCGATAAACGATTCCATGCGTGAGCGACTCGGACGACGCGCGGACGGGCCCGCGGCACGCGACCCAGTTGCGCTGTATGCTGAAGTCAGTAACCACAGAAAGGTGCGTCGGCGTCAATGATCGTATCGCGCCTGTTTGCGAACCGGTGACGACGAACTGGTTGAGTTCGCCAGCGCGACGTACAGAGATGTTTCCGAACCCGATGCCGTCCTCACTGACGCCGATAAGCCCGATAGCGAAGAGCTTTTGTCGCCAGGCAATCAGGCTCCGAATCACTGGTTCGTCGTCCGGTGGCGGTCCCTTCGTCCACCTGCAGTTGAACTGTATGACTCCCCGCTCGATCAACGGTCTTTGGACTCAGGAAAGAGTGATCGCAGACCGGACTCGCTGGCCGGGCACACTCCGCGTTCTGTGATGAATGCCGTTACGAGTTTTGACGGCGTCACGTCAAAGGCGTAGTTGGCCGCACTACTTCCTTCGGGCGTAAGACGTACTGACGTGGTTGCACCGTCTTTCGCGCTCCCGCTGACGTAATGCACCTCGTCGGCGTCCCTCTCCTCGATCGGAATGTCGGAGGGCCGGTCAACCGACCAGTCGATGCTCGATGAAGGCAACGCTACATAGAACGGGATGTTATTGTCCGCCGCGGCAAGAGCTTTGAGGTACGTACCGATCTTATTTACGACATGACCATGACGGGTAGTCCGGTCAGTGCCAACGAGAACGAGATCTACTTGGCGCTGCTGCATCAGATGCCCCCCTGCATTATCTGTGACGACGGTGTGCGGTACGCCATGTGCACCTAGCTCCCAGGCTGTCAGGCGGGCACCCTGATTCCGCGGCCGCGTTTCGTCTACCCATACGTGAAGCTTCAGCCCCCGATCGTGGCCGAGGTAGATAGGGGCCGTCGCCGTCCCGTAGTCGATGCAGGCGAGCCAGCCCGCATTGCAATGCGTGAGTATGTTGAGAGGGCCGTCCGTTTTTTCTGCGGCAGCCTCTATGATCTGAAGCCCCGATTCGCCGATCAGACGGCAGCGATCGAGCTCGTCGTCCATGATACGGTTCGCCGCTTTCCGTGCGGCGTCGATCTTCCCTTCGGAATCGGTTGCGCGCAGTACGGCGTCCCGAACGTAGTCGGCAGCCCATGCAAGGTTGACAGCCGTTGGACGGGCCTCCTTCAGGTGGTCGGCGGCGTGGACTACCGCCGTGTCGACCTCATCCCGTGTCTTTGCCTGCCGCGCCGCCAGGTAGACCCCACATCCTGCCGCGGCTCCGATCAATGGCGCGCCCCTGACATGCATCTCCCGAATAGCCCGGAAGACCGACTCAACCGTTTCAAGGTCTTCCACTACGAGCTTGTGGGGAAGATGTCGCTGATCGATCACACGAACTCCGGGATGCTCGTGAGCCCACCAGAGGGAATGATATGGTTCGCCGTGGATTAGGATGTTTGTTTCGATTGAAACACTTCCCGAACGATGCGCACGAAGGGTCATGCATGCATTGATCGAGCAGGGCCTTATCAGATTTTTTCAGGGTCTTTCCCTGATGCCTCGTTACGTCCACGCGTGGCTCTTCGTTCTGGCAACCGTCAATATAGTACCCGCTTTGTGGTGGCTCGAGCATCCAGTAGCAGGCATTGTGCTTGCCGTTTTCGTCGTCAACTTTGTGCTTATGGTGATACTGACGTGGCGGTTTGGTTTCACCCGAATTCTCGGTCTAGGTCACTTTCCCTGGTTTTTGCTTAACGTGGTTCTGCTTTACGGGCTCACTACCGTACCGCCAGGCAGCATGCAAAGCTGGATATTCGCCGTCATCGCGGTCAACTCGGTATCCCTGGTGATTGACACGGCAGACGTGATCCGGTGGCTTCGGGGAGACAGGGAGGTGCTGGTCAAAGGGCTTGACTAGAAATCCGCCGATCATTTGGCGTACCTTCAATACAGTGCGCCCGCGCGAGCACCCAATACTTTCTCCCACAGACCCACGCAACGCTTTCGTCTTGACGAAGTCCGCTCCGTTTGCCGTACGATTGGTCGTTCCCGGGTTGCTCGTTTTGCTCCTGGTCGCTACTGGCTGCGATTCATCAATTCGGCCACCGGAGTCAATTGAGCCCGGGTTCATAAGAGCAGACATTACATACGTGTCGGACTGGCCTCCGGCCAATCAGTTCGTCGACCTTCGTTTCGTTGCGATGCGTTTCGTGCCTCAGGATACAACGGACTTTCTGCAGCTCAATCGACTCGAGTTCAGTGAAGGACTGCAGTATGGAGTTGCGTCTCAAACCGTTGTTCTGGAGGATGTCGTCCTGGGCACATACCCGTTCGCTGTCGTGGCGAGACAAAGAACATCGGACATACTTTCATGGGAGGCCATGGGCATCTATGAAGAGGGCGGAGGCATCTTTCAGGTCAACTCCGCGGAAACCTCTCGGGTCGCTATCACCGTGGACTTCGCCAACCGGCCGGACTTTCCGTGAGGTGTGTCTCAGCCATATCGCGTCCCCTACTGACTGCCCTCGTATGCGTGGCTTTTGTGCTTGGCGGATCTCGGGTAGCCGACGCGCAAACCGAAAGGGTTTTCGGACAGGTCACCGACGCCTCGGGCGTAGCGCTCCCCGGCGTAAATGTGTTTATTGTTGGAACGACGCGGGGATCGACCTCTGCCGTTGACGGACGGTATGAGATCGCGCTACCGGGGAGCGGACAGTATGACGTTGTGGCGTCGGCAGTCGGTTTCCGGAGGATCTCCAAGGTTGTAAACGTCGCAACCGGTGAAACCGCTCGAGCCGACTTTGTCCTCGAAGAGGTGGTCCTCGAAACCGGTGAGGTGGTCGTTACTGCATCGCGACGCGCTCAGCTGGCGACGACCGTTCCGGCAAGCATCACGGTGCTGTCCGCTCGCGAAATCGAGGCCCGGAACTCAATTCGACTGGACGATGCCCTGCGTTACGTGTCCGGACTTCAGATGCAGGACAATCAGGTTAACCTCCGCGGCTCCAGCGGCTTCGCCTACAACACGGGCAGCCGCGTGCTGCTTCTCCTCGATGGTTCACAGATCCTGTCGCCGGACACCGACGGCGTCCCGCTCGACATTGTCCCCATGACCCAGGTGGATCAGATCGAAGTTTTGAAAGGTCCCGGATCAGCGCTCTACGGGAGTGGTGCCCTTGGCGGAGTGATCAACGTCATCACTAAGAAGTACCCGAATCAGCCGCGTACGAGCATCCAGTCGTATGGAGGATTCTACGAGAAGGCCAAGCACGGCGAGTGGCGCGCGGGATGGGCCGGGGCCGACGACCTGCGGTGGTTCGCGGGCGTCCGATTCGACCATTCAAGAAGCTTCGGCTCGGGTGGAGCATGGATTAGTCTGACGTACCGAAAGGATATCGGCTACATGAACTTCCAGCAGAACGAGTACATCCAGGGCTACGGGAAGATCGGTATGCAATTCAGCGATCGACTCCAGGGCGACGTGCTCTTCGGAGCACTGTTCCGCGAGAAAGACAGCTTCCTCTTTTGGAATGGACTATCGGATGCGCTCAATCCAGGCTCGCTATCCATCACGCAGTCTTCGGTGCCCACTGGCTCCAACGACAACTTCTCGAACCAATTCAGCTTTCTACCTACACTGCGGTTCCTGCCAACTTCGAACTCACTTCTAACTGGTCGCCTGCGACTTTTCGGTACCGTGATTCGGCCTATCGATGACGATACCGGTGAAGTCAAATCGCTGAGCGATGGTACGTGGGGAGTTCGGTATGGTGGAGAGATTCAATATTCCGCTACGGTAGCACGCGCGGGGACGGTTACGGCTGGAACCAGCTTTGACGCGAACACCACGCGATCGTCGTTCTTCCGGACACGCGACGGTGACGAGTTGGGTAGCCAACCCGAGATTGCTGCATTCGGACAGTGGGAGACGGACCTCACGCGAAGTGCAGCTCTCGTTGCAGGTCTTCGGTACGACCTGTATCGCGTCGATGCGACCGAAACGGTCACCCGGCTGAGTCCCAAGTTGGCCGTTTCGCAATCGTTTGGTGACGGTCTCGTGGCACGATTGGCCGGCGGAATGGGGTTTCGCGTTCCGAGTCTTGCCGAGCGCTTTACCGACGATCAGAGCTTCATCCCCATTTTCCGGAACCCGCGGCTTAAGCCCGAGACGAGCTCCAGCATTGAAGGAGGTCTCCGCGGGTGGTTGACGACCGGAAGTGTTCTTCAGGGGCTCGAGTGGGATGTTGCCGCTTTCTGGAACACCTACGACAATCTCATCGAGCCGCGGTTTGTGAACGGCATATCCAGCGAGGGCGAGCGCGTCGTAGGATTCCAGTTTGTGAATCTGGACGAAAGCCGGATCGCCGGCCTGGAGGTAACCCTGTCGGGCGTCGCACTTAAGGAGCGTGTCAGGATAACATTCGGCTACACCTACCTGGACACGGAAGATGCGGAGGGCGAGGACCTGCCCTACCGTCCAAAGCACCTTGTCGTCACCGGTGCGACCGCAACGCTTAGCCGATGGCTCGACGCAGGGATTGACTATCGCTTTGCCAGCATTCCCGACAAAATTGATTCTGATTTCGCCATCTTCGTCCCGGATGCGAGCGTTCTTGAGAACACGCACGTAACGGATGCCAGGGTAATCGCCCGTTGGAAGAGCTTGACCGCGTCGCTGATTCTCTCGAATGTTTTCGACTACTACTACCTCGAGCGACCTGCGCTGCTCGCGCCGCCACGTAGCGTTACGCTTAAGCTGCAGATCGACCTCTAGATACGCATGAGGATAAAGGTTGCAACGTGGAACGTGAACTCTGTCAAGGCAAGACTCGAACGGCTCCTCGCCTGGCTCGAAAAGGCCGAGCCCGACGTCGTGTGTCTGCAGGAGCTCAAGGTAACCGACCCGAATTTCCCGGCTGACGCGCTTGCCGAGGCCGGCTACCACGCCGCCGTTCATGGTCAGCGAACGTATAACGGCGTCGCGATTCTAAGTCGGGAAGAGATCTCTGACATCAAGAGCGGAATGGGAGACGACGTTGATGACCCCCAGGCGCGAGTAATCCGTGCGGCAACCTATGGGATTGAGGTAGTCTCCGTGTACGTGCCGAATGGCCGCGAGGTAGGTTCCGACAAGTGGGAGTACAAACTCGACTGGCTCTTACGCTTCATGAGGTATTTGGACGAGAATCTGTCGAAGGACAAGAAGGTCGCTATCGGCGGCGACTTCAACGTCGCTCCGGAAGATCGGGACGTGGCCAACCCGGACAAATGGAGGGAGTCAGTGCTGTGTCACGAGGGTGGGCGCGAGCGCCTTCAAAGTCTCATCGAGTGGGGCCTCGTTGACACGATTCGCCTGCATCATGATGGCGAAGGTCCGTACTCGTGGTGGGATTACCGCCGGCTCGCCTTTCCAAAGGGTGACGGCCTTCGGATCGACCATATTCTGGCGACGAAGAAGCTGGCAGATGCGTGCGTCGATGCGCACGTAGATCGAGATGAGCGTAAGGGTAAGAAGCCGTCTGATCATGCTCCCGTAGTTGCCGAGTTTGAGATTTAGGGATGGCGGGCGGATCGGAAGACGTCATAGGCCCGGTGGATAAGGGTAGTCGGGGTCCTCTCGGAGAGATCGCACGGCTCTTTTTGCGGCTCGGTTTTGTCGCCTTCGGAGGCCCGGCGGCGCACATCGCGATGATGGAAGACGAGTTCGTCGTACGTCGTCGCTGGGTTGGACGCGAACACTTCCTTGACCTGGTCGGCGCGACGAATCTGATCCCCGGTCCCAATTCGACCGAGATGACGATGCACCTCGGTTACGAACGGGCTGGTTGGCCGGGACTCTTCACTGCCGGAGCGTCCTTCATACTGCCGGCGGTCTCGCTGACCGCAGGGCTGGCGTGGCTGTATGTCAGGTACGGGGCCTTGCCGGAAGTGGAGCCGTTTCTCGTGGGAATCAAGCCGGCCGTAATTGTGATCATTGCCGGCGCCCTGTGGCGGCTGGGTCGGCAGGCCGTGACGGGTTGGCGCCTGGGTGTCATCGGGCTGGCCGTCGGTGCCGCCTCCCTGCTGGGCACGAATGAGGTTACGGCCTTGCTCGTCGGCGGCCTTGTCGGGATGATATGGCTTCGCGCGAGCGGTTCACCTAAGACGGACACTGCAGCCCGCTTCTTACCTATTCTATTTCAGGATAGCACGGCGGTGGCGGCCGGAGCAGCTGCGGCGGGTGCAGGTGTTGCTGTCTCGACGTGGAAACTGGGCCTCTTCTTCCTGAAAATCGGCGCTATCCTGTACGGTAGTGGATATGTGCTCGTGGCGTTTCTCGAGGGCGGTCTCGTCAACGACTTCGGCTGGCTTACCGAGGCGCAGCTGCTGGATGCGATCGCCATCGGTCAGTTCACACCGGGTCCGGTATTGTCAACGTCGACCTTCATCGGATACCTGGTAGACGGACCCAGCGGGGCGGTCGTAGCTACGCTGGGCATCTTTCTTCCCTCATTTATTTTCGTGTTGATACTTAATCCTATCATTCCCAAGCTGCGCGAGTCCGCATGGGCGTCAGCATTTCTGGACGCGGTCAACGTGGCTGCCGTCGGACTGATGCTGACCGTGACCATCGAGCTTGCAGTGGTTACTCTCACCTCTCTGCCCGCTGCGATCGTCATTGTGGCGGCAGCGGTCGCCTTTTTTCGGTTTCGGCTCAGTGCGCCATGGCTCGTCGCAGGAGGGGCCTTGCTCGGCTGGATGGCCAGTCTCATTGCATAAGTGCGCACCAAAGCCGCTGAAACCGATAAAAAAGGCCATTCAAGGGCTTTGAAGTGCCTTAAGTATGGGTCCCCCAAGTCGATACAATCGAGGATTTCGTACCTCTAATGTGGGTTACCCATGTCCACCATTCCGTCAAACGAGGCCGAGGACCGGCTCGAAGCAGAGATTGAGACGTTGCACCGCTGGTACGACGAGCTCAAGGAGTTCCTGGAAGCCGGTCTTAAGGACGGCAACGTTACGCACGAGGTTTTCTCGGACGCCGCCACCATGGCCACACGGGTGGTGATCCGCCTTAAATCGCTCTATGGGCAGGTGGCCAACGAATAGACGGATCTCTCCGCCGTCAAAAAGAGAATGTTTAAAGGACCGGCACTTGAGTCGCCGGTCCTTTTTTCTTTTTTTGCTTCCTGCACTTATCGGGCTCCTTGAACAGCGCCACTGCCCGGTCCCACGCATCGCGGGTAAGCAATGAACAAACGACTACAGAAAGACATCGTTGTCGCCGTCGGTATCCTCATCGGCGTCGTTCTGATAATGACGATCATCGGCCTGTTTACTTGACCGGTGTGACATAAGGGTGTCACCCCCGCGCCCTAGCTTCATCGTCCGTCTGTCGTCTTTTGTTTGAGAGCCGCCGCGAGGCTCGAGATAGCCATTCAGGAGGTGAGGAGAAGATCTCATACGTCATAGAGCAACTTCAGGAATTCTGTCGCAAAAACCCCGTCGGCCGGAAACTGTTGGTTGTCCCGAGCAAGCAGGCCGGTTACAATCTCACAACGGCGCTGGCCCGGCATGGCGTCCGGTGGGTCAACCTGCACGTCGAGACCTCACTTTCGCTCGCGGAGTGGTATGCGGCTCCGGTTCTCGACGAACAGGCACAACGGCTGTCTGCTGATGGAGCCGCTTTTCTTGTCCATCGAATCCTGTCCTCAACACTCGAGGGGGCAGATGCAACCGATGACTTCCGAGGCTCCCTCGCCGTATCGCCCGGGCTGGTCAGGGCGATAGCGCATACGATTTCGGATCTCCGCCTCGCCGACGTGCCGTCGGCTCGTCTTGCAAAGTCGGGAATAGGCCGAGCCAAAGCGCGTTTTCTCGCAGAGGTCTATCAATCCTACGAACGCTCGATCGCGCGAGACCGGCAGTACGATTCAGCCGACGTCTATCGTGTCGCCATCGAACAACTGAAAAGTCAGGGTTGCCGGTTCGATGCGGTTGCCGTACTCGACGAGGTTGAGATTCCGTTCCTGCCCTTCCGTTTTCTCGACTTGATGCATGACACCAGCGGTGAGTTCTCTCGGATTGGACGGGATGATTTTCAGGTCGATCCGCCACGCCACGTCGTAGCGTCTCGGTTCGAGGATATCTCCGTACCGACTCGAACGGAAACGGTGCACCCCGCCGGGCAGATCCGAATCAGAAGGCTGGAGCCAGCTGACAGTTCGCTGGTGCAGCTTCGGGATGCAGTTGGTTCGGACGCAGAGGTACGGGGCGTTTTTCGTGAGATCCGGTCGTTGAACGTGTCACTCGACTCGGTGGAAATTGCATATACGTCAAAACCCTACCTGACGCTCATTGCCAACAACGCTTTTTCGATGGGACTTCCAGTCACGCTGTCGGAAGGACTGCCCATCCGAATAGGTCGCTGCGGCCAGGCTGTGATCGGGTTCTACCGCTGGATCGCCGAAGGACTCGACGCCGGAGGATTGTCGCACCTTCTGAGGTCCCGTCTCGTCCGCCTTCCGTGGCCGGACGGGCAGAGCCCGAAGCCGCGGCGGTGCGAAATCGCCGAGACGCTAGACGTCAGAAAGGCTGGTAGAGGACGCGATGAGATTCTCAATGCCTTTGCGAGGCAGCGACGCCAGATCGAAGCGGAAGAGGCGTCCGGTTTTGGTCGTGATTCCGACCGGAAAATTGAGCGTCTGACCGTTGGCAGAGAGGCCGTCGAACAGCTACTCGAACTCGTACCGGAGTCTGGCGATTCGACGGCGGCTGAGCTAGCGCAATCCGGCCTTCGCTTTCTAGGGGATTACTTCCGTCCGACGAGTGAGATTGAGGCACAGATGCTTGAGTCAATTCTGGACCGACTGCGTGCGATCTCAGAAATGGAGATCTCCGGCCCGACCGACTCCCTGGCATCCCTGATGCAGCAACTACTCGAGTCGCATCACTCCGCGGCATCGGTGGCTCGTGAGGGTCACTTGTACGTCGTTCCTGTCGAGCGCGCGGGCTATAGCGGGAGACCCAACACGTTCGTTGTCGGACTTGACGAGGGCTCGTTCCCCGGCGCGGGAATGGAAAGTCCAGTGCTGCTCGACGACGAGCGAGCCAAAATATCGCCACGGCTCCCGGATGGTCGCTCGCGGCCGGCAGAAAGAACGTGGCATCTGCTGCGTATGCTTGGGACCCTGGAGGGTCCCGTAACCCTGACCGCGAATCGTTTCGACGTCGTCGATGGTCGCGAACGCTATGCATCGTCGGTGTTCGCTCAGTGCCGCGAGGACCTCGATCTGAAAAATCCAATCAGGTACACATCGGTACCGGCGCTAGACGAGGCCATCTCCGAGGCAGATGCCTGGCTTTCGCAGCGAGGAAGCGCTCGGTTTGTCAAAGCTGCGACGGACTACTATCCATTGCTGGCCTCGGGTCTGAAGGCAACGTCAGCTCGCAACAGCCCGAAGCTCTCGCGCTTCGATGGCTATCTCGGTCGGCCGACACCCGAACTCAGCCTGCGCGATGGTAAGACCGTATCGGCTTCACGCCTCGAGCGCCTGGCGGAGTGTCCTCATCGGTATTTCCTTCAGCATGTGCTCTACGTTCAACCTCCGGACGAGATCGACCCGGAGGATAACAGGTGGCTCGATGCGCGCGAATTCGGCAAGCTCGTTCATGAGCTCTTATGCGACTTCATGACCCGTCTCCAGGATCGTTCCGAGAAGCCCAATATGGAACGACATCGTGCCGAAATCCTCGACCTCGCAGAAGAGTATGCGGAATCGGCTTGCGAGAGAATACCGCCCGAAACTCCTTTGGCCTATCGAGCCGGGCTTCGACAGATCAAAACCGCAGCTCAGATATTTCTCGCTGCTGAAAGCCGAAGCGACCCGGGCGTAGAACCCGTTCACTTCGAGCTTAAGTTCGGCGACAACGCTGAGGGTAGTCGTCACCCGCGACCGGTGGAGATCGAGTTGGGCAAGCACGCGACCATCAGACTTCGCGGAAGCATCGACCGCGTTGATCGAACATCTTCGGGTTTCAAGATCTGGGACTACAAAACCGGTTCGTCGGCTCCCTTCGACCGAACAAATCCCTTTAAGGGAGAGAAGCTTCAGTGGGCGCTGTACGCTTTCGCCTTCGAGAATCTGATGAAGGGTCTTCCCACGAATCTGGAGGTAACCGAGTCGGGCTACTTCTTTGTTGGCGAGCGTGAGTACGGTCGCCGGATATCCCACAATGTGCCGGATCGTGACGTGGTTGGCAGATACCTGCTGCCGCTGCTGGAGATGGCCGAGCGAGGCGCGTTCTTCCATTTTCAGAAACGCGACCAGGGGAGTTCTCCGTGCAAGTTCTGCGACTATCGTTCGGTCTGTTCGAGCGAACGCCGGTTTCAGTCGGATCTACCCGCGGCACTCGAGGAAACAGAATCAATGAATGGAATACTGGAGCTGCTACCGGAGTGGATGAAATCCTTGTAGACATACAGCCGGAAGCGGGAGCTGCACAGGCAGACCTTCCTGACAGCGCGGAGCGTCGGGTCATCGAGCAAGAACTCGACGTCAATCTCGTAGTCGTTGCCAGCGCAGGGACGGGTAAGACGGAGGCGCTGATCCGTCGTATGGTCGCAGGTGTCGTCTCCGGCTCGGTCGAGATCGACTCGCTGGTTGCCATCACCTTTACAAGAATGGCCGCGGGCGAGATGCGGGCTAGATTTGCAGAGAAGCTTCGCGAGAAGTCGGCAAACAATGCACGTGCTGCGGAGGCACTTCGCAAGATCGATCGGTGCTTCATAGGGACGATACACTCGTTTTGCGCTCGGCTACTTCGCGAGCGGCCCCTGGAAGCAGGACTGCGGCCGGATTTCACAGAGGTAGATGAACACGAGGTTACGGTTCTTTGGCGCCACTTCTGGCGCGACGCGATCCAGGCACTGTATGCCAATGGCGACACCCGGATCGACGAACTGCGACGCCTCGGCGTAGACGTCGGAGAACTGTATGACTTCTTTGTCACACGCACGGAAAACTCAGACCTTCCGCTCCAACCCGGCCTCGATTCTGAACCCGACCTGCAACGACCGCTTCAAGACGTTCTCGAGCAGATTGAAGAGGTACGTTCACAACTTGGCGGCAGCATCCCCCTTGAGCGCGATACGTTCCTGGAGCAAATCGATCGAGCCGAATACTATCGGCGTAATCGGTCCTTCGAAGATGTCGCGAACAAGGCTGAACTACTGCGCATCTATCAGCGGGCTCTGAAGAAGAGCAGCGTTACCCTGAAGAAGTGGCCGGACGAGGCGCTGGCCCGGCACGTTAGAGACGTTGTAGCCCCGAACCTGCTAGAAAATGTCGTCGACCCTGCGCTGACCGATTGGAGGCAGTATGTCCACGGCAAGGTTGTGCCACTCATCGACGATATCGTTGAGAGCTTCTCCGAGTATCGCCGGAATAAAGGACTGGTCACGTTCCACGATCTGCTCCTGTACACAGCGAGACTGCTTCGAAACCGACCTGAAGTGCGGTCGCGCTTTCAATCGAAGTTCGGCGCCTTCTTTGTCGATGAGTTTCAGGATACGGATCCACTGCAGGCCGAGATTATCATGTACCTGGCCTCAAGCGATAACGGGTCGGCTGATTGGCGGGATCTATCTCCCGATCCCGGCCGACTGTGTATTGTCGGCGACGAGAAGCAATCGATCTATCGATTTCGCAGGGCGGACATCGACGTCTTTCGCCGTGTGACGGATCGGATCCTCGAGTCTGGAGGCCGCAAAGTCCGACTGAAGACCAGCTTTAGATCCCTGCCTCCGCTCTGCGACTGGCTCAACTCTGCCTTCTCTACGCTTTTTGAAGAGCACGAACGCGAACACCAGGCTGACTATGATGGGTTGCTGCCGTATCGGTTAGAAGCGTCGGACGATCCCTGTGTAAAGCGCTTGGAAATCCCCAAAGTCGACAGGAACCGACGTGAGTACATTGCGCAGAAGGAGGCCGTCTCGATCGCGAATTACATCCTGTCGATGACGCAGTCGAACAGGTCTCCCGGTGACTTCATGATCCTTACCCGCAAGCGGACCCACCTGGACCTTTACGCCCGGGAGCTCGAGAAGCGTAGCGTTCCGTACGACATCATCGGGGGCGACTCGTTGTCGGCCTCGGAAGAGTTGCGGAGTTTGGTTCAGATGCTGGAGGTGATTCGTCGCCCAGCCGACGAAGTCGCGATGCTTGGATATCTGCGTGGGCCTCTGGTCGGGCTCGGAGACGACGAACTGTACCAGCTGCGTCTTTCTGGAGGTGGATTCAGAATATGGAGACTCATCCCAGATGGTTTGCCTGAGGACCTTACGCGGAAGATGGAGGCTGCTAAGGATCAGCTGGACCGCGCGCGGAACGACGTGATGTCACGGTCGCCGGCAGCAGCTATTGCCAGCATCATCGAGTGGACAGGCCTCGCTGCCTTCGCAGCGGGGCTCGAGGGCGGCGCGACACGCGCAGGTAACCTGTTTCGAGTCGTATCGTTAGTCCGCGGGTGGGAGGAGCAGGGAATGAATTGGAGTCAGGTTGTCGCCGAACTGGGTGAGATCCTTCGAGACTCGAAATACCAGTATGAGCAGATGACGCTGGACGTCGGGCGATCCGATGTCGTGCGCATCATGAACCTCCATCAAGCCAAGGGTCTTCAGGCGCCGGTGGTCATTCTCGCCGACTGCTACGACACATCCAGGCCGGAGCCCGGTCAGCATGTATCTCGGGAGCAAGAGCACGAGTATCTCTCGATTCCAATCCGGGCGGACCGCGGTGGACGGTTTTCAGAAGTCGTGGCCGAGCCTGTTGGGTGGGCTGAGGATCTTGAAAAGGAGAAACTCTATTCGGAGGCCGAGGAGCTTCGCAACGTCTACGTCGCCGCAACCCGGGCGCAAGACCTCTTGATCGTCTCGAGTTACCCGAGCGGGAAGGGGCAAGGTCCGTGGGCGAGGCTCGTTCCCGCCCTCCGTTCAGTACCCACGATTGCCGTAACTGAGTCCATTGACTCACCGGCGGAGCCTGACCACATAGAAGACGTCGGTGCGGCGGTCGACAGGATTCGCGAGCACTGGCAACAGGTCCGCGAACCGACCTACGTCGTCGCAACGGCTACCGGGGAAGATCCGGCGACCGCGGTGGAGGAGTTTCCGGCAGGCGACCGGGGTGCGGACTATGGGTCCGTTATCCACACGGTCTTTCAGGCGCTCATCGAAGAGCGTGTCACCGACCTCGAGTCTTTCGCGAGCATTGAATCACGCAAAGCAGGCCTTCCAGCGGACCGCACAAGACAGCTTGTCGAAGAAGTCGTCGCTTTCAAGGAAAGTCATCTTTACAGTGAACTTAAGTCTGCGTCGCAGGTCTATTCTGAAGTCCCGTTTTCCCACCGGGACGACGAGAAGGAAGTCATCTACCGCGGTACGATCGATCTCGTTTACCGCACTCCGTCCGGCTGGACGATCGTCGATTTCAAATCGCATCGTGCAGAAACCGACGAAGAGGTCGAAGCGCTCAAGCGCCGCTATGAAAGTCAGCTCGA
>JBFIPX010000038.1:0-21462 GCA_041609895.1 Rhodothermales bacterium
CTCGGTATTCCGCTCAAAAAGGCTCATGGGTTTGCCCGTGAGCCTTTTCCTATTTTCGACCCTACGGCATTCAGATAAGTGATGGACCTTTTCGACAGGGATCGAGGGCGCGTGGCGGTTGTCGCCGGTTTGCGGACGCCTTTTGCCCGGCAGGCAACTGACCTCGCCGACCTTAACGCGGTTCGACTGGGATCGATCGTGACGCGCGAGCTGCTCGCCCGAACGCCGATAGATCCGTCATCGATCGAAAGGGTGGTCTATGGTTCAGTTGGCCTCCTACCGGAGGCGCCCAACATCGCGCGCGAGGTAAGCCTTGCCGCTGGTTTGCCGCCCGAGACGGACGCCTATTCTATCTCACGAGCCTGCACGACCAGCTTCCAAACCCTCATTTCGATCGCCCAAGCGATATGGCTTGGCGACATTGACATTGGTCTCGCAGGCGGGTCTGATTCGACGTCTGTCTTGCCGGTGCAAGTGTCTCGCAAGATGGCGAAGACGCTCATTCGAGCGAGCCGCGCGAAGTCTTTGTCGAAACGCATTCGCCTCTTCAGCGAACTCCGTCCGGGTGACCTCGTGCCCGTTCCCCCTGCCGTCAAAGACTACACCACGAATATGACGATGGGGGAGATCGCGGAGCAAATGGCTCGTAATCACCAGGTCACCCGAGAGGAGCAGGATAAGTTCGCCCTTCGATCGCACAAACTGGCCGCGCAGGCGTGGGCAGAAGGAAAGCTCGACGCGGAAGTAATGACCGTCATTCCCCCGCCGCACAAAGAGCCTTTCTCTCGCGACAACAACGTTCGTCCGGACACCACCCTTGAGAAGATGTCCCACCTGAAGCCTGCCTTCGACCGGCGACACGGTACCGTTACGGCCGCTAACGCGACCCCTCTGACCGACGGTGCATCATCGATGATACTGACAAGCGAGAAGCGGGCGCGTGATCTTGGGCTTGAGCCGCTGGGATACATCCGCTCTTACGCATTCGTGGCCATCGACCCGTTCAACGATGCTCTCATGGGACCCTCGTTCGCAACACCAAAAGCACTTCGACGAGCAGGCCTCAAGTTGGCTGACATCGATCTGATTGACATGCACGAGGCGTTCGCTGCGCAGACTCTGGCCAATATCAAGAACTGGCCTTCGCGAGAGTTTGCAAAGAATTACCTGGGTCGTGATGAGCCAATTGGCGAGATAGATCCAGATCGGTTCAACGTGCTCGGGGGCTCGATTGCCTATGGACACCCGTTTGCTGCTACCGGAGGCCGAATCGTTGTGCAGTTGCTCAACGAGATGCGAAGGAGGGGGGCGTCGCTTGGATTGGCAACAGCCTGCGCGGCAGGGGGCATAGGTGCGGCAATTGTACTCGAAACGTAATCCCCAGATGGCGATGGAAGACAAGAAGGTTCACGTGTTCGGCCCCTTCTCGCTGGCGATCTCTGACACCGGGATCGCTGTCGCGGTGTTCGACACTCCTATGGAAAAGCAGAATATTCTGCGGGAGCAGTACATCGCGGATGCCGATGCAATGCTCGACCTGGTCGCGTCCGATTCGTCCATACAAGGTTTGGTTGTCGAAAGTGGGAAGAAGGACTCGTTTATTGCCGGCGCCGATGTAAGAATGCTCGCTGGGTGTCGAACCGCTGAGGAGGCCGCGGCACTTTCCCGCTCGGGGCAATTGCTGTTCAATCGGTTGGAGAGTCTGCCATTCCCGGTCGTCGCCGCCATTGACGGCGTATGCCTCGGCGGCGGTCTCGAACTTGCTCTTGCGTGTCACTTCCGCATTTGTACGGACAACACTGCGACACGCATCGGACTGCCGGAGGTGAAACTTGGTCTGCTACCCGGTTCGGGTGGGACGCAGCGACTGCCACGGTTGATCGGAATTCAGGACGCGCTCGGACTCATGCTGACCGGTCGGCGCCTCACCAGCCGCCAGGCACTCAAGTCAGGCGTCGTGGATGAGGTGGTACCCGCTTCCATTCTTCGAAGCGTGGCAGTCCGACGGGTGCTCAAGCTTCGCGAGAATCGAAACGGCGCATCGCGCAAGACGTGGGCCGAAAAGTTGCTGGAAGGCAGTCCCATTGGACGAAAAGTCATTTTATCACAGGCAAGGAAAAGGACTAACGAGAAATCGGGTGGTCACTATCCTGCACCGCTCGCCATCATTGACTGTGTGGAGGTCGGAATAGAGGAGGGAATGGATGAGGGGCTTCGCTACGAATCCCGCAAGTTTGGCGAACTCGCGTGCACGACGCAGGCACAGGCGCTGATGGGCCTTTTCATCGCGGGCAACGATCTGTCACCGGGCTCCCCGGACGCCGAAGTCCGAGACGTCCAAAGGGTGGGTATTATCGGCGCCGGCCTAATGGGCGCCGGGATTGCGTTCGTGTCCGCCGCAAAAGCAGGCATCGACGTGAGATTGAAAGATCGCGACTACGAGAGTCTGGCGGGGGCTCTAAAATTCATATCGAGTCGAATGGACAAGCATGCGTCTCGTTTGCGCCTGAATGACTTCGAGAGGTCAACGAAATTCGACAGAGTCACCCCCACAATCGACTATTCCGGATTCGAATCGGTTGATCTCGTGATCGAGGCTGTTTTCGAAGACCTTGCCGTCAAGCATCAGGTGCTGTCGGAAGTGGAGGAGGTTGCTGGAGAAGAAGTGATTTTCGCTTCAAACACGTCTTCGATACCCATCTCCCGGATTGCGTCGGGTGCCGCGCACCCGCGGAACGTCGTCGGGATGCACTATTTCTCGCCGGTCGACAAAATGCCGCTGCTTGAGGTGGTGAAGGGTCGTGAGACGTCCGACCAAGCGGTCGCGACAGCCGTGGCCGTTGGAAGAAGGCAGGGAAAGACGGTCGTCGTCGTCAATGACGGGCCCGGCTTTTTTGTCAACCGAATTCTGGCGCCATACCTCAACGAGGCTTCGAGACTACTGGTCGAAGGCGTATCGATCGAGGAAGTGGATGCGGCGATGCGGGCGTTTGGGTTTCCAATCGGTCCGTTTGAATTGATGGACGAAGTGGGTCTCGACGTAGGTGCGAAAGTGGTTCCGGTGCTGGAGGAGGCGTTCGGAGATCGAATACAATCGACGGGCGTGGTCGAGAGTATGGTGGCAGATGGTCGGCTCGGCAAGAAATCCCGCAGCGGATTCTACTCGTACGGCAACGACGGCAAACGAAAACACGCCTCCGAAGAAGTAAACAAATTACTTGGAGTGGTAAATGCTACTAAACTGTCATACAACGACATACAGAAGCGGTGCGTGTCCTTGATGGTGAACGAGGCCGTTCACTGCCTTGCCGACCAGATCATCTCAAAACCTAGCGACGGTGACGTGGCAGCAGTGTTCGGCATCGGCTTTCCTCCATTCATAGGGGGTCCATTCAGATACATCGATTTGGTTGGTGCATCTGCCATGGTTGCCCGGATGAGAGCCTATGCTACAGATTTGGGAGGTCGCTACGAGCCTGCCGCGACGTTGACCGACCTGGCGGCGACAGGAGTCTCGTTCTATGCGGCGACGAAGGCCGCAACAGCGGATCCTGCTGACCCGGCTCCGCACACCTGATCGACAGAACAGAAGCTGCAAATCGAGGATAGATCTTGACGACAACAGAAACTGAAAAGTCCGAGAACGTGACAGTCGGCAACGTTGAGCCCAGGCTCCCGGACGAGCGAAACAGGTCCATTTTGATTTATGTGGACGGCGCACTGTGGCCCCGCAATGAGGCAAGAATATCAGTATTCGACAGTGTCGTACAGGGAGGCGATGCGGTTTGGGAAGGACTCCGCGTCTACGACGGGCGAATAGCGGAACTTGAGGAGCATCTCGATCGCCTCTATGCCTCCGCGCACGCACTCGCGTTCTCCGGTATTCCGGATCGTCCAGCAGTCAAGAGGGCGATTGGCGAGACGCTCGAGGCGAATGGCATGCGTGATGAGACGCACATCCGACTTACTCTTACCAGAGGGAGGAAAGTAACGTCAGGCATGGACCCGCGGAACAACCAATACGGCTGTTCGCTCATCGTCCTTGCAGAATGGAAGAAGCCCGTATACCCTGATTCTGGCATCCGCCTGGTGACATCATCAACCCGCCGCAATACGCCGCAGATACTTGACTCAAAGATCCACCACAACAACATACTCAACAATATTCTCGCGAAGATCGAAGCAAATGTTGCGGGTGCGGACGACGCGATCATGCTCGATCTGCACGGGTTCATCGCGGAGACAAACGCGACCAACATCTTCGTCGTCAGGTCGGGGCATCTGATTACGCCTCACGCTGACGCTTGCCTTCCGGGCATCACTCGGGGCCTGGTGATTCGTCTCGCACGTGAGAATGGCATACCTGTCGAGGAGCGTAACGTGTCGTTGACTGAGCTGTACACGGCAGACGAGGTGTTTACGACGGGCACAATGGGAGAATTGACACCGGTGATTGAGGCGGATGGCCGCAAAATCACTGACAAGGGCAAGGCCGGCATCACTCGTCGGTTGCAGGAGTTGCACGCAGATTGGGTTCGCAGCCGGGGCGTGCCAATCGAATCGCTCTAGATCAATACCGGCCGAAGTCGACGAACCGTCAGCTCAATCGTGGTTACATCTCTCACGGCGACAACCGGACCTCCGCAGTCGCCGGAAACTTCAGGCAGACGGCCTGTCCGGCAATGGAGCGACCGCCATGAACTCATTCTGAAAACGAACGGCCGTCTCGGACACCAGTTGTTTGACGCGAGTCAGCTTGTTCGAGGCCACGATGAGTCCGGCGTGGTGCCGCTTGTGGAGCCGCCAAACGACCTCCGGATAATCAAATGACGACAGATCCGGATACTCCTGCCGAGCAAGAGATACGACCAGGCCGGCATGATCCGGACGTACTTCCGGAAGTTCGTATTCCTCACCCGGGCGGAGCGTCTCAATGTGCGCCCACTCTCGCCACAGGTTGATTCCACTGGCAGCCTCGACCATTTCGGCAATATGAGCGCCGCCTACCCGAGCAGCCGTTTCCAGAAAGTAGATCTGCCCGTCTCTTCCCATAATGAATTCGGTGTGGGCCACCCCGCTTCGATGCCCCATCGCGCCCATGAGACGTTCGTTCTCTTCGAGAAGCCGGCGTCCTTCCTCAGATTCGTGTTCGATCGTGTGAGTGACAAATATCCCGCCCTCGTGTGCCACTTTCATGGGCGTTTCTGCATATGCGCTCACTCGCGCGAAAATGACTTTCTCCCGATAGACAATCGAATCGACGTGGTAGATGTCGCCGGGCACGAACTTCTCAATCAGATGGTGTGATCGATCGTCCCCGAGGGCGTGTAGCGCAGTAAACACCTCGTCGACCGACGCAACTTTGACGATACCAGTGGCTGAAGCCTGCATTCGCGGCTTCAGAAGCCACGGAGGTTCCACCGATTCCGTGTACGCGAGAACGTCCTGATCGTTGATCGCCGCTGCATACGGAGGCACCGAGATTCCGGCCTCCTCGGCCTGGCGACGCATCGCCAGCTTGTCGCGAAAGTAACGAGTGCGGGTTTCGCCCATCCCGGGAACACGAAGGTGCTCCCGGAGCATGGCCGCGCGTTCAAGATCGTAGTCGTCGAGTGGTACAATCCGATCGATCCTGTGCGACCGTGCGACATGGCTGATGCCGTCTAAAAGGTGGTCTCGATTCCACGTCCCATTCTCATCCGGCATATAAAGAAACTCGTCGACTGAGTCTCGAGGCCAATCCTCATTCCTCAACTTTTCCGAAGTCACAAGTAGAACATTGCAGCCCCGGCTCTTGCACTGCTGAAGAAAGGGAGTTCCCTTGAAGTAGCAGGCGATGCAGAGGACGGTGAATGGAGAACTCATCCGGAATCGTGGTGCTGAAGTTGAAGCCGTATGGTCAATAATGAGTGGTAACGTACATTATACTTCGCTTTCCCACCAGAAAACGTCATTTCCTCTTTTTGAAAGGCGACCCAGCGGCGGCCAAGGCCACAGACGGTCAAGGCAGATTTCATCGCTACGGCGAGCTTGACTCGAAGTTTGTCGCAAAGCGGCGGGTAGATGTGTGGCTTCCCCCCGGGTACTTCGATTCCGATCGGCGATACCCGGTAATCTACGCGCAGGACGGTCAGAACCTGTTTGATCCCTCCACGGCGTATATCGGTGTTGACTGGGGAATCCAGGAGGCTGCCGCGCGACTTCTCGAAGAGAATACAGACATGGGTGCAATCGTTGTCGGCATCTGGAACACGTCAGACCGCATAGCCGAGTACATGCCTCAAAAGCTGTTTACGGACGGAAGCAACCGATTGGAGCGCTTCGTGGCTCGCTACGGAGGTGCGCCTGTTTCCGACGACTACCTGCGGTTCATGTCCCACGAGCTCAAGCCGAAGGTCGATTCCTCATTCCGTACGAATCCCGACCCTTCATCCACAGTCTTGCTCGGTTCGAGTATGGGTGGCCTTATTTCGCTCTACGGGTTTTGCGAATACCCAGCCATTTTCGGCAAGGCAATTTGTATGTCGACCAGTTGGACGGTGGCCGGCAGGCCGGTGGTTGAATACTTGAAAGATGCCGTTCCAGCTCCATCCGGCCGCAGGATTTATTTCGACTACGGGAGCGAGGCACAAATTGGCGCGTATGAGAAGCTCCAACACGAAGTGGACCGAGTCTTCTATAAGAAAGGATATCGAAGAGACATCCACTTTATGGTGCAGAGGTTTCCGGGAGATCCACACTCCGAGGAAGCCTGGCGCGGACGCGTTGAGGTTCCACTGAGATTCGTTCTCGACACGCCCTCCTGAATGCAACGACCCCTCTCTAACTAGTGACTCGATTACACATGATTAGAAAGGCGCCTCCAATGATTGCCGTGCTGTTCGCGGTGTTCGGTTGCACGTCGGGCACGTCCAGCAGCAGTGGCCAGTATGTCATATCCGTCGCCTTTGACAACCTTTCTTTCACGAGACCGGTCGACCTCCAAGACGCACGCGATGGAACCGGTCGTCTATTCGTCGTTGAGCAGGCGGGCGTAATAAAAGTGTTTCCCAACAACCCCTCAGCCGCACAGTCCGAGACATTTCTCGACATTCGCAACAGGGTCAACGATTCTGGCAACGAGGAGGGTCTGCTGGGCCTCGCCTTCCATCCGGATTACGGGGCGAATGGATATTTCTACGTCAATTACACGTCCAACAATCCCAACGTAACTGTAATCGCCCGCTACTCTGTCAGCGCCTCGGATCCCGATCTCGCAGACCCTAATAGTGAGGAGATTCTGCTCACCATCGGGCAGCCGTTTGGTAACCACAACGGCGGTCAGATCGCCTTCGGTCCAGACGGTATGCTCTATATCGCAGTGGGCGATGGAGGATCGGGTGGCGATCCGATGGAGCACGGACAGAATCTTGCCACATTGCTGGGTACAATCCTTCGGATCGACGTTGACAATGTCTCTGGAAACCTTGCCTATGCGATTCCTCCTGACAATCCTTTCGCCGGTAACCTTCAGGGATATCGCGAGGAGATCTTTGCCTACGGGCTGCGCAATCCGTGGCGGTTCAGTTTTGACAGTGCGACCGGGTCGCTGTGGACGGGAGACGTGGGACAGAATCGATTTGAGGAGATTGACATCGTTGAGTCAGGTAAGAACTATGGCTGGAACGTGATGGAGGCCTTCGAGTGTTTTGGCAGCGGCGGATGCGACACCACAGGTCTTGCCCTTCCGGTCCACGCGTATCCTCACGAATCTGGCAACGCGTCGGTTACCGGTGGATATGTGTATAGGGGGTCCGCACTGCCCGATCTGGACGGTACATACGTCTATGCTGACTTCGCGTCGGGCAGAATCTGGGGCCTGGTAGAAGACGTAGGTACCTACAGCAATGAACTGCTGGTGGATACGCCGGTAAACATTTCGTCCTTTGGCGTCGATGCGTCCAATCAACTATTCATTTGCGCCTTTGATGGTCGTATCTATCGTCTGATTGATACCTCCGGTACTTCGACCGGTAATCCGACGGGCTCCGTTGGGGCGTTGCGGCCGGAGGCGTATCCAAACCCGTTTTCCGACGTGGCCCGCGTGGCGTTCAGGCTTACCTCGGCGGAACTCGTGAAGATCACAGTTTATGATGCCGTCGGTAGACGTGTGGCTAGCCTTCTCGATGAGGTACTTGCGCCGGGCCGCCACTCGATCGACTGGAATGGTCGAAGCGAAGGGGCAATCATTGCCCCCGGCGTGTATTATGTAACATTGCAGCATGGAGAAGACTCTTCGACTCTGCCGGTTGTGTATCAACCGTGAATCTGAGCCTGTTCACTGGTGCCTCACGACACGCACTCTGGTGCGTCAATACTTACCCCGAATCCCTCTTACGGAAGTCCACCTGAACATGACTAAGAACTGTATTGCGACCCTCGCTTTATTGCTACTGGCGGGATGCGCCGGATCGGCCAACGAAGCCGCAAAGCAAACCATAACAGAGGAGGAGTTGATTGAGGATATCCGCATTCTCGCCTCCGATGACTTTGAGGGACGCTTCCCTGGAACCCCGGGGGGGGAGAAGACAGAGCAGTTTCTCAAGGCGGAGTTCGAGGCGCTAGGTCTCCAGCCTGGCAACGGTGAGTCCTTCTTTCAAAGAGTACCGCTTGTTGAGATTACTGCCGAGCCGTCGGCCGACCTTGTGGTATCCGGTAGCGGGCGAACGGTGACGTTCGACTTTGGTAGTGCGTTTGTTGGCGGTACGCGACGCGTCGTAGATGCGGTTCAACTTGATCAGTCCGACATCGTCTTTGTCGGCTACGGTGTGGTTGCTCCAGAATATGACTGGAACGACTACGACGGAGTCGACGTGACCGGCAAGACAGTCGTAATCCTCGTGAACGATCCGGGCTTCGCAACCAGGGACGAGGCGCTGTTTCGCGGTAACATCATGACCTATTACGGTCGTTGGACCTACAAGTTTGAGGAGGCGGCTCGTCAAGGTGCGGCAGCCGCAATTATTGTTCATGAGACCGATCCTGCCGGTTATCCGTGGTCGGTCGTAGAGAACGGGTGGAGCGGGCCGCAGTCGTACCTCCTTAGTAGTGACAACAATATGTCAAGATCCGCCGTTGAGGGCTGGATCTCGGCTGACGCCGCCCGCACGTTGTTCACGATGGCGGGCAAGGATTATGACCAGGAAAAGGCTGCGGCCGCCACGCGATCGTTCGAGGCGATGCCGCTCGGGCTCAGTGCTTCGGTGTCCGTGCAGAACACGATCAGACGCTCATCGGGCAACAACGTACTTGCCCTTCTTCCCGGAACGAAGAGGCCGGACGAGATAATTGTGTTCATGGGGCACTGGGACCACCTCGGCAAGGACGAGAGTCTTGAGGGCGACCAGATCTATAATGGTGCCCGTGACAACGCAATGGGTACGGCTGCTCTGGTTGAACTTGCAGAGGCTTTCCAAAATCTTGATCAGGGTCCCGAACGCTCCATCCTGTTCCTCGCAATCACGGCGGAAGAACAAGGTCTTCTTGGGTCGGCCTACTACGCCGCAAATCCCGTTTACGCCCTCGAAAAGACGGTGGCTGCGATCAACATCGATGCTTCAGGGATATGGGGAAGAACCCGAGACGTGACGGTCGTGGGCAAAGGCAACTCTGAGCTCGATCGGTACGTCGATAGAGCGGCTTCCGCTCAAGGTCGTGTCGCAAATGCGGAGTCGGAGCCGGAGAAGGGCTACTTCTTTCGAAGCGATCACTTCAGTTTCGCAAAGGTAGGAGTGCCCGCGCTCTACCTTGACAACGGATTTGACAGCGTTGATCACGGGGCAGAGTGGGGCAAAGAGAAGTCCGACGAATGGACGTCGATCCACTATCATCGCCCGAGTGACGAGTTTAACGATGAATGGGATCTGTCCGGTTTCGTCGAGGATCTGCAGCTACTCGTCGACGTCGGTGCCGAGCTAGCCAACACGACCGATTTTCCGCAGTGGTCCCCGCAGTCGGCTTTTCGCAGTACGCGCGAGGCGTACATGAATCCCGAGAGCTGAGCACCGTTCATCTGTGGGGGCAACGAGCCCGCATCGCTCGATGACTCGCATATTGCGTGCCACTCAGCCCCCAGCGGTTGGCGAGCACGCCGAGACCATACGCAGCGTCCTGGTGACTACTTGGTCTGAAATTGCGGTGATACTCGGGAGTAGGGGCTAAAGTACCGTTGCTCCCTCAGCGTTTGGCAGCAGACGTTGCGCCGCAATGGTACTGACGACGCTGTACCGCCGCGATCGGTTTGCATGATCGGTGGTTCATTGAACTGCAAACCAGCGGGCTCCGGTGCCGTGTTTATGTCCATTGCGGCGTGGGGAGTTACTAACCTTCCGGGTAGCTTCCTTGCGCGGCGTACTACGGAGTAGGCCGCCAGGGCTTGTACTGTGCCCGACGATCCTGGTCCTTTTTGACTCTCAGTTATCCCACCCCTCTCAGCGACGGCTTCCGACCACGGTTAGCGGGCGCGTAACCAGGTGGTTTTCGCTCTGTATTGTCACGAAGTATTGGCCCGGCGCGGACCCGGCGACTGAGAAGAACAGTGAGCGGTTCTCGCCTCGGTCGAGGGTACCGGAATAGAGCTGTCGACCCCTGCGTCCTAACAAGTCCGTAAGGACAGCAGTTACGACCGAGGTGTGTTGGCTCGTCAATAACAAACGAACATCTCCTCCGGCGGGATTTGGATACGGACCTGAAACGGTGAGACCTCGCGGCGCGTGCAACGGAACCGTCACGGTGGATATTCGCTTCGCCGATCCGTCGATATCGTACTGCGTCAAACCATACTGATGGACGCCCGGTGGAGGTTTGGGCAGTACCGTGGCATACGATGCGCCTGTCAAGCTACCGGTAGCGCGGATAAATGGTGTTGTTTCGAGGTGTCCGTCGGATCGCCGGTATACGCGAAACCCCGCGTTGTCGCGCTCTGAGAGCGTCGTCCATCTGAAGGCAATGGCATGCGGCTCGACGACCGCAACAAAATCCTGAAGTTCGACCGGAAGACCTGATACCGGTTCGCCAGGAGTGTCCACTCCAACGTCCGGATCGTTTTCTCCCACTTGCCAGCCGCCGTCACGATACACATGCCAAGGTACGCTGCCATTCGGTCCGACAGTGTGGTCGCAGTATACCCGGTCGCCCGCTGCCTCCGATTCGAGCAACGCGATGCAGTCTACCACCGACGACCACGGAACGCTGTCGAGGATGCCGTCATCGTTTGTGTCGAGATCCATACCCGTAGTCCCCGAGAAGTCAGCCACGAGCATATGGGTGACGTTGTCGCCATTCTCAAAATTGAGGGAAGTCTCGAGGTCGGGTGTTGGCCCCAGCGCAAAACTCGGCTCGGCTCCAAGCAGGTATCCATCCGGTGGCACGGTCAACGGCGCTAGTGACGTTACGGACTCGATCACTCCGCTACCGGCGGCTCCATCCCCGACCACCACATACGCAAGATGTGACAGGTCGAATCCTGGCGATCCGGAGATTTCGAAGTACTCGTCGGTGTCCGCTCCGGGCTGGTCGATCCGGATCTCCGATAACTGTGTTTGAGCAGTAATCGCCGCGGGGTGAAACAGGGCCAGAATTACTAGTAGTCCGATGGGTTTCATCAGCTATCGTGTCGAGAACGGATCGTGTTGAGAGCTGAATCACTTCTAGGTGAATCGGCTTCGATTCTCTGGCGGGAAGAGTACGGGTGCACTCTGTATCTTGACAAAGGCGAGAGCAGACGCATTCTTTCGCGCACTTGTCTATGAAGTTGAGACGGCTAATGAGCCACACGATTTATAGGGCGGACGTCGGGCACCTCGATCTGCTCGCCGCCTCTATCTGTAAACAGGGTGGGAGTCCGACGACGAATTCGAGCACTTCATAATGGACCTCGAATAGGCAACAGGTTCATGACTTCGACTCCGGATCTTACTCGGCGCTACGAGGGAATAGAGATGATGGATGATCCTGACGCGGCGCCGGAACTGCTCGAGCAAGCACTTCGCGAGTTGCCGGCAATCAATCGCCGGCTCGGCGGCTACAGTAGCACCATGCGGGTTCTCAATTCGGTTGCGGTAACCCATCCAGCCAAACTGCGCATTCTAGACGTGGGCACCGGAATAGGTGATTACCCGATGCAGTTCGTGCGATGGGGCACGAGACGCAAGATCGAAGTGTCGGTTGTGGCCGTCGACCTGAGTGAAAGAATAATCCGGTACGCAAGGAAACAGGCTAAAAAGTGGGAGGCTAACATCTCGGACCGAGTCACCTTTCTTGAGGCGGACGCAAGATCACTTCCATTTGAATCCGGGTCCTTTGACCTGGCCACGGCAGCGCTGTTCTTCCACCATTTGTCGAAGGAAGAGGGTGTAACCGTGCTTCGTGAGATGTCGCGCGTGGCACGAACGGGCATCATCGTGAACGACATCCATCGAACGCCACTAGCTTATCACGGCATCCGGGCATTTACATCAGTCTTTGGATTCTCAACTATGGTTCGGCACGATGGACCTCTTTCAGTAAGGCGTGCCTTTAAGAGATCCGAGTTGGTCCAGATAGCATCCGAGGCGGGGCTCGTGGAATATTCCGTTCGTTGGCACTGGGCTTTCCGCTGGATTCTCACTGACATCCGGACTTCGTGACCTACGACGCGATTATCATTGGAGCAGGTCCTGGTGGCAGCACCGCCGCTCTCGCTCTCGCCAGAGCTGGTTTGAAGGTCGCCATCTTTGACGGCGACTCGTTTCCGAGGAATAAGCTGTGTGGCGAGTTTCTATCCGGAGAGGGCGTTGCCGCTCTGGCGGCCTTCGGCCTGGAGGACCGACTAATGTCGGCTGGCGCCCTTCCGATCAAGAAGGTAATCGTTTCCGCGCCGAGTGGTCGCCGATATGAAGGTCCGGCGCCGGCGGGAGCCGTGTCGCTTAGCCGCTACCGACTCGACGCACTCCTGATCGACGAGGTTCGAGCGTCAGGTGCGGAGGTCTTCGTTGGCGAACCCATCGTTGCGGTCGAAGGAGACAGAGCGAATCAATTCACGGCGACTTCGGGTCGGCGCATCCTTAAATCGCGTTCGCTAATCTGTGCAGCCGGCCGGAACAGCCGGATCGTAGATCAGCTGCGCGGACGCCGCGCAAAGCCGGACGGAGATCAGCTCGTGGCCTTCAAGAATTACTACACAGGTGATCTTCCGAACGGTCGGGTCGAACTGCATTCTTTCCGCGGAGGATATTGCGGCTTGCAGCGCGTAGAGAACGATAGAATCAATGCGTGCTGGATAAGTCGAGCATCGTCACTCCGTGAGGCCGGCGGTAAGCCGAGGCACATGATTGAGCATACGTTTCGACAGAATGCAAATCTTCGGGGGCGCCTCGAGAACATGAAAAGGTGTTCGGACGACGTGTTGGCCGTTAGCAACCTTGACATCCAGCCCAAAACGCCGGTGGCAGCCGATGTCCTGATGGTAGGAGACAGCGCCGGAATGATCGCCCCCATGTGTGGCGACGGCATGTCGATGGCAATTGGCAGCGGACTTCTTGCGAGCCGACTGGTCGAGGCATTCGTCGGTGGACAGATTTCGGGTACCGAGCTGTTGACCCGCTACGAGGCGGGATGGAAGAAGACCTTTCTGCGTCGTCTCTGGGTTGGCGCGCTACTCCATCGCGGCATGGAGCGAACGGTCGCCTGCGAAACGGGGATACAAATCTGCCGATCGTTTCCGGCTGTGGCTCGCTGGCTTACGGCGAACACGCGGTAGGAGGTGGGCAGGTCTCAGGCTGCGTCCGGGAGTGTCGGAACCGAGAACAGACTTCCTAGCTCGGGCAAAAGCTCGAGGATATCCGTATCAAGAAGCGACCTGCCGTTCACATGAATCGGTATTCTGTGAAGCTCCGCGAGATCCAGAATACGGTGGCTCACGTGGGAGAAGTCCGGAAAGATTCCGGGCAATTCCATCACAACTCCATGGTCGCATACGAGTGCGATCGAGTCGCTGGTTACGTTGACGCGTGACACCTCGGACCAGGATACGGTGGCCGGAGACCGCCTGTAGTCGTAACCCATCACCATGTGGGGCGACATCTTGATGCACCAAACCCGATTGCGCAGCCTGACAATGCCGATGGCCGTCCATGCGGCAAGGCTAAACGCGCCCACAGCGACGAGGATCAGCAGCGGCCGGTAGGCGACGACGTGCAGGGCGGCCACAGACCACGCAAGGACGCCAACCGAGATCGAAGCAACGATCGATGCCGCACGATTGGTGACCTGCTGCCTGAGGTGCCACTGCACCTGCTCATTATCATATATTTCAATCCACGGATCCATAAGCATGCTGATATTACCTGTTATCGATCCGGTTGGCTAAAGTTCAAGTCAGGCCCTCAATTTCGGGGGGGAACGAGGCGCGTTTGACGCCGTCCCACCAGAAGGAGCCCAAAGGGATCTCGAACCACCAGTAAGCGAATGCCGGCGTCATGAGCGCGGAGACAGAGGCCATTACAAGCGAAGAGGACTCGAAAGGACTCCGCGGGCAAACGCCCCTGATGCGACAGTACTATCGCATCAAAGACCGTCATCCTGGCGCCGTGCTCCTCTTCAGGATGGGCGATTTCTATGAGACGTTTGATGACGATGCGGTTAAAGTCAGCCGCATCCTCGGTATTACCCTTACGAAGCGAGCCAACGGAAAGGCGTCGGAAGTTCCACTTGCCGGGTTTCCCCACCACGCGCTCGACACGTACCTGCCCAAACTTGTTCGTGCCGGCGAGCGCGTAGCGATCTGCGAACAACTCGAGGAGCCGAGCAAAGCGAAGAAGATCGTGAAGAGAGATGTCGTGGAAACGGTGACTCCCGGCGTCTCATTTCGTGATCAGCTGCTTGATCCAAAGTTTTCGAACTATCTGGCCTCGGTCCACTGGCCGGAGAAATCGGTAAATGCCGTAGGGGTGTCCTTCCTCGATGCGTCGACGGGAGAGTTTGTCGTGGCCGAAGTGACGGAGCAAGAGATGCTGGAACTGCTTCAGACCAACGCGCCAGCCGAACTGATCGTATCGGCACCCCACCGGGACAGAGCCCTGTCGCTTCGCGGCGTCGACGCAATGGTCACGCCGCTAGACGACTGGGTTTACACATACGACTATTCGCTGGAGACTCTGCTCCAGCATTTCGAAACACACTCGTTGAAGGGTTTTGGCGTCGAAGACCTCAAGCACGGAATCGTTGCTGCGGGCGCCGCCCTCCATTATCTCGCGGAAAGTCAGAAGGGCAAGGTTGGTCAGATCAGGAAGGTCGTCCGTCATACAGGCGACGAGTACATGCTGCTCGACCAGCAGACACGGAGAAACCTGGAACTCATCTCACCGATGCAAGGTGGCGATGGAAGTTTGGTCGACATTCTCGATCACACGCGTACTCCGATGGGAGGCCGGAGGCTGCGTCAGTGGATGATTCGTCCCCTCAGGTCCGTTGAAAAAATTAATCGTCGGCTCGATGCCGTCGGCCGGCTGAATGAGGATCGCCGTCGCCTCGAGGCCTTGACAGAAGAACTTGACGGAATAGGTGACCTCGAGAGGCTCGCGGCGAGGGTATGCACGGGTCGGGCCAGTCCTCGAGATGTCGTTGAGATCAAGCGTTCGCTTCGCGCAGTTCCCAAGCTGAAAGCGGCTCTCATCGATGAAAAGGACCCCGCTCTGAACCAGATTGGCCGCGAACTCGACCCCTGCGACGCGCTGGTCGCGCGGATATCGGACTGCCTCGAGGACGCTCCGCCAATGGCGATATCCGATGGCGGCCTGATCAAGCAAGGTTTCGACGACGAGTTAGACGAGTTGCGCGATATCGCGAGATCGTCGCGCGCGTGGCTGACGCGGCTTCAAAAGAAGGAGGCTGAGGAGACTGGCATTAGCTCACTCAAGATCGGTTACAACAAGGTGTTCGGCTACTATCTGGAGGTAACGAACACGCATCGCGACAAGGTGCCCGACCACTTCATTCGGAAGCAGACGCTCGTAAACGCAGAACGATACATCACACCGGAACTCAAAGAATTCGAGGAGCGCATTCTGACCGCCGATGAGAAAATTCTGGACATCGAAGCTCGGATCTTTAGGGACTTGCGGGACTTCGTCGCCGATTTCACGGCTCAGCTTCAGGATAATGCCGCCAACATCGCGGTCCTCGACTGCCTGGGCTCTTTCGCAGTAGCTGCTGCTGAGTTGGATTACGTGCGACCGCGCGTAGACGATACGCGCGCTCTCCAGATTGCCAACGGTCGGCACCCGGTCGTTGAGCGGACGCTCCCGTTGGGCGAGCCCTTTATCCCTAACTCGCTCGATATCGACCCCGACCGCGAGCAGATTCTGGTCATAACCGGGCCCAACATGGCGGGAAAAAGCGTCGTCCTCAGACAGGTCGGACTCATCGTGCTGATGGCACAAATTGGTTCATACGTACCAGCCGAGTCAGCGCGCATTGGAATTGTAGATCGAATCTTTACCCGCGTAGGCGCATCTGATAATCTGGCTGCCGGCGAAAGCACCTTTTTGGTGGAGATGAATGAGACCGCAAACATCCTCAATAATGCGACGCGGAAGTCTCTCATTCTGCTGGATGAGGTTGGTCGGGGCACGAGCACATTCGACGGAATGTCAATCGCGTGGGCGCTTGTGGAATACCTGCACGACCATGGCGCTGTGGCTGCGAGAACTTTGTTTGCCACTCACTACCACGAGCTCAATGACCTCGCAGAACAGCTGCCCCGGGTGTTCAACTACAGGATCCAAGTGCAGGAGCACAACGGCCGGGTCGTGTTCCTCCGCAAGCTGGTTCCGGGCGGTGCAGATCATTCATATGGAATCGAGGTCGCCAGGATGGCCGGGCTACCGAACTCGTTGATCAATCGAGCCCGATCAATCCTCGCGAGACTTGAGAGTCAACACGCAGGGCAGGCAGTAGTTGACGACCGGGTCGAGAAAGGCGATCCGTCGGACAGATTTCAGATGACTCTGTTTGAAGCGGATCCGGCCCTCATGGAAATCAAAGACATGCTCGATAAGGTTGATCCCGACCGGATGACGCCGGTCGAGGCTTTGCTGAAGCTCGCCGAACTGAAAGACCGTGCAGCTGACTCTTCTTGATTTGTGATTCACGGCTGTCGACCCACCCTCCAATACGATGATAGCAGAGTTTCTCGGCGCACGACCTGAATTTGACGCGACGAACTTTATTGCGTCGACGGCCTCCGTGATCGGGGACGTGCGAATCGGGGTTCACTCAAGCATCTGGTTCAACGCGACGGTGCGCGGAGACGTGAACTGGATTCGGATCGGCCGATGCTCCAACGTTCAGGACAACGCAGTTGTCCATGTGACAAATCGTACGGCGCCGACTTCTATCGGCGACTACGTTACGATTGGACATTCGGCCGTCGTCCACGGTTGCACGGTCAACGACCGAGTACTCGTCGGGATCGGCTCGGTGATCCTTGATCATGCGGAGGTCGGGAGTGACACCCTCATTGGTGCCGGATCGCTGATCACGTCGGGAGTCAGGGTCCCACCTCGCTCATTGGTTTTGGGATCGCCGGCCAAGGTAGTACGCGAGCTGACGACAGAGGAAGTGGCTACCGTCCGCAGATACGCGGAGCACTATCTCGAGTACAGCCGAATCTATCTTGGCGTCGACCAGCCTGCGGCCAATCCCTTTTACGATCGGAGTTAAGTGCGCCGCGTGCTTTGTGGTCGTCGATGGGGTCGAATCGCCACTTTTTTTCGGGCGCGAGCCACCGTAAGTCAGCCGCCTCAGTACGTCTTACCCTTCCATTCCACATGTGGCCTGATGAGCATCGCTATCGGCATAGCCGCGATGTAGACAAACTTCAGGACCTCGAACGCCAGAAGCCCACGCCACGGTACTTTCACCGAGACCCGCCATCCTGTAGCGGCGTGCACAATGGCATCTGCACAGACGATCCCTGTCAGAAACTGCGCGCCTGCGACTGGTTCAACCGGAATTATTCCAAGCCCCAGGATGTGCGAGATCCAGACGACCAGATAGAGAAGCTTCACCCACCAGGCGGCGTCAAGTCCGCCGCGAGCCCACCGCTTGCGCTGCTCAAAGATGGAAGCAAAGTCATCCTCCGGCGCCGTGTGGTTGACGAGTTCGGATTCAAGGATGAGCCGCGATCTACCCGCCGGCAAATGATTGACGGCACGAAAGAGCGCATAGTCCTCCGTAGCCGTCTCGGTGAAATGATCGAATCCACCAATAGCGTCGTAGGCCTCGCGGCGAATTGCCATGTTATTACCCATTCCGGTTATTGGAAGTCCGACCGAAGAGAAGGCTCCAGCCACCCCGAACAGGTTCAGCCAATCGAGTCTCTGTGCTTGATCGAGCCAAGAGTCACCCGTAACTATCGTCGGTCCGCATAGCACGTCACCATGTGTTTCCAACAGCCGTCGGGTAATGGCCTCGAGCCACTGTTTCGGAGGAGTGCAGTCGGCATCGGTCGTGACGATGAGATCCGCCTCCACGAGGGAAACTCCGTGCGCCAGTGCGGCGGCCTTTCCGCGACTTTCGGGAGGGTTGGAGGCTGCCAGGAACCGCTTGTCGTTTGCTGCAAATGTGCTGGCGATCGATGCCGTCCCATCTTCCGAATGATCGTCGACCACCACGAAGCGGAGGCTTCGAAACGAGTGCTCCTGTCGCTTCAGGGCGGCCAGACACGTTGGAAGTGCATCCTCCTCGTTTCGGGCCGCGACGACGACCACTACCGAATGGGACGCTAGGGAATGGGCCGCTCGCGTGTGTCGGGCCGCGGCGATAACCGCCGCGGCGATGATCGCGATGAGACAGTACGTACTGATGATTATGAATCCCAGACCGACCATCGCGTATTCACCGTCCGAGTGCGCGGAAAGTCCAACCGGCGTTCAGCGCGCGCTCGAGAATGTCCCGAACGGCAGGTGCCGTGTACTGCCGGACGTTTGCATTTGCGCTGTCGTGTAGTACAATGATCGAACCAGGCTTGAGGCGCCTCATGACCCGGTCAGAAAGCTGATCCGTGGTCACACCAGATAGATAGTCTCCTGGCATTACGCCCCACATAACCATTCGAAGGCCGAGCTCGGCTGCAACTTTGCGGGTTCTTCGAGTAAACCGTCCGTACGGAGGACGATAAAGGTGTGGTTGGCTTCCCGTCACCGAATGCAACGCGGAGACGGATTCGCGCAGGTCGGTCTCAATCTTGTCGGCGTCCGTTTCCCATGCATCAAGGTGCGCGTAACCGTGCACGCCGACGGCATGACGCCTCCGAACGATCTCACGCGCCAAATCAGGATGGGCGGCCACTTGTCTTCCCAGGAGAAAGAACGTGGCCTTTACCCTCATCTCGTTGAGTATATCAAGAAGCAGTGGCGTTAAGTGAGGTGTGGGGCCGTCGTCGAAAGTTAGGTAGATCGCTTTTTCCCCATCGTGTGACGGGCCCTTCCACATCAGGTCTTTCGCCAGGTGGCGGGCAATGGCGGGACCGTAAGCACCCAGCACATACTCCAGTCGCTTCCGCAACGGGTCAGTCATGCACGTACACCGGCTTTAGAGTGGGGGTCTGCAGCGTATCTGCTGCGACACTTCGGCCCTTCCAGTCAGGCTTTGATACTATGCCGAGCGCGGATACAGCAACCACGTAAGGGATGTGTACCAGTTCCGCAGCCAGTGCATAGCGCAACAGGTGCTTTCTGGAGAAGGAACTGCAGACACGCCTGAGGAGCGTTTGATCCACAATCATCTTCAAACCGATGCTACCCAGGAAGGGAACCAGGAGCCAGGGGTGGAACAGCGCGCCAATCGCACCAGCTATGACCGAAGCGAAGAAAGCATAAACAAGCGCGCCGATCACAACTACGGTACGGGGAAACGAAGGTACCGACGAAGCCCATCTCGAACGCTGCACGAGCAGGTTGCGTAACGAGGGCGCACCAAAGGTTTCAACGAGCGCCTGCTCGGAAGCGCAAAAGGCAACACGATAGGTAGTGTCACGATGCACGTAGTGCATCAGGAGTTCGTCGCTAGCTGGCACCGCAGAGCGTTGTCGCCCCGATCGCCACGCGATGAACAGAGACCGGCGGTAGGCCGCGTTGGCGCTATTGCATATCGTGGGAACACCAAGGCCGATAGAGCCGGCACCAAAGCCGACTAGTGAAAGAAACTCGACCGCCTCTACTCGGGGGAGTAGGCCTTCCTCGTCATGATTCGCGACGGGTCCGGCAACGAAACCGACATCGTAGTTAAAAGTCGCGACCATCGACGAGATCCAGGTAGCGGGCACTAGACAGTCAGCATCTGTCGTCATGACTATTTCTCCGGACGCTGCAGAAACTCCGGCCTCCAATGCCGCACCCTTACCTTGGGTCGAACCGTCCAAGCGGTAAACGGAAAATCTCGGCGCCGCTCCTGAATTTCGATTTGCCAGTTCGGAAAGAATCAGGGTGGTACCGTCGGCCGAGCCGTCGTCGACTACGATGAGTTCCATTAGTTCTGACGGATAGTCATTTGCCAGAATGGCCTCGACACACGCGCGGATGTTCGTCACTTCGTCTCGAGCGGCAACGACCACTGAGACGCGCGGCAACTCTGCGTCAGGCTTGGGGGTGCGGCTATCGATGGCCGTCAGGCGGCGAAACCCGACGGAGGCAGCCACCACTACGCAAACGTATACCACGCTGCCAAGTATGATTGAAAAGGTTATGGCAGCCGTCATACGGTAGTCTCCAGTTCGGATGTGGGAGACTCTTGCCGGGTCAAACGGTAGCGCGATATCAGTGGCAAGCCGACTATTGTTGGCAGTACAACATTGATGGCAAATAGGCAGGCTGCCGCGTTGAAGCCGACGGCCGCACCGATGCCGAATCTGTCAAAGAAGAAAGCGCCCGCTGCCTCTCGAATACCAACATCCAGAAAAGTAATAGGTGGTATGATCGCCTTTGCCGTAAACGTGGCAAGGACGGCCTTGTACATTGTTGAGAAGGACGCCACCGGTGCGAACGCGGCCGCCAAAAACACAAACTGACTGCAATACACGAGCAGGCGCAGGAAAGAGAGTGTGACCAAGTTGAGTACAATACTGCTGTCGACACGCTCCAGAAACTCTAGCCTTCTCGTGACGGACGGCTGCTTGATCAGGCGCCGGGCCAGCGCGGCAGCTTTTGATGGCTTTAGCATAGCGGCCCACACGATCGCTGTCGCTGCCGCCGTCATTGCGATAAATAACGCCTGTCCTGTGGATGCGAGTTCACGCGAAGAGATTGACGCCAACAAGGCTGCAAGGCCAGCTACCAGCAACACGCCGAGTTCCGGTAGCCGTGCGGCCGCCACGGAGATACCCATCTCTGTCCGATCGCCGTCGGTCATTGACCACGCGCGACCGGCGAATTCGCCTACCCGGCC
>JBFIPX010000039.1:0-21429 GCA_041609895.1 Rhodothermales bacterium
CTCCGTCCCAACTGACGGCCATCCCTGCATATGCATCAACGAAATCAACAGCGCGGAGACCGTCAGGATTATCCTCCTCCTGAGCAGTCCATACGACGCCCCCGTCTTGTGTGCGGAGTATCACGCTCCCCTTCGGGCCGAAACCTTCCCGAGGCGTACCCACCGCAACACCGACGGAGGAGTCTGCAAACCAGACATCAGACAAACGTGCGACAGGAGAGATTGGACAGACTTGTTGCTGCCAGTTAAGCCCCCCATCCATCGTTCTCACGATGATGCCATTCTCCCCTACAGCCGTCCCCGTCGTTGTATCAGTAAACCAGACTCCGTATAGATTCTCCGTCGTTCCACTATTCTGCTGCTCCCACGTTGCACCGCCGTCCATCGTACGGAGAATAACCCCACCGTCGCCAATGACCGCTCCAATATTCACGTCGGCAAAGTGGACAGCAAATAAGGCCGACGCCAACCCGCTGGCCTGCGGAATCCAGGTCTTACCTCCGTCCGTCGTCCGGAGGACCGTACCGTGTGAGCCTACAATGGTGCCTGTCTCTGAATCGTTCAACATTACGAGCCAAACTAGCCCGACTAATATGAGAATTCCGGCCACTCCTAAAATCCTGTACGTTCACGTGCACAACCCTGCAACATGCGCACAAAAATGCAGTTCTGAGGCGTTTGGCCTGGCGTGCCCGGGAGGACTACTCTCTCGCTGCGCTCGTTCGTCAGTCGCGGAACAACGCCGCGCTATACTGTACGTCGTGGCCGCTCGTATCGAACCCCAGGGGGTTCGAACTGAGGTTTCCGAAAACGAAAGAGACTTCGGCCAGCACTCTGCCAACCGAAGCCTCTGCGTGCCCGGGAGGATTCGAACCCCCGGCCTTCTGATCCGTAGTCAGACGCTCTATCCAGCTGAGCTACGGGCACGTATTCGTCAACATGTTTCAAGACGTGCCCGGTCGGATTATTCGCCGCGTAGCGGCTCATCAGTCGCGGAACACGATTTCAAACTAACTCGAACGGCGCGGCCGCCCGTGTCGAACCCCCGGGCCATATAGCTTAACCGTGACAGCCTGTGCTCGCGAAAGTGAGCTATCCAGCTGAGCTACGGGCACGTGCGTGACCACCTGCCGCGAGAACGAGACAGATAAGAAAACTACGCTACTCGGTTCCTCGGCGGCAAGAGAAAACGCGGTTAATAGAACCTCGACGCAAACGCCTGCCATAGACCGCCTGTCGGCAGTGGTTGCACCGCGCCGCGCTCCAGCCCGCATCGCCGGTCGCCCGAAAACACGACCGCCCCGCATTTTGTGCTTTCGTTTCTCGTGTGGATTCGCTACCAATAGGTGAGGTCCTTTTATCCCGAGGCGGAATCCCGTTGAAAAGGTCGGCCACGATACTTGCTCTACTTGCAACCCTGCTCCTGATGTCCTGTGATTCCACCGAGCCTGTCGACGAGCCAATTCTCGCGGTCGAAGAGAAGATGCTGATTCCGCTCGAGGAGCTTCTGGTCGGCCTCTGGCAAAAAGACGACGTGGAGGGCCTCGAGTGGCTGTTCAAGGAAGGCGGCAGTTACCTTGCTGGAGATTTGAACCCGATTAACCCCATCGTAGGAAATTGGGAACTGGAGGGAGACACGCTTCACATCAACGACTCTGCGTGCTTCGATGCCTTTGCTACGTATCGGATAGGCATCGACGAGAATGCGATGAGCGTCGAACTTCTGCTGGACGAATGCGAGGGACGCGGCGCCGTTCTTCCAGGCGGATGGAGCCGATTCATCTACGGCCAGTAACGTTTTTCGCTAACCCGCGGTAGACTCGGAACCTTGTCCCGATGGTGATCCGTTACACGAAGCTATTCTGAGCCTGTCTGCTCCTTTCACGAACGACGTCTTTCGATGCGTTTCGAGTTGCGTCCACTACGGCGCTCGCTGCTCCTGACTCTGGTATTTTGCGCGCCCCTTGCGATAACTACGCGACCGACCTCCGGCCAGCACACGGTAGCGCGGCAGTGGAACGACATGCTCCTGGAGGCGATCCGGCGCGACTTTGCCCGACCGACCGTACACGCACGTAATCTCTTTCATTCGGCGGTGGCCATGTACGACCTCTGGGCTGTCTTCGATGACAAGGCCGAGCCGTGGCTCCTCGGGAAAACCGTCGGGCAGTTTTCGTGCGACTTCAATGGCTTTCCAGCACCTGCCGACACGCGTCGGGTCGTAGACGAGGCGATCAGTTATGCATCGTATCGGCTCCTCCTTCACCGGTTCGAAAAATCGCCCCGCGTGAACGAGACGTATCCAAGGCTGGACTCGCTCATGACGGCGCTAGGCTACCCGACGGCGGCAACATCGACCGACTATTCGTCCGGTTCCGGCGCGGCACTCGGTAACTACATGGCACAGTGTCTAATTGACTTCGGCATGCAGGACGGCGCCAATGAGCGATTCACGTACAACAACCGCTACTATCAACCAGTCAACCCTCCCCTGCTGCCCGAGTATCCGGGCAACCCGGACATTGAGGACCTCAACCGCTGGCAGCCGCTCACGCTGGAAACATTCATCGACCAGGGCGACAACACGATCGAGGGAAGCACGCCTAACTTCCTGAGTGCGGAGTGGGGAAGCGTCATCCCGTTTGCTTTGAAAGACGACGACCTCGCCATTCATAGCAGGGGAGGCTCGTACTGGGTGTACCACGATCCGGGGTCGCCACCGAAGCTGACGATGGACGGCGACGGGCTGTCTTCGGAATATCAGTGGGGCTTTGCGCTAGTCTCCGTTTGGTCTGCCCATCTTGATCCGGCAGATGGCGTAATGTGGGATATATCCCCAGGGAGCATCGGCAACATTGAGTCCCTCCCGACCACCATCGCCGAGCTTCGAGATTTCTACGATCTGCTTGATGGCGGAGACACAAGCAATGGGTGGTCCACAAACCCCGTAACGGGGCAGCCCTACGAGCCGCAACTGGTTCCCCGCGCGGATTATGCGCGCGTACTGGCGGAGTTCTGGGCGGACGGCCCAGATTCCGAGACGCCCCCCGGTCACTGGTTCACGATCCTCAACTACGTGAACGACCACCCCATGGCAAGCCGCCGCTTCAAGGGAGAAGGCGAGGAACTGGATCAACTCGAATGGGACGTGAAGGCGTACTTCGTATTGGCAGGGGCCGTCCATGATGCAGCCGTTGCCGCGTGGGGAGTCAAGGGTTGGTACGATTACATACGCCCGGTGTCGGCCATTCGCGCCATGGCGGCGTTTGGCCAGAGCACGGACCCGAATCTCGACAGCTACGCGGCTGCCGGGCTGCCTCTGGTCGACGGATACATCGAACTAGTCGAACCGGGCGACTCGCTGGCAGGAGAGGCGGGTGAACACGTCGGTAAGATCAAGGTGAAGGCGTGGCGAGGTCCCGACTACATCGAGGACCCCGACAGTGACATCGCGGGAGTAGGATGGATTCTCGCAGAGAATTGGTGGCCGTATCAGCGTCCAACCTTCGTCACACCTCCCTTCGCGGGCTATGTCTCGGGACACTCCACATTCTCGCGTGCAGCCGCCGAAGTGATGACCCGGCTGACGGGCAACGCCTTCTTTCCGGGCGGTATGGGAGAATTCGAAGCACCAGCCAATGAGTTTCTCGTCTTCGAGGACGGACCGAGTGTCGACCTAACGCTACAATGGGCCACATACCGAGACGCTGCTGATCAGTGCAGCCTTTCCCGGATCTGGGGTGGTATCCATCCGCCGGCGGATGACCTGCCGGGCCGGCTGATCGGCATCGAAGTAGGCGTAGATGCATTTCGGCATGCGGAGTTGTACTTCAACGGCCAGGCATCTACCGTTGATGTCGAGACGATACCGGTTGCCCACCGCACCTCTCGATTGACTGTCTATCCGAATCCCGTATCGTCCGGACAGCGCATACAGCTTTCAGTAAGCGACGGCTTTGTAGGTGGCACCGCCGCCATTTTCAATGCGATCGGGCAGAGGGTTCGAAATGTGAAGTTGGGGTCTGCAACCAGTCACGCGATCGATGTTGAGCGCCTGCCTCCGGGTGTGTACGTCGCCCGAGTGTCGGGCGATGGCGAGTCTGCAAGTGCGCCGTTTGTGGTCGCGCCGTAGGCAGTTCTGTACTACCGCCCAACTTCTGTTCGCGCAACCACTGGCTGCGTCCATGCGACTTCGACTTGACCAGGTGTGACCGGGTTGGCTTTTGCTTTTGTGGAAACGATCTTCGCCCGCACGTAGAGCTCATCACGTGTCAACGAGTAGCTTGCACGGACACCGAAGACGCGCTCCAGTATGAGGTCGTCTGATCCTCCCGAACCGGAGCGAGGTCCTATGAAGATGATCTCGTATCGAACATCAGTCTCGGGTTCGATCTCTACAGTCAGCGTTCGACCGTCCCACGCGACGTCCCGGAGCTCGACGCCGGTCGAGCTGTAGAAGTCGCCGGCCTCGAGAGCCGCGACGATTTCATCAGCTGTGAGACGCGGTGCACGAACGACCACCCAACCGCGTCCGGGATTCGCCATCGAAGGTCCGTCGCCGCGATAGTTGTGCGCGTCGTCGACGGCCAGTCCGTACATGATGTCTTTCCCGGCTTTCAATCTGGACGTCAGGATCAAGTCCCACATCACCTCCGTCCCGGGTCGTAGTGAATCCCCTTCGTTGTTGACGAGCGGATGGCCGTTGTAGACTTCGAAGAAGCGCTCTCCCTCGAGTGCCGCGAGATCTTCCGCGGTAACCGCCCATTTGTAGTTGGGATGGACAAGGTGCGGCATGATCGGTCGACCTGTGGCCCGCCGCTGCTCGAGCACCGCGTCGATGTTGTTCTGCATCACGTCCAGAACGCTGGTGCCACCCTGCGGCTGAATGACCGTCTCGATGTTGGTCGCGTTGACATGGATGGGCTTCTGTTCGAACCGGTCGGAAATCTCCTCCGCCTGGATCGTGAGGAATTCCCCATCACGGTCGAAAAGCGTTCGGTACTCTTCGAAGGTCTTGAGTCGCACGAGTGTGTCTCCATCTTCCACTCTCTCCACCACCCAATCGGAGCCGAATGCGTCAACGTACCGCCTGTGAACAGCCTCTCCCGCGGGAATGTCTGAGATGTTGATCCACTTCTCGCCCTCCGCAAGGATGTCGTGGTCGGAAAGGGCAACGAACGAATACCCGTTATCACGATACCACGAGACGATCATCTCGGGATAGTCGTCGCCATCGCTCCAGTACGAGTGCGTGTGGAGGTTACCCTTCCACCACCGCGCTTCGGGGGCTGAGCAGGCCGCGACCAAGAGCAGTGACGCCAGTATAGACCACTGCCGGATGGGTGGATTGCCTGTTCCGCGGCAATGACGTCTCATCGCTCGACTATCCTGCATCACCGCGCAGCTTTTTCAGCATCTGGACCGCGTTCGAATTAGCTGCGTTTCGCTCGAGCGACTTTTCGTAGAACTCAATCGCGAGGTCCGACTTGCCCGCGTTCATGTAGGCCTCGCCAAGGCTGTCGTAGATGTTTCCCGCCCTGTCGGCAGCCACGCCGCCAACACCACCTGCTATCGAGTCGACTAGCGTGTAGCGGTTATAATCTCGAGCAGAAACCTGCGCATCGGCCGGCACAGCAGCGTAGATGGCGGTCAAGATTGTTGCCAGGATGGGCAAGGAAAAAATCTGTAACGCCTTTTGCATCTGTCCCCTCACGATTTTGTCAAACCGCAAGGTCCGTAATTAATGCGGGCTTCGTCAAGGCAGTAACGCACGAGGAGTCTACGACCCACTGCCAACCAATTTGCCAGCTGGATGCCGAAGCAGTCTCGTCCTTTTGTCTACACGTCCTCGATCGGGAATCGCCCGAATGACCGGAAGAAGTAGAAGTGGCTCGTGGGGCCGTGACCGGATCCGATCGGAATGCCGTTCTCGATAGCGGTGGTCACGTATCTCTTCGCACGCTCCACGGACTTCACGAGCGGATATCCCTTCGCAAGATTCGCCGCGATGGCAGACGCATACGTACAGCCGGTGCCGTGCGTATTGTTCGAATCCACTCTCGGAACTGCGAAGACGTGCATCGACTCGCCATCAAAGAGGAAATCGACGGCACGTTCGTCGTCCTCCAGGTGCCCTCCCTTGACGAGGACGTTGGCAGGGCCAAGGGATCGAATCTTTCTCGCGGCTGCCTTTGCATCCTCAACGGACTTCACCTCCATATTCGCAAGTCGCGAGGCTTCATGGGCATTAGGTGTGACCACCGTGGCGATTGGGAGCAGCCGCTCCACCAGCGTTTCCACCGCGTCGTCCTCTAGCAGAGGAAATCCGCTCTTGGAGATCATCACGGGATCGACGACGACAGGCACGTCGCCACGGTGCTTGTAGAGAAGGCGTGATACAGCCTCGATGATCTTGGTGGAGGACAGCATGCCCGTCTTTATCGCGTTTACCCGGATGTCATCCCAAACGGCTCGGAACTGTGCTTCTACCAGATTGACCGGCATATCTTTCGCCGCCGTGACCTCTCGTGTGTTCTGCGCCGTTACCGCTGTAATTACAGTCGCTGCGAAGACGCCGTTGGCCTGAATTGACTTGATGTCCGCTTGGATGCCTGCGCCACCACCGGAGTCGCTCCCCGCGATTGACAGGACGACCGGTGTATCCGTCGCTCTTCTCTGCAGCATTGGCGCCCGTCTAAAGATCCTTGAGTTCGTTGAGATATGCTGCCACTGCGGCCTTGGGATCGTCCGCTCGAAGTATCCCGCTCGAAACGACGACCCCCGCCGCCCCCGCATCGATGCAACGGCGTACCCGCTCCGGAGTCACCCCGCCGAGCGCGTACACCCGGTTCGGCGCAAGAAACTCACAGACCCGAGCGAGTTCATCCAAACCCTCCCCAGGATGATCTGGCTTGCTCTTTGTCGGAAAGATCGGGCTATAGAAGACATAGTCGGCACCGGCGTCGAAAGCGGCGTGCGCCACGTCGATATTATGCGCGGAATAGCCGATCGGACCATTGATACCGTCAATCCGCTTCGTCTCTTCTATCGACGGTCCAGCCGCCCCCACGTGTACGCCCGCGAACCACTCGCCTCCAAAATCAGCATGTCGATTGACCGAGATCAGAACCTCCTCGTTGACCCGGCGCAATCGCCCCAGCAGAATGCGTCCGACCTCCCAAAATCTTTCGGGCGTGATCGTGTGATCTCGCAGGTGGACCCACTCCACACCGGCCTGCACGGCTTTCACTGCGCTGTAGGCAACCTCCCGATCACTGAAGCGATCCGCGATCACGGCCAGCCTGGGCAGGGTCTTGAGCGCGTCCGAGGTCCAGATCTTGAGTTTCGGTTCTGGTATTTCGACGTGCAGCAGCATGTAGCTAATCTACCATTATTGAATCAAGAAATGACGATACCCTGTAGGTCGCGTCGGCTTCATTGACCGACACGACCTTTCATTGGCGAGGACGCCTGCGCATAGAAACGCCGTGGAATGCGGCCGGCCAAAAACGCTCTTCGACCTGCCTCAACCGCGAGCTTCATCGCGGCTGCCATCTCCACCGGGTGCTTCGCTTTGGAAACAGACGTGTTGAGCAGCACACCTTCATATCCCAGTTCCATGGCGCGCGCTGCATCACTTGCGGTGCCGATCCCCGCGTCGACAATGAGGGGCACGCCCTGCACAAGCTCCCGAATCAGCTGCAGGTTGTAGGGATTGACGATGCCCATGCCGCTGCCGATCGGCGACGCGAGAGGCATCACGGCGGCGCACCCGAGGTCGGCCAGCTTGCGGCAGGTCACCGGATCGTCGTTCGCGTATGCGAGTACAGTGAAACCGTCATCGATGAGGGACTTCGCCGCCTTCAACAGCTGCTCCACATCGGGCATCAAGGTCTCGTCGTCGCCTATCACTTCAAGCTTGATGAGGTCGGTCTCCAACGCCTCCCTTGCCAGCTGAGCCACAAGCACAGCCTCGGTGGCCGTATAACAACCGGCGGTATTGGGCAGCAGTTGAAAATCACGTCCGCCAAGCAAGTCGAGAAAGCTTCCTTCGGACTGGTCTGTGAGATTGAAGCGCCGGATGGCGACGGTCACAAGCTCCGATCCGGAGGCTTCCAGTGCTTGCAACATCAGGTGTGGATTCGGGTAGCCGCTCGTACCCATCAGAAGGCGGGACCCAAGCGTCAGTGGCCCGATATGCAGGGCGTCAGATATTTCTGTTGCGACCGGTTCTGCCATCAGTCATCAGTGTTTCAGCGAAAATACTACTCGGGGGACAAACGAACGCGGGATGTGCGGGTCGGACACACGCCACCCACGCGAAGCCGTGGCCGAGGGTTCGTCATCCACCCTGTTTGGCAGTAACGATTTCAATACGGTCTCCGGGCCTGATCTGCGTGGTATCCCAAGCCTCGCGGCGAACCACCTCGTCATTGAGCGCAACGGCTACCCCTCTTGCCGCGTCGGGACGGAGACCGATCGTCGATAGGAACTCCGCGAGCAGCAGTGCACCACTGAGCTCTTGCTCCTCTCCGTTCACCATCACTGTGCTCGCGTTTGTCTTCATACGACATCCTCGAAGCTCCGTCGAGACGTTCCCTTTTGTGATCGAAATCACCTATGAATCCATTACCAGGCGCGAAGGTGAAAACGGGGCGATCCATGGCGAGGTTTCGCCTTCGAGAACGAGCTTCGTAATCTCCTCGGCTGTGATTGGCGTCAGTAGGATTCCGTGCCTGTAGTGACCCGTCGCGACTATCACGTTTTCCGCCGCCTTACCCAGCAGCGGACGGTGGTCGGTACTCGCCGGCCGCAATCCCGCCCACTGATCGACGATAGGCAGGTCATAGATCCCCGGCACAATCTCCCATGCCCCTTCCAGAATCTCGTAGAGCCCTCCCGCCGTAACCGACGTGTCGAAGCCCATCTCCTCGCTCGTCGCACCAACGAGCAGGCGACCATCGGACTTGGGAGCGAGATAGGCGTGCGGTCCACGAATAACATGGGAAAGGCCGAACGGCGGGATCATCTCCAGCTGGACCATCTGACCTTTGACCGGCCGAACCCCGACCGCTTCACGCGGAACTCCCCTAATGCGTTGCGACCATGCGCCGGCCGCAAGGACGACAACAGCCGCTTCAACATGTTCGCCGTCACTCAAGACGACCGACGGCCCGCGACCAGGTACCACCTCGTCCACCACCGACTTTTCGCGAAGCTCGCCACCCGCTCGGCCAAACGCCTCCACGAGCGCGTTTACCAGCGCCCGGTTGTCGACTTGACGGTCATTCCGCGACAGCACGGCGCCAGCAAGGCGTGGCGCCAGAAACGGCTCAACTTCCAGCGCCTCCTGCCCGTCCAGCCACTGAACGTCGAGACCCTCCTCAACCTGAAACTGATATACCCGACGAAGCGCCTCAGCGCTGTCCGGGTCGTCGGCGACCGCCAACGTCTCTTCCGTCCGAAGGTCCAGATCAACTCCTGACGCATCGGAGAGCTTACTTGCAAAAAGGGACCACCGTCGTAGACTCTCTCGACTGAGCCGGTAAACGTCCATCTCCTCGAAGCCGATCTCGGCATCAGCCGCGAGCATTCCAGCAGCAAGCCAAGAGGTCCCACGACCCGCAACGCCGCGTTCCAGGATAACGACCCGAAGCCCCGCCTCCGCAATCAACCACCCGATCGATAGGCCAATTACACCAGCTCCCACGATGACCACCGGCTTGTCGTGCTGTGTTACCACATCATCCTCATTTGTCCTTGCTGCAAGTCCGGAGTCAAAGGCATTGACCACGACGTCCGTGTTGCCGAGGTTGTGACATGTCAACGACCTACGACATCGTCATCGTCGGCGCCGGCCTTGCCGGAGTATGTGCAGCATTACACCTCTCGTCCCGCGAAAGGATTCTCCTTCTCGAGGCTGGAGACTTTCCACAGGGTGCGTCCGCAATTGCGGCCGGACTCGTCAACCCCTTCATGGGACGAAAAGGGCGTCCGGTTTGGCGACATAGAGAAGCACTCGACGCGCTGAATGACACCTTCGCGCTAGCAGAGGCATCCGACCTTTTTGACAGATCCGGTGTATTTCGCCCGGCGGCCGACCAAGAACAGGCCGACTACTTCGTTCACGCCGGCGAGACGAGCGCCGGTTGCCGATTCGTAAGGGAGGGTGAGGCTGCTGAGCGCTGGCCGGACGTGCGCGCGCCGCTGGGCGGCCTGCTGGTTTCTATAGGGGGAGCGGTTGACACGCCGTCCTTCCTTGAGGCCGCGATCAATGCGTTGCAGGGCGCCGGCGTCGAATACCGAAACGCTTGCCCGGTCCAAAGTGTTAGGCAGCAGCATGAGCGAGTCGAGTTCCGGATCGATGGAGCTGAAACTCTTGTTGCGAATCAGATCATCCTTGCCACCGGTGCTGGACTTGGACGCATCGACGGGATACCGCCTTTGAATCTACACCTGGTTAAAGGACAGACCGTCACGATCGATCGGACCAGGACGCCCTACTTCCAGTCTGACATCCCCCATCTTGCCGGCCGCGGATACGTGGTGTCGGAGAGATCCCGTTTCACGGTCGGCAGCAGTTACCAGCACGATTTCGCGGATCTTGCGCCGAACACGCGGGCATCCGAAGAGATTCTCGATAGAGCACGAGCAAACCTCCCATTACTGGAATCACATGACGAGATGAAAGAGGTCGCCGGCATTCGGGTCAACGTCCCCGGCACGAGGCTGCCCATGGTGGGTCCGATTCCGGGTGCTGCCTGCGTCTGGGTTTTCACAGGCCTCGGATCGAAGGGTCTATTGATGGCTCCGCTCATTGCAAAACACCTCCTCGCGTACCTCGACAACCCCGGAATCATTCCAGTGCAGACGAGGGTGGCCGAACTCACCGCGGGATGATCTACTTGGGTGTTTCCGCGTGTGGAGTATCTGCGACCGATCTTCACGGCGGACCCGCCGACCGCTTCCGCGTAGTGCGACCCATTCCGACAATGCGGTGTGTTACATTCCACAAAACTTGACCTCGGCAGACCCACCGTCGATTGTCCTTCGCAAGGCGGATTCGTACCTTCAGAAGCTACGATTGAGCCGATTTGTCTCATTTTCCCGCTTCGGCTCGACGGGTACTTAATTGGCTAATTGACGCTCTTCTACAGGAGGTTTAGATATCATGGCAGAAGTAACCACCTCAGCGATCGCCGACATCCTTGGCGACAAGGCCGGATACCTGCTGGATCACCAGTGCAAGACCATTTCGAAGGATGACCTCGAACTGCCGGGCCCGGATTTCGTCGACCGTGTGTTCGCGATGTCCGATCGCAATACGCAGACGCTCCGATCGCTGCAACAGCTGTTCGGCCACGGCCGACTAGGCGGCACCGGCTTCCTCTCCATACTGCCGGTCGACCAAGGGATCGAACACTCTGCGGGCGCGTCCTTCGCCAAGAATCCCGCATACTTCGACCCGGCAAACATTGTCGAGCTGGCAATCGAAGGCGGTTGCAACGGTGTTGCATCCACCTTTGGCGTTCTCGGGCTCGTCGCACGCACGTACGCACACAAGATTCCGTTCATCCTCAAGTTCAACCACAACGAACTGCTCACGTATCCGAATACATTTGATCAGATCATGTTTGCACAGGTCGAGGACGCGTGGAACATGGGATGCGTTGCCGTCGGCGCGACGATCTATTTTGGATCGGCGGAATCAGGTCGGCAGATTCAGGAGGTCTCCCAGGCCTTCTCGCACGCGCACGAACTCGGCATGGGTACGATCCTCTGGTGCTACATGCGCAACAGCGGCTTCAAGGTGAACGGCACGAACCACGAGTCGAGTGCTGACCTTACGGGACAGGCCAACCATATCGGCGCGACGATCGAGGCCGACATCCTCAAGCAGAAGCAGCCCACGCAGACGGGCGGCTACAAAGCCCTCAACACCGGCAACTCGAGCTATGGCAAGCTCGACGAACGCATCTACACGGACCTAAGCAGCGATCATCCGATCGACCTGACGCGGTACCAGGTGGCCAACGGCTACATGGGCAAGATCGGACTGATCAACTCAGGCGGCGCTTCTGGTTCGAACGATCTGCAGCAGGCTGTTCAGACCGCGGTGATCAACAAGCGCGCGGGCGGAACAGGGCTTATCTCCGGTCGGAAGGCATTCCAACGCCCGATGAAGGAAGGCGTCCAGATCCTGAACGCGATTCAGGACGTGTATCTGAATGATGAGGTGACGGTGGCATAGGGGTCGACGGGCCGGCCAAGCATCGTCATGCCCGCGGCCTGTCCCCGCGAAAGCGGGGAAAGCGGGCATCCATGCACACCTACCCCTTCTCCGGCAACCCCTCGCGAACCACTTCCTCCATCGCCTCCACGAACCGATCCAGCTCCTCGATCGTCGTGTAAACACTCGGCGTAACGCGAATCCCCTCGAACTCGTCGTGCTTGATGGGGGTGACGATGATCCGGTGCTTCTTCCAGAGATGGTTGGTGAGATCGCCTGGGTCGACACCCTCAATCTGCACGTTGGCGATCGCGCATGAAAACTCCGGCTTGAGGCTTGTGTGGAGTCGTACGCGGTCGTGCTCGAGAAGCCGGTTTGCCCAATAGTGTGTGAGGTACCGCAGTCGCTCCTCTTTGCGCTCGGACCCGATACCCTGATGGAACGTCAGCGACTCTGCAATTGCCAGGTAGTTCGCCGCAGGATGAGTTCCAATCTCCTCAAACTTACGGATGTCCTCTTCCTGTGTGTCGGCTGCGGCCTGCAGCGGCCAGAGATCTTTGATCTTTTCGCGACGCACGTAGAGCATGCCAGTACCGATCGGCGCGAATAACCACTTGTGCAGGCTCGTCGCGTAGTAGTCGCAATCGAGCGCGGCGTGGTCAAACGTGAAGTGCGCAAACGAGTGCGCACCGTCGACGATGACCGGGATGCCACGACGCCGGCCGAGCTGAACGACTTCCTTCACCGGGAGGATCTGACCGGTGATGTTGATGATGTGGCACATCAGGATCAGCCGGGTGCGCGGCGTAATGTTCTCTTCGAACAATCGGACGATCTCGCTCGGGTCCTCTGACGGCGTCGGTATCGAGAACTGCTTTAGTACGATTCCTTCGCGGCGCTCCCGCTGCTTGAACGTGTTGATCATGCGCGGGTAGTCCTGGTTGGTGGTCAGGACTTCGTCGCCCGGCTTGAGGTCGAAGCCAAACTGGGCAATCTGCAATCCTTCGGAAGCGTTGCGCGTCAGCGCAATCTCTTCTGCATCACAGCCGAACATGCGTGCGAGCCTCGACCGAACGGTTTCGCGCTGCGGCTCGAGAATGCGCCACATCGTGTATACAGGCGCTTCGTTCGAGTAGTCGAGGTGCCGCTTCATCGCCTCCTGCGCGACCGCTGGAGCCGGACTCACGCCGCCATTGTTGAGGTTGACGAGCGTTCGGTCGACCGTAAACGATTGTTGGATCTCGTGCCAGAAGTCCTCGTCCGAAGCCAATTGGACCGGCGATTCCGTTACGCCCCGCGTGATGCCGCCGATACGTAGCAATCCGTTCGGACTCAAGGAGGCGGTCGCAAAGACGGCAGCGGCCGGTCTGCCAATTGCCCCGAGAAAATGACGTCTATTCATGGTTCATGGGCTGATTTCGATTCCCTCGGGAGGCCTGATTGCCGCTACCTGTTCTTTCGAAGTATGATTTGCAGCTCTCGCTGCAGCCTTCGCGCTGCCTCGGCCCCGGTCAAGTCGCCGCGGACGGTACGATGGAAAGCCTGGGCGATTCGAGGAGACATCTGCATGTAGAATGGGGACTCGGGTCGATTGCGTGCACTTTGGATGATGTTTTTGGCCAAGCCGACAACCGGCATGACCGATTCAATCTCCGGATCTTCGTAGAGGCTTCGAAAGACGGGAAGAAATCCGCCTCTCGCCATCTGGATGCGCTGCTGCTCCGGAGCGGTCAGATAGCGTATAAATTGCCAGCCAGCATCCTTCTTACGCCCGGCGGATCGGCTATTGATCATCAGGTTCCAGCCGCCACGACAGCTGAAATGGTCCCGTCTTCCGGCAACTCGGGGCATGCCCGCGACGCCGACCTGTTCGGTTGCCAGTTTGCCGGGCCCGGTCACGATCGAACTGGCCGTGGGCCAGTTCCGCATGAAGACTGCCTCACCCGCAAGAAACGCCTGGCTGGTTTCGATCTCGCGGTAACGCAACACATTCCGCGGCGCGAGGCCCTCAGCGACGAGCGCGCGCGCCATGTCGAGCCCCCGAGCTGACTCGGCGGAATCGGCAACCACGATGTTGGGGTCGAGCACCGGTTGGCCAAAAGCACCGGCAACCGAGATGTTGCCGGTAAGAACGCGACCGCCGGCATTCCATATGAACTCCATGGCATTGGCCACGCCGCCTTCGTACTCCGCTCCCTGAAAGACAAAGCCGTACGGGATATCGTGGGCACGCATGACTTCGCGAGCGACTCGCATTAGCTCCTCCCAAGTCCGAGGGGGTTGGTCGACACCGACAGCGTCGAGCAGGTCGCGTCGATAGAAGAGCATCCCCGCATCGGTATACCACGGCACCCCCCACACGCGAAACCGGTACGCCGCCGACCTCAGCGCCGACTCCAGAAAGAGATCCGGGTCGTAGTCGTTATAGAAACGCCGCGATAGATCTTCCGCCCAGTCGTTGTTCGCAAAAGTGGCCGTCCAGACAACGTCCGAGCTGAAGACATCTATCTCCTCGCCATTGACCAGAAACTCGGACTCCAGTTGGCGGAAGTGCGCGTCGGAAGCTCGAGCCATCTCGCGGTAAACAACCTCCACATCCGACTGCGATCGGTTGAAGACGTCGATCAACGATCCAAGCGTGCCGGTGTCATCCGGGCCGGAGGCGAAAACGATGCGGGTTGGCTCCGGCAAGACGGAAGCGAGGGCAGGCACCGGCGACGAGGCAAGTGTGACAACTGCCGCGCCACCGATTCGGACGAACGAGCGACGATTCATCCGCGACGCGGTCCCGTCCAAGCTGGCCCGCAATGTTGCTATGTCGTTGCCGTTCGTTTTCATCGTCCTACCAGAACCATATCACAATTGCCGCAGTGGTCACGAAAAGGACGGCGGCAAGGAAACGGTAATTCTTCCAGATGGGCATACCTTTGATGTCCTCGGTTTCCTGACGCCAAAACTCCCTCGTCCAGATCAGCCCCGCCGTCTTCTCCGGTGACGGCGGCTCCGTAAGAAGGCTGACGGTCACGTGTATTACGATACTCATGATAAACGACACGAGGCCCGCATACAGGAAGTGAATCGGAAAGACCCCGAGGATCTCGTTCATGTAGAATCCGATTACTCCGAGACCGATTCCGAGCACGAATGTCCAGAACGCACCATGGCGGTTTGCCCGTGCCCAGAAGATCCCGACCAGGAAGATCGACACGATGGGCGGCGTGACGTATGAGAGAATCGACTGAATGTAGTTCCACAGCGATGAGAACTTCATGATCTGCGGCGCCCACAAAACTGCGACGATCATGATAACGATCGTCGTAACCCGTCCGACGCGGACAAGCGACTTCTCGCTGGTGTCGGGCCTGAACGGTTTGACAAAGTCCATCGTGACCAGCGTCGATGCTGAGTTCAACACCGAGTCGACCGAGGAGGTGATAGCCGCTACGATCGCAGCGAGGATGATGCCGCGCACGCCGACGGGCAGCAGGTCTGCAACGAGCGTCGGGAAAACCATGTCCGGCGCCTCGAGATCCGGGTACAGGAGGATCGCCATCGTGCCCGGAAGGATCATCAGAAATAGTATGGGCAGCTTCAGGAAACCCGCGAAGATGGCGCCCCAGCGTCCGTGGTCGAGCGACTTTGCCCCTAGCACACGCTGGACCGCTACCTGCTCGGTCGTCCACGCATAAATGCCGACTATGACCAATCCCGACATAAGTCCCGGCCATGGTAGGTGGGGGTCGTCAGCCGGTTGGATGATGTTCAGCGTGCCTTCCGGTACCGCCTGTGTGAAATACTCCCATGACGGCAGAGCATCGAGGGCATAGAAGAAGACGAGTGCGCCTCCGATAATCAGGACGACTGCCTGAATCGTATCACTGATTACCACAGCGCCTAACCCGCCGAAGATCGACATGACACCTGCAAGCAGGGCCAGCACGACCACACCGACCCAGAGCGGCGTTCCAGGAAAGATTGTGAGCCCCACGAGGGCGCCTGCATACAGGGTACCGGAAGCGCCGAGAAAGATCGCGAAGAAAAGCAGCAAGATCGAGAAGGCGACGCGCGACCGGCGGTCGTATCTCCTTTCGAGAAACTCCGGCATCGTGAAGACGCCCGACCTGATGTAGAAAGGCAACAGGAAGAAGACGAAGAAGATCAGGATGATCGCCGCCATCCACTCGTAGCTGTAGACGGAGACCCCTTGCGCGTACCCTGCGCCCGCAAGCCCAACGAATGAGGCGCCCGAGACATTTGTCGCCAGCAGCGAGAAGCCGATGAGCGGCCAGACAAATTTGCGCCCGCCGAGGAAGAACCCGTCGGTGTTCTCCTTCTGCTTGCGGTTGAGCCACAGCGGTATCAAGCGGCTTAGAATCAAATAGCCGATCAAAATCGCAATGTCGATGAAGGCAATTTCGACGCGGGTCAGCATGGCGCAACTGTTGTGGCTTCCTGACAGAAAGGAAAGTAACGATCGTCAGAACGACAAACGGCGGCTGCGTTGGCATGACGACTACAAGTCATCCCGAACTTGATCCGGACACGAGGCCCGGAGGACCGACTGACGGGCGGAGCGGAGTAATCCATGGGCGGTTGGGGTCACCTGTGGATTGACCGCCGTCGCGCCCGTCACGTCGAGGCGACAAAGACAGCAATAGCCGAGGCAACCGCGGGGGTGTATATTTCGTACCTGTCCGGTGCCCAATCGACACACTACTATTCCGACAGATCAACAGCTTTGATGCAAGTAGAAAAAGAGAGCCCAGCCGACGTCGTCGACGGCGTTGGCATTCCCGAGGAAGACCTGCTGCGCCGCTATACGGCCCACTATCCGGAGTGGGCCCAGGAGTTCGCTCGGAAGTACTTCACGAAGACATTCACGCAGTTCATTCTATACGGAAACGTTCGCGACCTCGTACCGACCGAGAACGACGCCGGAGAACGCATCTATGAACCGCTGCGCCGCTTCCTGATGAACGACTTGTTCGCCGCGCGCGACATCGTCATCTTCTACGACCGGTCCTCCGGTATCCACTTTGCCGACAAGGCGTCGCAGGCCGACTTCAACCGCGCGCTCTCAGGCTACGACACGATCTTCGGCACCGAGTACGCCAAGAAACTGCCGAAGGACCCGGTCCGCGTCTTGTCCGTCCTCGAGAACTACTTTCGGCTCCGGCTGGCCGACGGCAAGCGGGTCGCATGCGTCATCGACTATGCGGAGACGATCGTTCCGATGGCCGAAGCGTCGATGTATTCAGCCGAGGATCGCAATAGTCTCGTCTTCCTTCAAAAGTGGTCGCACGATCCGTCGTTTCTCCGGAACGACTTCACGGTCGTCCTGCTCACCGAGAACCTGCGTGATCTCAGCCAGCAGCTGGTACAGTCGCCGTACACGGCAGAGATTCAGATTCGAATGCCCGGAAAGGCCGAGCGCTTCGAGTTCGTCAAAACGTATCTGAAGGGTGCCGAGAAGCAATTCGACGAGCGCGCTGAGGTTACGCAGGAGGCTCTCGCCGACAACACGGCTGGGCTGAACTATGTGCAGCTCCGCACCATCCTGGCTGATGTACTCGAGAACCGCACGGAGCTCACGTTCGACACGCTCGGCGAACTGAAGAAGGCCTTCATCGAGGCAGAGGCCTACGGACTTCTTGAGTTCATCGAGACGGATTTCACGCTCGACATGGTGGCGGGGCACAAGCACGCGATCCAACATCTTCGTGATGCCGCCACCGCCCTCAAGCAGGGTCGGCCCGACGTCATGCCGATGGGGTACCTCGTCAGCGGTCCCGTCGGGACGGGAAAAACATTCACGATAACATGCTTCGCCGGCGAGATCGGTATCCCGATGGTGAAGCTCAAAAACTTCCGATCACAGTGGCAAGGCGTCACCGAAGGCAACCTGGAGAAGATCCTTCACCTGCTCGAGGCGATGACGCCGGTCGCGGTCATGATAGACGAAGCCGACGCCGCCCTCGGCGACCGTGACGCGCAGGGCGACTCGGGCGTCTCCAAGCGGGTGTTCGGCCAGATCGCCGCCTTCATGAGCGATACGAAGCATCGCGGCCGCATCATCTTCTTCCTCGTGACGGCCCGACCGGACCTCATGCCCATTGACCTCAAGCGACAGGGACGAGCCGAAGAGCATATCGCGCTCTTCTACCCCGGATCGCCCGAAGAGCGGCAGGAGTTGCTCGAGATTATGATGAAGCGAACAAAAGTCAAGCTTCCGATGGAGGAGATCCCCGAGAAACTGTTGAACGGCGAGGTCCAGCTTAGCGGCGCCGACATGGAAGCGCTCATGACGCGCGCTAAATTCCGCGCGGCTGCACGCGGCGAAACGGTTACGAGGGAGATCATCGAAGAGACCGTCGACGACTTCATCCCGCCAACAGACCCGCTCGAGGTGGAGCTGCAGACGCTCAGCGCCGTCCTCGAATGTACCAGCCGCGCGCTGCTGCCTGAGAAATACCGCCACATGAATCGTGAGTCGATCGTGAGGCGCGTCGAAGAGTTGAACCGGCTGATCCGGTAACGGGCCTTTTATAGTTCGATTCGTTATTTCAGTAAACCTCCATCATCGCCCATTCGCTCAGCATGTTCATCTGCAAAGTCACCGGAACCGTCGTGGCGACACGAAAGCAGGAGATCTTTCGACCTTCCAAGCTGTTAGTCGTCCACCCGGTCGATCTCGAAGGCGAGCTTGACGGCGAAGACGACATGCTTGCGCTGGACCCTAAGTTCAACGCCGGCGTCGGCGACTACGTGCTGGTAGCGCGGGAAGGTGCCGCGGTCAAGCAGGTGATTGGAGAACCGACACCCACTAATGTCATTATCGTTGGGGTCGTGGACGAATGGTCGGTCGAAGTCGCCTAGGACTGTTCGCACTCACAGAGACCGTCCGTGCTATTGGACCGCGCCAGCCGACCTTACACCACACTCGAGAAGCCAGAGAATTGCCGGACCAAGATCAGTCATCATTTCCGTGGTGGGCGACCGTCGGCATCGTACTGGTAGTCATTGGCTGGGCAGCCAACTGGTTCCTGCCCGGAGCACGCACACATATCTTCTTCGCGCCCCTTTGGATCGGCTTCGCTCTAGTCATTGACGGTATTGTGCTGCGCCGTTCGGGGACGTCAATAATCTCACGGTCGTGGAGGCAGTTTCTGGTCCTTTTCGCACTATCGGCGCCTGCCTGGTGGCTTTTCGAGCTTGTCAATCTGCGAACGCAGAACTGGATTTACGTTGGGCGCGAGCTGTTCACCGACCTCGAATTCTTCCTCCTCTCGACCGTCGCATTTTCCACGGTGGTTCCGGCGGTGTTCGAGGCGGCCGAGTTCGTTTCATCGTTTCAGTGGACCGAAAGACTCAGGCGTGGCCCGAAGCTATCGCCATCGTCGTCGACCCGAGCAATTCTGACCGTGGCGGGCTTGGTATCTCTGGTACTTGTGATGGCATGGCCGGGCGCCTTCTACCCGCTTGTTTGGGGAATTCCCTTCTTTCTGATCGAACCGTTGAACCAACGGCTTGGCAGACCCAGCCTGTTTCACTACCTCGGCGCAGGGAACTGGCGACCGGTCGCGAGCCTGGCACTCGGTGCACTTCTATGCGGCTTCTTCTGGGAGTTCTGGAATTACTATTCGTTCCCCAAGTGGACCTACGACACGCCAGGCGTCAACTGGGCCCATGTCTTCGAGATGCCGGTGCTCGGCTATGTCGGATACCTGCCATTCGGGCTAGCGCTGTATGCGATGGCGGGGTTGATCGGTGGTGGCGAGTACGTGGCTTTCGGTCATGATCAAGGAACTGAGTAACCGGGTCACGCGCATGTTTCTGCGTAGACGGACTCGCTACGTACCTAGTTTAACCTCCAACCGCTCAGGCGAGAGGCCTTCGTCTCCAACATGACCTTCCAGGCGTGTGACGACTGCAGCAACATCATCTCGTTGAAGAGGCAGTCGTGGGGCGCCCATAGCGCCTCAGCCCCGACCGCAATAGTCACGACACCACGACTTCGGTATACGCGTGTGCGATATCAAGAGACTTCCAGTGAAACCCCAAACGTGATGTGCGCGAATCAGGAGTAGTCAGCTTTGAAGGAACAAACGAGGTAAATCAGTAATGATTTGGAATCAACTGTCCAAGTACACCGATGCCGGCCTGCTCGTCTTCAGACTTGGATTCGGTCTCGGTTTCCTGTTCTTCCACGGATGGGATAAACTGGTGGGTGGACCAGAGCGCTGGCAGGGTGTCGGTAGCGCAATGAGCTCTCTCGGGATTGACTTCGGGCACACCTTCTGGGGTTTTCTGGCGGCGTTTTCCGAGTCGATCGGAGGGCTGATGATCGCCGCCGGACTCTTCTACCGACCCATCGTTATGCTGCTTGCTTTTACGATGTTCGTTGCGACATTTCGTCACATTGCGACTGGTGAAGGCTCGCCCAGGCACGCGTTCAAGAACCTTTTTGTTCTGATCGGGCTCATGCCTATGGGGCCGGGGAAGTACAGCATTGACGCTATTCTAGGGACGCGGATTGTCCGCTCAGCGCCAACTTCGTAATGGAGCGAGGCCTTGAATTGAACGGTACAAGGTCTACGCATCACCGACTTCGCTTTGAAGTGCATGACGGCGCCTAACGACACGGCTTGCGCTTTACTACGGCGCCATGCGACAAGGAGGCATTGCAAAGCCGGTGAGCCAACAAAAAGTAGACAGCGACTAGTCTGAACCGTGTGAATCCCGGAACAGACACCCCTCCAACGTCAATCCGGGCCCGAATGCCATTGCCAGTGCAGTGCCGGGCGCATTCGTCCCGTCGCCGGCAGCGTTTCGGGCGGCCAGCAGCCTTTCGAGCACAAACAGAATCGTAGGCGAACTCATGTTGCCGTTAAGGCGAAGAACGTCGAGACTGTCAGCCACCTGTGCTTCGGTCAAACCAAGCTCTTGTTGAGCGCGCTCCACTATCGCCCGCCCGCCAGGGTGAATCGCCCAGAAGTCGACGTCCGTCCGGGACAAATCATTACGCCCGAGCAACTCATCCACAAACCCAGCCACGCTCTGGCCGATGACGGCCGGAACGCGGGCAGACAACCCCATGAGAAAACCGGTATCTCCAACGTCCCACGTCATATAGTCTTCGGAGTCGTCGTGAAGCAGCGAATGGCTGTCCACATACGATAGTCGACCTCCAGCATCGTCGA
>JBFIPX010000040.1:0-21351 GCA_041609895.1 Rhodothermales bacterium
AACGCCGGTCTTGCTGAGTTCGGGCAGGGTCCGTACGCCCGCCCAGCCGCGATAGGAAAACTCGTTCTCAGAAGTGGTGGGATCGTCAAAGCGTTCCACGCGATACCAGCCGGTGTAGTCTGAGCCAGCCTGGTGTTCGAGCAAATCCCGCCAAGCCCAAAACGTAATGCCTGTGTGGTTCCACGAGTAGTCTACGATGACGCGGATTCCTCGTGCGTGCATGGCATCTACGACCACCAGAAAGAGGCTATCGGCCGAGGTCCAGCGCCACGTCGTAGGATCGGCGGGATCTTCGCCAGCGATGAGTTGCGCATCACCGTCGGGATCCGGTCCAAAGTTGCGGTCAATGTGACGGTAATTGCGAGCGTCATACTTGTGTAGCGAAGGGGCGTCGTTCAGCGGATTGAAGTAGACGGCCGTCACACCAAGATCCTCAAGGTAGTCGAGCTTGTCGAGGACGCCCTGCAAATCTCCACCGTACCGGCGCAGCTGAGCCGTAAAGTAGAAGTCGCGACCCGTGTTTCTCTCCCATCCGGCGCGTTCGTACCAGTCTTGCGTCCAGCGTATTGGCTGCCAGTCGACCGGGTATTCAAGGGGGTCCGAACCCCCGATATCTTCGATCCGTGGATCGTTCGACGGATCTCCGTTTCGGAACCGCTCGACGAAGATCTGATACCAGATGGCCTCGCTCGCCCAGCCGGGTGGGGAGTCACTGGCCGTGGCGGCAGTCTGCACGCCGTCGCGCCCCGCGAGATTCGTCTCGGAATCAGTGCTTCCACTGCGGCAACCCGTCATTACCACGAATACCACAACCACGAGAAAGGCCAAACGGCGACTGTAGAGGTTCGGGCGCTTCCATAGCCGTTTTCGGTGTGAACGGTGGCAGGCTATCTTTTGAAGTTCACTCATTGAGACGCTGCGGTTGAGCGCTTTGAATCCGGCTGGCCAAAACAAGATCGTGAAAGGTGACGCGCACCTCAAAAAGGTAGGGTTCTACCTTGTCATGATTCTGTTGCCGGTCTTGTTCTTCATTCTACTCGAAGCCGGATTAAGAGCCGCGGGCTATGGGGAGTCTTACCCGCTCTTCGTACCCGTCGAGGGGTATCCGGATTACCTGCGACCAAACCCGGACGTGGCAGGGAGATACTTCGAGACGATTGAGAATCTACCGGGCATCCCATTCGATTCATTCAAGTCCCGAAAGGATACTGCCTCCTTTCGCATATTCGTTCAAGGCGGATCCACGGCAGCCGGATTTCCCTTTTATTTCGGCGGCTCCTTCCCGGACATGCTCGAGCAGCGCCTGCTCCAGACGTTCCCGGGCAGGACCATAGAGGTCATCAACACCGCCATGGCAGCGGTAAACTCGCACACCCTCGCTGACTTTGTGGACGAAGTGATTGCGCAGGACCCCGACCTCGTACTGATATACGCGGGACACAACGAATATTACGGCGCGCTTGGCGTCGGCTCTTCGGAGTCCCTCGGGCGATCACCGCAATTTGTACGACTGTATCTGAAGCTGCGCCGATTCCGGGTGGTACAAGGGCTAAGAAGCTTATTGGCCGGCGTCGTCGGGGCAATATCCGGTGCCCGGACGTCTGACGATGATTCTGGCGGAACACTGATGAAGCGGATGGTCGGCGAGCAGCGGATACCGTTTGGCTCTGATCTCTTCAAGGCCGGGCTCCGACAATTTGAGTACAACCTATCCGACATCCTCGCGCGTTACAAAGGTGCGGATGTCCCGGTGCTGATTGGTACGGTCGTAAGTAACGAGCGCGATCAGCGTCCATTCATTAGCGGGCTCTCCCCGTCGACGAATCCGGAAACGTACCAAGGTCGCATGCAAACGATCATGGCGCATGTGGCGCGCGCCGATACCTCGGCCGCCCTCAGCGGGATTCGCCAACTGATCGCGACGGACTCTCTGGCCGCGACGACGTTCTATCTCGAAGCCAAACTCCTCGACCGGCCCGGTTCCTATGATCGCGCTCGCTCGAGCTACAAGCGAGCGAAGGACCGCGACGAACTTCGATTTCGTGCACCGGAGGAGATAAACAGAATCATTCGGGAAGCCGCCGAGGGAACGGGTGCCATCGTCGTGGACACCGAGTCGGCCGTCGCCGCGGACTCGGAATCAGGTATCCCCGGCGCGAACGTGATGACGGAGCACCTTCACCCGAACATTCAGGGTTATTTTCTCCTCGCGGACGCATTCTACGACGCTATGCGAACCGCGAGACTGATAGGCGATTGGACTCAAGCGATCGGACGAGATGTTGCGAGACGCGAGCTCCTGGTCACTTCGATCGATTCCATCGCCGGGGCGTACCGTGTGCAGTCGCTTCAAAACAGCTGGCCGTTTCAGCCGATCGGCGCACCCAAGGCTGCGCTAGACACCATTGCTGCAGGTACGGTAGAAGGGCGGCTGGGCCTGGCGATCTTTCAGCGTGATATGCGTCGTGTGGATGCCCTCGAGGAGCTCCATCGTCATTACCTCCGTTCCGGGCGCCTGATCCCTGCCCTGCAGTCTCTGCTATCGATTATTCAGCGCTACCCCTTCCTGGCGCAGCCGTACCTCGCGGCCGGAGACGTTTTGATGCGGATGGGCAGATACGAAGAAGCTCTGGAATACGTCCTGGCATCCCTGGATCGCGAAACGAGTGCAACAGGCCTCAGGATGGCCGGCAGCCTTCTGGTTCAGCGTGGGCGCCACAGCGAGGCCGTTCCGTATCTCCGCGGAGCGGTCGAACTCGAGCCTGAGAATCTCCAGGCGCTCTACAATCTTGCCGGGGCATACGCGCTATCCCGGCAGTCCGGTCAAGCACGTGCCGTCGCGCGACGAATACTGCAGATCTATCCCGACCACGCGGACACCCAACGCCTGCTTCAGTCTCTTCCGGAATAGGTTCAGGAGACCGTGACTTCCTCCTCTTCATCCCAGTTTTCGATTGCCTCGAGTACCGCAGCCACGATGTCTCCCTCCTCTACCGTACGGACGATTTCGCCTCGCTTAAACAGGTGAGCCCTTCCCCGACCGAGCGATATACCGAGATCTGCACCGGCAGCTTCGCCCGGACCATTCACCGCACATCCCATCAAAGCCACGTTAAGGTCCTTCGTGAAATTGCGTGCCTTGACCGCAGCTTCGACATCCTCCACGATCGAAAAGAGATCTCCCGCCAGTCTTCCGCATGTTGGGCAGGCAATAATATTGACGCCCGGCCGACCCAATCGGAGTGCTTTGAGAATGTCGTGGCCCACCTGGACCTCGTGGGTCGAGTCGGCCGTCAGCGAGACCCGGATTGTGTCGCCGATGCCATCTGCGAGGAGGGCCCCGATGCCGATCGAACTCTTGATCGTCCCCGACGCGATGCTGCCCGACTCTGTCACGCCAAGATGCAGCGGATAGTCCGTCTTCTCGGCGAGAAGACGATAGGCCTGGATCATGAAGAAGACGTCTGAGTGCTTTACAGAGATGACGATGTCTTCGAAGCCGTGCTTTGTACAGATGTCGATGTGGCGCATCGCGCTCTCGAAAAGGGCCTCTGGCTGAGGATATCCATACTTGTCGAGGAGGTCCTTCTCGAGTGAACCTGAATTGACCCCGATTCTGATGGGTAGACCCGCGTCCTTCGCCGCCAGCAGCACCTCCTTCTCCCACTCTGGCTTACCGATGTTACCCGGGTTGATGCGGACCTTTGCCACTCCCGCGTCGATGGCTTTGAGTGCGTATTGGTAGTTGAAGTGGATGTCCGCCACAATCGGAACGCTCGAGCCGGACACGATGTCCGGCAGCGCGTCTGCGTCTTCGGGTCTTGGGACGGCCACGCGGACGATGTCGGCGCCTGCATCGGCAAGACCCTGTATCTCTTTCAGACAGGTCTCGATGTCGTGTGTCTTACCGACGGTCATCGACTGAACAGAGATGGGTGCTCCTCCGCCGATCTGAACTGGCCCGACCATGACGGGCCGGGAATTTCGCCTGGGTCGCTCCATGCGCGCCTCGAAGGTGGTTAATTTTCTAGAGCGAGAACCATCCTATGACCGTGAGGGTCCCTGGCAGGATCTGTTGCGTCCGCATTTCGACGAAGCTTGACGCCGATCATTGGCTCCACGTTACGCTTGCGGTAACCGGGCGATGATCGGAGACGATGACATTCGGCACGGCAGCCGTCAGAACGTCGAAATGGTCGGACACCAGGATGAAGTCGATTCGGGCGAAGGGCCTCGTCGAATGATATGTTCCGCCCCAGCCCTTACCGGCGGCAGAGAAAGCATCCGTCAGTTCACCCTGAATCCAGGTGAAGTCCCAGTTATTGCGGGTCGAGTTGAAATCGCCCATCACGATGACCGGGTCGGTTTCATCACGGATCATTTTTGCGAGCTGTTCGGCTTGCGAGGCGCGGCGCCGTATCGCGTCCCGGTACTGTCGCAGGTATCGCACCCACGTCCGCGGGTTAAGCATGCTGGCATTGTCTTCAAGCCACGGCTTGTCGGACCCAAACGACTGCATGTGTACGCTGTAGACCACCAGCGGCCGCTGTCTCCATGTTCCGGCTGCGCGCGTCACCCGCGCCGCATATCGTCCGCTTGGGTCATACGGCAGCTCGAAGAAGTTGACCTGCTCGAACGGAAAGAGGCTGAAGACGAGAGCGTGAGACGGCCCGTCGCGGCCGGTGCGTGGTCCCTTCGTGACGTAGGATGCGGAGTCCATCAACAGCGACAGGTCGTTTCGCGCGTTGCGAACCCGGCCGTCCCCGTGGTAGTCGACCCATCCCTCCTGAATCGCAAGGATGTCAGGGCGATATCGGTCCGTTAGCGCCAAGAGATCCTCTCCCCGGTCGCCGTCATAGACAAACCATTGGGGGAAATTCAGCGTCATCAAAGACAGGCGTTCGCCCGTACCCACGGCTGACGCGTTGCCAGCCGGATCCGACGGGATGAAGCGAATACCGACGAGTACCGCCATTAGCGCGGTGACTGAGAGCAATCCCCATCGGCGTTTCAAAACCAGGGGAATGCCGGTCAGCAGGATGAGTCCACTGAGGTAGGGCAGGAAGACACCGAGCAGCTGGATCCACCACAGGTAGCGCGGATGGACATACTTGGCCACATAACCGGCCAGGAAGAGGCCGACTAGAAGCGCGTAGGTGATGAGCGCAACGGTCCTCAGAAAAAGACGCAAGCTGATGTCCCGCTATTTCTTGCTCGCTTCGTACAGAACGCGCTTCTCTTCTTCGGTCAGCGACTCGTAGCCTGTCGCGCTGATCTTTTCGAGAATGCGGTCTACCTCCGAGTCAGTGTCAAGTGACTCATCCTCGCGGCGCGGCAGCGGCGTAATTTTCGCCGCCGGCTTATCCGAACTGCGACCGGCGAGCCATGCCTCCAGTCTACCCAATGCCGACTCGCCTCCTGATGAAGTGGCACTGGTGCGACCGCGGGAAGCAGGTTGCCGCGATCTACCGTTTCGGAAAAATACGCCTGCCCATGAGGACAGATTGATGCCCTGGTTGTCCGCGCGGGCAAAGAGAAAGCCGGTGATTGCACCGCCGAAATGGGCCGCAACCGCAGTGCTGCTGCCAGCAATCATCAGCAGATCGAGTACCAGAAACGCGATCAGTAGATACACGAGCCGGACGTTTCCGATAAACAGCAGTCCGATCCGACGTTGCGGATACTTGGTCGCCACCGTAGCGACAACCCCGAGTACAGAAGCCGATGCCCCGTAGACGACATACTGGCTTGGCGAAACGACATCGAACAGGACCGATAGAAGTCCGCCTCCGATTCCCGCCAAGAGGTATATCGCAAGATGTCGCTCCGCACCGTGGGTCTGCTCAAACTCGCGTCCGATCCAGACTAGCCAGAGCATGTTGAAGCCAATGTGGATCAGCCCGGTTAGACCCGGATCCAGGTGCAGGAAGTTATAGGTTAGGAACTGCCACGGCTTGAGCAGTACGCCGGGCCACGAAGAGTGGAGAGCGAGTTGCTCACGGACGAAGCCGTTTGTGGCGTCGATATGCATCAACAGCAATTGCCAGACCAGGTAGGCAACCACGTTGATCGTCAGCAGCATGCGGAGTGCACGCGGCTGAGCTGAATACCATATGCGAAATCGTGTGATGACGTCCATTATCTGACGATTCGACTCGCCGTTCGCAGATTCCACGCTCCGGTAAACATATACACGAGGCCTGGGGTTTGGTTTTCTACCAGTACATCCTGCGTTCCGGCTTGAGAGGAAACTTGCCCCTCCAAAACTGGATCAACAGAAATCCAAATATCATGCCGCCGAGGTGCGCGAAATGTGCCACATCGGACTGACTCCCGGAGAGCCCAGCGTACAGGGTAAAGAGCCCGTAACCGATGACCAACCATTTCGCCTTGACCGGAAAAAGGAAGTAGATGTAGATAGGCTCGTTCGGATACATCATTCCAAAGGCGAGAAGAATTCCGAAGACTCCGCCGGAAGCACCTACGGTAGGTATCGGCTGTCCGAGCATGACCAGAATCTGTATCAAACCCGCGCCGATCACACATGTAAAGTAGAAGATGGCAAATCGCGTAGATCCCCATTCGTTCTCGACCCGGAGTCCGAACATCCATAGCGCGAACATATTGAAGAAGAGATGCCCGAAGCCGCCATGCAGGAATCCATATGTCACAAGTTGCCACGGCCAAAAACCGGGAATCTCGAATTGCCCGGGGCCGAAAATGGTATATCCAACGTCGGGCGCTCCCGGCGGATATAGCGCCATCGCATTGAGCAACTCAGCAAGCGGTGCGTTTTGCGTCATCACAGCCGCCATCTGCGCGAGGTACACAAGCCCGTTCAGGATCAGCAGATTCTTGATGACCGGCGGGAAGACCGTGAACTGCGTGGGTGCCCGGTAGTAATTCTGATACATTAAATTGTGCTATGAATGGCAACTTGAGGCGTGCTTACGCGCGACTGATGCAATATGTTGTCTTCGGCCCCCGGCCAGGTTTCAGCATAGCCGCCGCCTATTTCCCTTTCACAAAATCTCCTCGCCCGTGTATCTCCTGGTGTCCGACCTACATTTCGGCAAGGGGACACGTGAACAGGAACGTGTCAAAGAAGACGATCTGCTATGCCTCATTGAGCGGTACCGTGAGGACCTGGACGGTCTCATCCTGCTCGGTGATGTCTTCGATCAATTTATCGAGTACAGACACCTGGTGCCGAAGGGGTATTTCCGCTTTCTCACGACTTTGTTTGATCTGGCCAAGTCACGCGTCCCGGTCATCTACGTGGTCGGCAATCACGACCCGTGGCACCTCGATTATTTTGACACCGAACTCGGCGTGGTTGTCGTCCGAGACGTGCATGAGATATTAGTCGGTGGCTGTCGCGTGGCGTTGACGCACGGGGATACGGTGGGCCGCGGACCACTCGCTCGCATTATTCAGCGAGCCACCAGGCACCCGTTGTCGATGGCACTTTACAGAACGCTTCTGCCAGCCGATTTCGCATATAGGTTTGCCCGCTTCGTCAAGAATAGGCTTGAGTCGAGCGATTCCCCCGAACCTGCCGTGATTGACCGATTGCGGTCGGCGGCGCACAGCATGTTGTCAGACGGTGCAGATCTCGTCGTGTTGGCTCACAGTCATCATGCCGAGTTGATCGAGTGGCCTGAAGGATTGTACGCGAACACGGGGAGTTGGCATATCGATCGAAGTGTGGTCTCTGTGCAAGCGGTTACGCAGGCGCCCGGCAGGAAAGATCCGGTCGCCGCGAAAAGTGGCCACAGTGACGAGCAAGGCTGCATTCGTCAGGGCCGCTGGAACGGCAATGACGTTGTTTGGTATTCAAAAGCTAGATTCGGTTCACAAAGCCCCCCTGAAACCCCGCCGGAAGACAATACGGATGTCCGCCGAACGTTTGGTCTAGCCTAGGCTCGCCATTTGTCCAGCCTGGGCTGCTCCGCACCTGAAATGGACCAATACCAGTACACAGACAAAGAGCTTCGCGAATACTTCGGCAATCCGAATGTGCGCCGCTCGAATGGACAGCCTCCCTCCGGCGGAGAAAACGGGCTGAAGGAACGTCTGCGAGAATATCGCGAAAGGGTACGCGACTACGTCAACAACCGGACCCGGGGAGAGAGGCAGGCGCAGGCGGTCTATGCTCTCGGAGCCATCCTCTTCATTCTCATCGCGGGGACCCTCGCAGTTGGCCTGTACCTGCTGACGCTGGCAGACGATCTTCCCTCGCTCGAACAGCTCGAGAATCCTGACTTCCAGCTAGCTACGGTCGCCTACACTGCGGACGGTGAAGAACTCCAACGGTACGCACGTCAGAACCGGTCGTGGGTCAGCTTCGAGGACATCTCCCCCAACACGGTTGATGCTCTCGTTGCGACCGAAGACCACAGGTTCTTCTCCCATTGGGGAATCGACTTGTTCCGCACTATGGCGATCCCGTATCACGTTCTCCGCGGCGATCCGCAAGGTGGCTCAACGCTTTCGCAGCAACTGGCGAGGAACCTGTATAACGAGGAAATCGGCAAGAAGGTAACGGTTCAGCGAAAGCTGAAGGAGATGGTGACGGCAGTACAACTCGAGCGCCGGTATACCAAGCGTGAGATCATCGAGATGTACCTCAATACGGTTGAGTTTGGCAATAATGCCTTTGGCATCGATGCCGCGGCGAGGACCTTCTTCGGAAAGTCGCCCGCTGATCTCGATGTGCTCGAAGGTGCGACGCTTGTGGGGATGCTTCAGGCGATCACCCGGTACAACCCTGTCCGCAACCCCGAGAACGCGAGGCGACGGCGGAACGTCGTTCTCGGGCAGATGGAAAAGCACGGTTTCATAACTGCCCAGTTCCTTGCCGCGAATCGAGACAAACCCGTCGACACGAGCTACAGGTCCTCCGAGATCACTGAGGGCCTTGCCCCTTACTTCGCTGAGTACGTTCGCAACTGGACAGCCGACTGGGGCAAGCAAAACGGGTTCGACGTGTACTCGGACGGACTGCTGACCTACACGACGCTCGATTCCAGGATGCAGGAGATCGCCCAGGGAGCGGTTGGGGCGTACATGGACAAGCTCCAGGCCGTGGTAGACTACGAATGGAGCCGCGCGTCGGGCTACGAGCTGAGCACGAGTCTCGAGCCCTATCAGACCAAAACAGGCTATGTGCCCTTCGAATACTTCTGGACCTCGAAGAAGAGCATTGTGGACGCCTTCATTCGGGAGTCCGAGGCCTTTCGCTTGCTTCGTAACGATGGAAAATCGACCGCAGAGGCGTTGGCGGAGCTTCGCTCGAACCAGTCGTTCATGGATTCGCTGCGGACGGTCAAGACCAGACTCGAGGCGGGTCTTGTGGCCATCGATCCGAGAACAGGCCACGTCAAAGCGTGGGTTGGCGGCCGCGACCTCGCCCAGGACTGGTTCGATCACGTCGCGCTGGCGAAGCGGCAACCGGGATCCACGTTCAAGCCGTTTGTTTACACGGCGGCGATTGACAACGGTTATTCACCGCTTCACGAACTGAAGGACTCGACCTTCTATCACGTTGACGCGCTCGGTAACGAGTGGCAGCCGGGCAACTCCGGGAGCGACAGCCTGGGTTCGGGCGAACTGCTCACCCTCAGGGAGGGCCTGGCACGGTCCAAGAATACGGTCACGGGCCGCCTTGTCATGCTCGTCTCCCCAAGAGAGGTAGCCTTCTACGCGAGGCGCATGGGCATTCAAAGTCGACTGCAGGAAGTACCGTCTATCGCGCTCGGCACTTCGGACGTTTCCCTGCTTGAACTGGTGGCGGCATACAGCACACTGGCCAGCGGGGGCGAATACAACGAACCGGTTGTCGTTACCAGCATCCATGACCGCTTCGGAAACGTCATCTACGAGAATGAACCGAAGCCGCGAATGGCGATCTCGCAGGAGACTGCATATACCGTGCTCGACATGATGCGGGATGTCATTCGATATGGTACGGGAGTCCGAATTCGTAACCAGTTTGGCTTGTATGAGTTCGACCTCGCTGGAAAGACGGGTACGACGCAAAACAACGCGGACGGCTGGTTCATGGCGATGCACCCGGAGCTCGTAGTGGGCGCGTGGGTCGGTTTCAACGACAGTCGCGTAACGTTTCGTTCCGACTGGTGGGGGCAAGGCGCGCACAACGCGCTCTTTCTCGTCGGCGAGTTTCTAAAGGAGGCGCTCGAGGGTGAAGATCCCGTGCTGACGAACGCACGATTTCCGACATTGGGAGATCTCGGAATCTCCATCGGTGCGACCGGTGCGCTCGACGAAGCAGACAGTGAGGGCGGCATCGAAGACAAGCAGAATCGGCGGGAGCGGGGCCGAGTGGGCTGGTAGGATGTTCGTCGCAACAGCGGAGCATTATTGTCGGCGCGCCGCTGCCCCTTTGCCTATCAACGCCTGTTGCGGCGCAAACAGGACCTCAAACCGCCGTACCATGCCAGGTGCGCATCTGGGCGAACAGTTCCTGAGACAGGGCAGCTCTTGCCTGTCCCGCAGACGTGAAGAGCGCGAACACAGCTGACCCGGATCCCGACAGCCCCACGTACGACGCGTCGTTACTCGCAAACGCCTCGAAGATGTCATCCAGAGCTGCGTGACGCGAACGTAGAGGAGCCTCAAAATCATTTGTGAGCTCGTTTCGCCAGCGCACCATGTCTCTGCCGCATACGAGCTCCGTAAGGTCGGGCCGCGACGAAGCCCTCGGTTTGATCGCTCCGTAAGCTTCCCGCGTCGACACATGCAGTCCGGGCACGGCAACAGCTATCCAGCGGCTCAGTTCGAACGGAGCCTCGCCGCATACCAGCTCAGCCAGCTCGGTCCCCCGGCCCTTCGCCAACGCTGGTACGCCTCTGATAAAGAAGGGAACGTCCGAACCGATTTCGGCCGCGACATCCATCATCTTCTCCTCAGAGCAGTCAATGCTCCACAGGTCACGGAGGACTGTGAGAACCGTCGCCGCGTCGCTCGAACCGCTGCCGAGACCGGCTCCATATGGGACGCGCTTGTCGAGATAGATGTCGACGCCGCGATCTACACCGGAACTCCGCCGAAGCAGGTCCGCGGCACGAACGCATGTATTCGAATCGTCGGTGGGAAGATTAGGATCCGAGCACCTGAACACAATGTCGGAATCATCGCGGATCGCCACACGAAGCCGATCCGCCCACCCAATGCGCAGCATTACCGTCTCAATCTCGTGGAATCCATCGTCGCGACGGCTCAGCACGTGAAGACCCAGGTTTATCTTGGCGTAGGCGGCAAACTCCTGCATCATCAGCGCGTCGAGGTGTAGCGGTGCACGTCTTTGCGAATAGCGACAGGTGGTCGTAGTTTAATTACTTCCAATCATGTAGGCTCTGCCCACGGCGCGTATTAAGATACCCGTTACCACTTCAAACCGGCGGACCGACCTCGTTCGCCCCACTCAGAGCATACATCTTTCACTTCATTCGCACAGTTCACGCCGACAAATGTTTGTGGCCGATGACTGAGATCGGAAGCGTATCAAGACGGGCACTCAGGATCGCGGTCGTAATGCTGATGGCGGGAGCGGCAACGACCGACGCTCTGGGACAAATCGGCAGTACGTCGAGGCGGTCGGCAGACCAAGACCCGCTCGATCTCCTGCGACAGCGGATGGCGCAGTCCGCGAGCGCCGGGACCACTGTCCCCCAGGAGGGGGCCGTGGACCCGATGACGTACAAGGTAGGTCCCGGAGACGTCTTTCAAATCAGCGTTGGTGGTCTTCAGACTGTTTCGATCCCCGTTACGGTAGGCGCGGACGGACACCTCGCGCTTCCCGAAGCGGGCGCCGTCCAAGTCGCAGGGCTTGTGCTGGCGGATGCTCGGGACGCTGTCCACGCCCAGCTGAAATCGGTTTACCGAAACGTACCCGCCACGGCTACGCTCTTGCAGCCGCGGCAATTCTACGTTCACGTGGTCGGGGCGGTGTCATCGCCCGGACGGTATCTCGTGATGCCAGTCGGCCGCGTCCTCGACGCGGTGTCTCTTGCGTTTGCCGACACGACGCGCCCGCCAACCACCAACCTGCGCTTCCAGCCCTCTTTCCGAAACGTGTCCGTAACGGGAATCGATGGTACCGTCCGCGCGTCGGACCTCATGCGCTATCTCATTACGGGCGAGACGGACTTCAACCCATATCTCCAGGACGGCGACGTGATTCGAGTCGGAGGTTATGATCCGTCGGAGCAATCGATTTTTGTGAACGGGGATGTACCTTTTGCCGGCGCCTATGAGTACCGCGCCGGCGATACTCTCGCGGACGTGCTCGCTCTGGCTACGGGCAACACGGACGTAGGTACTCACTATCGGCTTGTCAGAATCACCCGCCGTAACCCCGACGGTACCACCTCGACGGTGCCTTCCGTGGAAAACTCAAGCGGCGATGATTTCGACAAGATTGACACACGCCCACTCGACCAACTGTACTTCGCTCGTGAGCACGGTCGAGACGGCGGCATCGCCCTTGTGGAAGGCGCGGTGAGATACCCCGGCGCGTACCCGATCAGAACAGGCCAGACGACCTTGTCCGATCTCGTCGATGCGGTCGATGGGTTTCAAGAGGATGCCCTGTTGCGGGGAGCGTTCATCGAACGACGCGCAGCCTTTTCCATGAGCGAATTTCCGGTTCGATTCGTCGGCCTGCCCCTAGGGCCAAACGTGCCGCCAATTTATTTACCCGACACTTCCGCTGTCCTGCAGCGCATTCGGCTTGCACCATTTGACTGGCGTGGCACCAACTATGTGACACGGGAGCTTCACTCGCAGCGACGCGTCGCGATGAACCTGGCCGAGGCCTCTCGTGAGGATATGTCGCGCGTTAGACTGTTCGCGGGAGACCGATTGGTCGTCCCGAAAAATGACGGAACGATCTTCGTGTTTGGCCAAGTCACGCGCGCCGGATTCATTTCATTCGAGCCGGACCGAACGGTTGCGCACTATCTCGATGCCGCAGGCGGGCGAGCCGAACTGGCCGCCGACGCCTTTCTCATCGAGGCAGGCACTGGAGCGTATCGAAAGGGCGACGACTCGTTGGTACGACCGGGCGATATGATCTTCGTTGACAGCCGTGAATACCTCGCCGACACTGCCGAGCTGAGCCGCCTCGCGGTGGAGGACAAGCGCATTGAATCTGATCAAAAATTCAGGACAACGCAGATCATCCTGCAGACTGTCGGGTCGATCGCTTCGATCATCGCCCTGATCATCGCCGCGCGAAAGTAAAAGATCAGGCAAGTCGCCGGCTATGAAGATCGTCGTCCACGACTATGGCGGTTACCCGTTCCCGGTGCAGCTCAGCCGTTCTCTCGCGAGACGAGGACACGAAGTGGCGCACATCTACTGCCGCTCACTGTGGACGACACCCCGCGCCGGTCTGGAACCGCGGGCAGACGACCCGTCAAGCTTCACAATCCGCCCAATAAAGCTGCAAGAGGACGTTTCCAAGTACTCTTTTGTAAAGCGCTGGCGCCAGGAACGGACTTACGGACGGCTGCTCCGTGAGGAGGTCGCCCGACTTTCGCCGGATGTTGTGCTATCAGGGAATACGCCGCTAGATGCTCAACAGGCACTCCAGGACTATTGCGCGCAGGCCGGCATTCGCTTCGTGTTTTGGCTGCAGGACGTTCTGGGCGTGGCCACACACCGGATCCTGCGGAAGAAGCTGCCGATCATAGGCGCCATCATCGGTCGCCACTATATACGGATGGAGGTCCGCCAACTGCGCGCGAGCGATGCCGTCGTCCTCATTACCGAGGACTTTCGTGGAGTGATGAACGAATGGGGCGTAGACGAACAACGCATTGCAATTTTAGAAAACTGGTCCCCGTTGGATCAGATGCCCGTCCGACCGAAGGTAAACGAGTGGTCCCAAACGCACGGACTCGACGACAAAACCTGCTTCATCTACACAGGCACCCTTGGCATGAAGCACAATCCAGAACTACTGGTGCAACTCGCGCTACGGTTCAGGAAACAGGACGACATCAGGGTGGTCGTGCTGTCACAGGGAATGGGAGCCGACTGGCTTCGAGAGCGAGTCCATCGAGAAGGTCTGGAAAACCTCATGGTGATGGACTACTGTCCGTTTGACGAGCTTCCAGACGTGATGGGAACTGCTGACGTTCTTGTTGCCTTACTCGAGCCGGATGCAGGAACCTACTCGGTCCCGTCGAAGGTGTTGTCTTACCTGTGTGCGGGCCGACCGCTTCTGCTCGCGGTACCCGCAGACAACCTGGCGGCGAGGATAGTACGGAGTGCTGACGCAGGGCTCGTCGCCGATCCCAATGACTCAGAGGCCTTCCTGCAGGCAGCAGACGCGCTGGTTGCAGGCGAGAAGGACCTCGACGAGATGGGTCGGTGCGCTCGGGCGCATGCCGAGAAAGCTTTCGACATCGAACGAATTACAGAGGCTTTCCTGTCGATTCTCGCACCGGAATGACCAGGCATCTTGACGACCATACATACGACGATGTTGCGCTACACTGACACCCGATTAATCATTCCCGGACAACAGCTCATTCCATTGGGCTGTAATGATCCTGGGATGAAATACCTGCTCGAAGCGCTCTCGAGCTCCGCGAGCGAAGTCCGTCCAACGCTCTCGATTCGCTAGGGAATTCAAGGCGTCGGCTATCGATTCGGGACTACGCGGTTCAACAAACAACCCGTCACGGTCGCCGACGATCATCTTTGGGATACTCGCGTGGCGGGTCGTGATGACCGGCGTCCCTGCATTCAGAGCCTCCACAATCGACAGCGGCTGCGCCTCCGTAGGATAGTAGGTTGGAAGGACAAACACGTCCGCCTCAACGAACAAGCGCCGAACCGAACCTCTATCGCGAACGGAACCGAGATGCCGCACGCGGTCTCCCAACTCGTGTGTCTGGACTCGGGTTGCGAACTCCTTCTCGTCCTTGTCGGCCTCCCATCCACCGGCGAAGGTCGCGCGAAACTCAATCTTTCGCGCTTTCAGGATCTGGAGAGCATCGAGCAGGTCAAGGTAGCCTTTCGACTCGATCATGTTGCTTAAGAAGAGTATGTGCAAGTCCGACTTCACCTTTCCTGCATTGATCTTCTCGTCCACCTCGGTCGCATCCATGAGCACATCTGCCCCCACGGTATTGCGCATAACGAACCGCTTTTCCGGCGGAATCCAACCGGCGCACCTTTCAGCAAGTACCTCATCGTTGAACACGAGCCCTCGCAATCGGTCAACGAGCTTCCGGGCGGTGACGCGAGTCAACGGCGACTCGAACAGCCGATGGAAACTACCCCAGTGCACAACTCCCATGACGGTCTGCTTTGGATGGAAGGCGGGAGCGACGACAACCAGATCACGAAGGTGACCCAAAGTGCTCGGCGAAATAGCCGGCCAAACGACCGTGGCCTCAGGCTTGGATTGAAGATCCTCTCGTACCTCCCGCCGACGAGCGATGTAATGCTTGGCACGCGATAAGCTGAAGCCTGCCTTCCACTGAACGTAGTCACCCTCGTCCGGTGGCGATAGATTTACCCGATGGACGTCCCAATCCTGCTCCATGTGTTCCGCAAACTGCTCTGTCAGGATCGACTGGCCGGTGACGGGCGGTGGGAAGAACCCGATCACGATCAGTTCCTTCCGGTTGCCGGAAGGCATCGTATTTTCCACGCCGCTACTCATCTGGAGCTCGTTCGGTTGATGCGCTTGGTCTGGCGCTCGACAACATCGTCGAACGGAACCCGCTTCGAGTTCAATCTAAGATGACCTTCCGTCTTGCACCGCAAATTTGAGGGCATTCTCGATCGTGTCGATGAGATGTTCGACGGCCAGGTGCTGCCGGCAATACTCGAAAGCGTTATCCGAGAAGCGCTGTCTGTCCTCAAGTATTTGCAAGGCTCCTCTCACAAGCGTGTCCGGTTCTCTAGGAACCATTATTCCGTTTTCACCCGGCACGAGCGATTCGATTTCGGGTCCATGAAACGGGGTGTTGTCGGGAGGATCTTGCGTCAGGATCGGTACGCCGAGACTAAACGCATGGTTAATAACCAGGCCGACGTATCCAGGAATGACCATCACGTCAGCGGCAAAAATATACGGAGCCGACTTTCCGGCTTCGGGTATAGAACCGAGAAATCTGACGTGATCCTCCAATTTCAGTGCCGCTACACGCTGCTCCATTGAAGAGCGCTCCGGACCATCCCCGATTATCAGCAGTGTGGCCTTTCGTACTTCCGTCATCGACTTGATGAACGTGATAAGGTCGTCGGTCCCCTTCCTTGCAACGAGCTGGCCCACGAAGACAAACGTCGGCTGGTCGGGCAGACCCAAGCGCTTCCTCACTTCGCTTCGGCCTTCCTGCGACAGCCTGTCTCGCAATCCGAACAGCTCCGTCGTATCCAGCGTGTTCTGGGCGACGAACAGCCGATCAGACGCAACGTGTGTGGAGAGTACGTCCCGCGACCGTCTGCTGTAACACAGGCATGCCTCCACCCTGCGCGCCATCCGAAGCCTGTATTGTTGGAGGGGGTGCCGGCTGCTGTACGGCCTATGTACCGAGTAGAAAATTCCCCATAGGATTCGCGCTGCGCCCTGTTTCCTGGCCGACCGCAACAGGAACGGGAGAGTAATTGACCGAGGTGATTCCTCGGCAATGACTGCCATCGGGGCACCAAACCGCTCAAACACTCCAGTGAACGGTTGTGCGTGTATCGTCTCGCCCTTGACCCAAAAATTTCGGAGAGGAACTCGGCGAAAGCTCGCCGCCACATCGCCCATCAGCGTAGGGTTTCCGGCCGGGCGCTGGCCGTGACAAACGATCAAACGACCGCCGAGTCGGTCGTTCAACTTGGCAAGCATCGGCACGCGGTACGCCGGCAGCATGCGTGAGAAATAATAGACCGGATTGTCCTGCTCAGGAGCTTTCACTTGGAGGCGGGTTAGGGGAATCAACCAGCTGAAACAGGCGGGAAGGAGGTCACGATGCGGAATCTAGGGCTGTACGGACACGCGTCCGCGGTGTTCTCGCGAAACTCATCGGCAAGTGCGGTCTAAAGCCAAGTGTCAGGCAGCAGATGCAGAACGTTAAGACGTTTTCAGGTTTGACACGCCAACCGCCGGGTGTCGATACTGAGGATCAAGTTTCACAATCGACCGTCGTATATTGGTAGTTTGCAGTTCAGCGCTTCGTTCTCAAGAACAAATTGCCAGTCAGCGATCGCGTCAGTCACTGACGATTCATCTCTCTCGCCGCTCACCGGCCACATTCTGGCCGACGGGGTCCTGATTCGCCTGCATGCACGAAATACAACCTAAGACTGACCACGGCCAGGATTTCTTCAGGTCTGCCAAAGACAGGAGTCTACTCGACGAACCCAGTCTCTGGCGGGCCTTGGGCACGTTGTACCGGCGAAGAGTGTTCATAGTGGCCATGACTGCACTCGTCGCGGTGGGCGCCATTGTGATAAGCCTGCTGCTTCCCGTCTGGTACAAGGCTACGACCCGCCTGCTAACACCGGAAGGGTCCGGTGCCGGTGGATTCGCATCGATGCTTACCGAGTTTGCACCTGAAGCAGCCTCTCTTCTCGGCGGAGGTGGCGGTGGCGAGATCAATCGGTACTTCGCGATTCTATCGAGTCGAAGTCTGATGACGAACGTAGTTCGTCGATTCGACTTGATGAATGTGTACGACATCGAGCCGAGTGAGACTGCACTGGACGACACGATCGAGTTGCTCCGCGCTAATACGGAGTTTACTCTCGATCAGGAATTCGAATACCTGTCGATTGAGGTTCTCGACCGTGATCCGCAGCGCGCCGCTGACATTGCGAACTATTTTGTTCAGGAACTGAATCGCGTCAACAGCCAACTGTCGGCACAAAACGCGTCGCTTTATACCGGGTTTGTTTCCGAGAGCTTGACAGGAGCGGAGACGGCGCTCGATTCAGCCAGAGCCCGCATGCAGCGGTTCCAGGAAGAGAACGGAGTCATCGACCTTCCAACGCAAACGCAGGCTTTCCTTGAAAACGTTGCTGATCTTCGACGCGATGTCCTTGAAGCCGAAATACAGTACGAAGTGCTACGGGGAGAGCTGGGACCAGAGAATGCTCGCACGCGATCAGCAAAGATGCTGGCCGAGACCGCCAAGTCCAAGTATGATGCCGCTCTCGGCGGCGCCGAGAGGCTTCTTCCGGTTCCGCAGTCGCGTATCCCGTCCCTGGCGAATCAGTATGCAGAGCTGTTGCAGGAGGTCCTGATTCAGGGAGAGATCGTCAAGTTCGTCAGACCACTTTACGAACAGGCCCGCTTCGATGAGCAGCGCGAAAAGGTAGCCGTCCAGGTTCTCGACCCTGCTGTTGCACCGTCACGCAAGGCGAAGCCCGTCCGGTCCATACTTGTAGTCGTTGCGACTATTTCGGGTTTTCTGCTCTCACTAATATTTGTTCTCCTTTACGATTACGTAAAGCGCGAACACCGTTCGATTCTTGCCCGTCTGGAGGCTGGCGTCGAAGGTGGATAGCGGGCGATTCGACCTGTTCAGCTCATGAAGAACGCCCAGACATCGACGCTGCCGTGGAATCCGGACGTTGCCTGGAGAAGGCTGAACGTACTTCTTTATGCAGGATTCGGGCTCAGTGTGGCCTCCCTTCTGTTGATGGCGTGGTTAGCGCACGAGTACCTACTGTTCGTACCGTTGCTGCTGACCGGGTTGCTGCTTCTGCCTTGGCTTCTCAAGGATGAGCTCGTGCTGCTCTGCACGATCCTGCTGGGTTTTACCGTCGTGGCCGGCTACGAGGAAGGCTTCCAACCCGAAGAGGCACTGTACGGCGCCGCGTATCTCAGCTATCTCGCCTACTGGTTTCTGACGCGAACCCTGATCTACAGGGACCGTTACGTCTTCACGAAGTCGGACGTCGCCCTCCTCCTCTTTCTAGTCTACTTCTCGGTATTCACGGGATTGACGTTTGTATTCCGGGGTGACGCAGTGGCAATGGTGAGCGAGTGGCTGTCCCTGTCAATGCTCGCGTTCTACTTCCCGATCAAGGAGTTGATTGCTCGAGACCCCCGAGCGCCGCGCGCCATCCTCGGCACATTCGGACTGCTGACGCTAATCATCGCTATCCGGAACCTGTTCGAGTACGTTTATGGCATAGGGACGGCTGAGCAGTGGTGGCAGATCACGTCGGGTCGAGCAGTAACCAACGAACAGATGATCATGATGGCGGCGATCGGGAGCTTCGTCCTGCTGCAGTTTGCGAAGACCTCCGTTCAACGAGTGATTCTGTTCGCACTCTTCGGGATTTTCACCGCCGGCGTCGTGATCAGTCTAAGTCGGGCCGTTTGGCTGTCCCTTGCTCTCGGGCTTCTCATCATCTTCCTTCTCGTCGACCGGCGGCGAAGAGTCGGAATCATTGTGCTCGTGGTAGTAAGCACTGTGGTGTTAGCCGGCGTGTCCGTAGTGCTGTTCGGCGATCAGCTGCTACTCGTGGCGGTTGGCCTTGTCGATCGGTTAGTAAGCCTGGAAACTGCCTTCACCGAAGACATATCGCTAATAAATAGATTCATTGAAATGAAAGCGGCGTTGAGTGCGTTTGCAGTCAGTCCGATCATAGGTTACGGTTTCGGGGTCTCGTTCGAATACTACAGTCTGGTCTACGAGGCGACCCGTGAGACAACCTTTGTGCACAACGGTTATGTAGGGCTGCTGTATCGACACGGTCTTGTCGGTACCTGTTTGATACTCACGGCATACGTCGGCTCAGGCGTTCGAGGGGCCCGCCTCTTCCTTACCAGCCATGCCGCTCCGGTCTCGAGGATTCTTGGACTAATCGCTGTAGCCTGTCTGGCTGCGATGGCGTTGGTGGCCAGTTCTAACAACCCGTTCACGGTATCGGATAAGACGCTGATCATTGCTGCTGCTGCGGCTCTTGCGGCCGGGGCAGCAGAACGAGAGCGACTGATCGAGCAAGCGTCTAATTGAGGCGATCATCACCCGTGGACCGAGGTCTCCTTAAAAATATCGGCTGGCTGGGAATTGCCAACGTCCTGGTCAAGCCGGTCTGGTTCGTCTTCGTCACCGCAGTTCTCATGCGGCAGCTCGGAGCCGAAGGCTACGGCGTTCTGAATGCGGCGCTGGCGATGGCCGGAATCGTGATTGCCTTTACAGATCTCGGCATGGGCAGGTATACGGTGCGCGAAGTCTCCCGCGACCGCGACACTGCCTCCCTGCTGATGTCCAACTTCCTCGGCCTCCGTCTGGCACTGATTCTTGCCGCTATCCTGACAACCGTCGTCGTTGGCTGGGCGCTCGGCTATCGCTCGGTGGCGCTGTGGGCCGTCGGCATGGCAGCGATATATTCGGCCGCACTCACGATGACCATATTCCTCCGTGGTCTCTTCGAAGCCTTCGAAGCGCTTAAGGCAGAGGCCGTGCTGCTGATAGTCGACAAGTTTCTCGTCATCTCGGGCGGCCTTGCGCTGCTACTCCTGATCGGAGGCGCGCACTGGACCCTCACCGGCATGGCAGCCGGAATGGTCGTCACCGCCGCGCTGCATGTCGGATGGCTTCATCGCCGGCTTGCTCGGTTGAAACCGGCTTTGTTCGACACGAATTTCATCCGAGATCACTTTTCGAAGATCATTCCGTTCGGCCTCGCCGGCCTGCTAACGGTACTCTATTTCAGGGTCGACCTTGTCATGGTCGAGGCAATCGTTGGCGAGTCGGCCGCAGGACAATATGGTGCGGCATTTCGAATCCTTGAAGCTCTCTTGATGCTGCCGTCGATCGTGGTACTCTCCGCCCTGTTTCCGCGCCTCTCGCGGCTCGAGCACGAAGGGGATCGTGAGGGCTTCTCACAGATCGTTCGATTCGGGATGGGCGGGCTGATCGGAGCCAGTCTGGCGGTTGCGGTGACGTTGACGTTGTTGGCCCCTCGCCTTATTCACCTGCTCGCGCCCGACCCCGGATTCGCTCCCGCCGCGACAGCTCTGACTATCCTGACGTGGACCTTCCCGCTCATGTGTATCAACTATCTCCTGTATGCATTGCTCGTGACAGCGAGCGAAGAACGGTTCATTTGGAAGACGCTCGCCGGCGTTGTCATATTCAACATCATCACGAATCTCCTCGTCATCCCGGAATTCGGCATTCAAGGAGCCGCCGCTACGACAGTTGCCTCTGAGGTCATCTTGTGCGGCTTCTATCTGGTGCGGAGTATCAGGGCCATACCGCCGCGTTTCGCGTCGTGATTCGCCCGGCTGCTAAGGTCTGGCGTCGGGGGTCCAATCCTACATGTGACTTCCCTTGCTACCTGTAATGACGCAGCCGGTAC
>JBFIPX010000041.1:0-21161 GCA_041609895.1 Rhodothermales bacterium
CAAGTTCGACGGCGCGCATGGCAAGTTCGCGTGCTTCGGAGAGCTGGGTCCTCCGTTCGGCCAAGCTGTATGCATAGTTGTTCAACGCGAATGTATTCGAGCTGTCAATCCTAATCGCTCGCCGATAGTGATCGTCCGAGGCCACGTGGTCCTCTCTGCGCGAGTAGAGAAATCCCAGCGATGCGTGTGCCTCCGTAGCGAGACGGCTATCCCATCGTTCATCGTCTGCCAGAAGTTCCAACGCGTTCTCGAACAGTTGAATCGCCTCTGTCGTTCGGTACAGCTGCGTATTGGCATGTCCGCCAACGACATATAACTCGATCTGACCCGGGAACAGCAGAATTGCGTCGGCAGCCTTCGTCGCGGCGTCGGCAAGCGCACCGGCATTCAGGTAAGCCAGTGCGGTCTGAACCCACAACTCGGCATTCCGGGGGTTCCTGTCAAGCGCCGCCGACAGCAAGGCGGCCGACTCGGAGAACTCGCCCCTCCTGAAACGCAGATCACCGAGCATGATCAGTAGCGAGACGTCGCCGGGCGATTTCTCAAGGGCTTGAGTCAGCAGCGTGACGGCAGTCTCCGCGGACGTGGGATCGACGTTGGCACGTAGGTAGGCTTTCTCGGCCCTGGTCGTTATCTGATCGTCCGACAACGCATCAATATCCATCAGCATTGTGGCGAGACTATCGGCGCGCACGTGCTGCCCCGACGTCCTATAGAGGGTTATGAGCTCACTGACCACATCGTACGGTTCGTTCGCCACCTGCATTCCCTGCTCCAGTACATCGATCGCCTCCTCCAATCGCTCCCGACGCTGGTAAAAATCTGATAGCAACAGGTAGTACTGCTCGGACGTCGGCTGGAGGCGTATAAGTGCGGACAGAGTTCTCTCAACCCCGTTCACGTCGTCCAGCCGGCCGTACAGTTGGAGTAACTGGGTTCGGAGAATCCGATCGTCTCCCACCATTCGAATCAGGCGTTCAAAGGCGGCCGCGGCTTCAGCGTCACGTCCAAGATGAACCTTTAGTCGTGCGGCTTCGAAGACGGCATCGGTATTAACGGTTTCCCGTTGCAGAAGGCGATCATACGTCTGAGCCGCCAGTTCCGGTTGTCCGCTTCGCAATTGGGATCGCGCAAGGTGATGTACGTACTGGGGGTCGTCGCTCAGCGAGGCTGCCTGCTCTGCATAGAATAGGGCGACGTCATTCTGCTCGAGGCTGTGATGTGACTCCGACAGACTCAAGTATATTGCGGCCTCCTTGGGTGCGTGTCGGGAGGCCTGGGTGAACAGGTCGATGGCTGCCTGATGATTGCCGTCGCGCTCTTGGGTAAGCCCTCTGACGTAAAGCCGCGCCGCTCGATTCTGCTGCTCATCCGGCACAGCGGACCCGTGCTGTGCTATCACGTCCAGTGGCGTAACAGCCAGGACTAGACAAGTGGCCACTGAGCAGAGCGTCAGAAGGATTCGAGGCATGGGACCGATTTGTGGTTGGGGTGAAAAACGAGGGACGACGCCGTCAGGTTTCTGGCGCTCCGCGTATCGGCCGACCAGCGGTTGCGTTTGCAGGTGTCGACGAAATCCGAGAGATTGTGCAATCCTCGCGGGCGAGTCTCCGCCAACTCGGTGCATGAACGATCTCAATAACGTATTGAAGGTGGGTTAACCGTGGGCGTTCACGATGTTAAGACGGAAGTAGATCGAGAAGGGTTAAGAGCCTTCACACGTCAACTGATAAATGACGTGCGTGCGATGGAACACATGCTCGAGGAGGGACTGTTCGAAACGGACGTTCGCCGAATCGGCGCGGAGCAAGAGCTCTTCCTCGTTGATGGCAACTGGCAGCCCGCGCCGGTCGCGGAGGAAATACTGGCGCAGACCGAGGACCAGCGGGTGGTCAACGAGCTTACGAGGTTCAATCTCGAGCTCAACTTGCTCCCATACTTGTTTGAGGGCGACTGCCTGTCGCAGATGGAGCGGCAGATCGACGGCCTGCTCGAATATACCCGGGGACTCGCGGCGGACGCGAATTCCGAAGTCGTCCTAACCGGCATTCTGCCTACCATCCACCTCTCTGACCTCGGACTTGAGAACATGGCGCCGAAGCCGCGCTACTTCGCGCTCAACGACGCAATCATGACCCTCAGAGGCGGGCCAGCGCAGTTTCAGATCCGAGGCGTGGACGAACTGTTCTTCAAACACAACACAATCCTCGCCGAAGGATGTAACACCAGCTTTCAGACACACTTTCAAGTGGCGCCCGACGAGTTCGCCCGGTACTATAATCTAGCTCAGGCCGTCGCCGCTCCGTGCCTTACCGTTGCTACCAACTCACCTGTTCTCTTCGGCAAACGGCTATGGCGTGAAACCCGGATAGCCCTTTTCCAGCAAGCAGTCGACACCCGTAGCAGTAACCTGTACCTCCGAGAGATGAGCCCGCGAGTGAATTTCGGTACCAAGTGGGTGGAGTCGTCAGTACTCGAGATATACAAGGAAGATATTGCTCGCTTCCGGGTCATAATGACGGCCGATTACGAGGATGCGTTCGAAGTTCTTGAGAGAGGAGAGGTGCCGAAGCTCAAGGCTCTTCAGCTGCACAACGGTACCGTATACCGATGGAATCGTGCTTGCTATGGCATTACGGAAGGCAAACCGCATCTGCGGATCGAAAACAGAATTCTTCCGTCTGGACCAACAGTGGCGGACGAAATCGCAAACTCCGCCTTCTGGTTCGGACTTGTAGGCGGCCTCGCGACAGAGATCGACGACGTCTCCAGGCATATGGAATTCGACGACGCCAAAAGCAATTTCATCGCTGCAGCACGGCTTGGGCTCGGATCGGAGATCACATGGCTTGATGGCGAACGAATGTCGGCCGACGACCTGATCCTCTCGCGCCTCCTGCCCGTCGCTCAGAAAGGGCTGGAGGAATCCGGAATCGACTCAGCCGACATCGACCGCTACCTCGGCATCATCGAAAGTCGGGTCAAGACCCGCCAGACCGGCGCCCAGTGGATGCTTGACTCCCTGGCCAGAATGAAGAAGCAAACAGAGTCCAGAGCAGATCGACTCAACGCGCTCGTCGCGGGGATGGTCGAGCGGCAGAAGAAGGGAGAGCCCGTTCACAAATGGTCTCTGGCGGACGCCCATGAGGCCATATCAATGCGAAGGATGCAAGGCACTCGCGTTGAGCACTTCATGACGACAGATCTCTTTACGGTGAACGAGGAGGAACTCGTTGAACTGGTAGCATGCCTGATGGACTGGCAAAAGATCAGGCATGTGCTTGTCGAGGACACGGAGCACAAGCTGGTTGGTCTCGTCACACACCGCAATCTGCTGCGCTACCTATCCGATCATGGAAGCACCCGCCATGGTGAGGTCGGCGTGCCGGTTCGCGACATCATGATACGTAAGCCGATTTCCATTTCTCCCGAAAGACCGACGGCCGAAGCCATACAGCTTATGCGGGAGCGGCGAATCAGTGCATTGCCCGTGGTGCGTGACGATCAGTTGGTCGGGATTATCACCGAACGTGACTTCTTCAGGATTGCAGGCGAACTGTTAGACGATAGCATGGTCGACAGTAGCGACAACTCCTAGCTACAGATCTTCGTCCTCTTCGTCTTCGAAATCTTCCTCTTCCTCTTCCTCAAGCGACTCGTCTTCCAACTCGTCGACGAGATCGTCATATTCCGACGCCTCCGCTACGTCCTCCTCCTCGTCGTCGACAACAATATTACGCTTTGCAGGGGCGGGCGAATCTGCTATGGCTGCGTCTGCAAGGAAGTACATGCTGCCAAGGTGGTGCTTTCCGGCCTTCTTCACGACGCCCTGCTTTATGAGCTGAAGCGCTGTCTTGTGAGGGCACGTCTCGTACCCCTTTCCCGCCATGTGGAAATTTGCATTCCGTCGTTCATCGCTCACGATCAGAGCGTAACCCTTTTCCAGCTTCTTGCGAGCGTGCTCCAACCAGCGATCCCGCGAAACGGATGGGACCGCGCGGACTTCCTGATAATCAGATGATTTACTGGACATAGTATCCATGGCCGTTTCTAGGTGGGTTTCGGGCGCCGCGTGAACACAGTGTTCTCTCTACGGGTTCCCGCGTTGTCCGACGTGATAAGGAAAATAACGTGAAAGGAAAATCGGCGGAAAGGCGGTTCAGATTAACCCCGCCGAAGTAGCGGTCTCGTGGCAGGGGAGTAATACAAAAGTGCCCGGTCTGGTGCCGGCCGATCGGTCACTTCATCATGAAGGCGTAGGGTGGCAGTTCCTCCAGCTTTGGCGACACTCCCAGCTGCAAGACGAGCATCATGCGCTTGGCGTCGAATGCGTCCCGATTCTCCGCGAGCACAGGTTCTGCCGATGGAAAAGACTCCTTCAGTGGGTCGACTTGCCGGCCGTGTTTCCAGAAGCGATAGCAGACGTGATTTCCTCGAGCTAGGCCCGTACTGCCGACATATCCGATGATATCTCCCTGCCGTACGTACTTGCCGCGTCGAACTCCATTTGCTATTCGGGACATGTGCAGGTAGGCTGTTGTGTAGGTGCCATTGTGCCTGATCTTCACGTATCGTCCGTTGCCCTTCTTGTACGTGGCCTCGACCACCTCGCCGTCGCCGGTGGCCCGGATCGGAGTACCGAACGGCGCCGCATAGTCTGTACCTAGGTGCGAGCGGTATCGCCTCAAGACCGGATGGAAACGTCTACCGGTATAGCGTGAACTGATTCTGGAATACTTGACGGGCGCAGCCAGAAACGTCTTCCGCAGACTGTTGCCCTCTTCGTCGAAATAGGCGATCGCGCCTTGCTTGTCGAAATGGAATGCGGTGAATTCCCGGTCGGAGGCAATAAAGCGCGCGGCGTGCACGCGGCCGACGCCGATGGGTTTGCCTCCCACGAAGCGTTGGTCATAAACGGCCGTAAAACGATCGCCGGGCTGAAGATGATAGAAGTCAATCTGCCAAGCAAAGATCTCAGCCAATTCGAAAGCGAGACCGAGGTCGATCTCTTCTTCTTGCAGCGTCTCATATAGAGAGCTGGTTATCTCGCCGGATGATGTGCGCCGCTTCACAACAATCGGCCGCTTCCAGACCGTCACGTCACGGGTTTTCGACAGGTCGAAGACGACGTAGGTGGCGCGATCCGGTTCGTACACCATCGCCGCCGGCCTCTCCGGTTCGTTCCGGTCCACATACAAGCGGTATGTTAGTCCGTAGCGCAACGACCGGACGTCGAACGTGTTGCGTGCGCTCTCCACCAGTTCCGCCACCTCGAGCCCCGAGGCACCGTGCCTCAGAAGAATGTCGGAAAGGGTCTCGTTGCGCCGCACCCTTGCAGTGACCAGGTCGTGAGTTCGGGTGTCAAAACCGTATGCGTCGTACGCCTCAAAAATCGGCGCCGGCTCGACGGCCGCGTCCACGAGTTCACTATCAGCCTTCGAGTGAACGGTCGAGGGAGCCAGTCCGCCGCCTGCAAGCAACGCGGCGGCGCTCCATGTGCTAATCGTCCGGGTGAGGGTCACGGAGGTAATCGGATAGTCGGCGGTCAGATCCTAAATATACGAAAGCCGCGAGACGGTCTACTTGCCCATCGACAACCAGCGATCGACGGCAGTTGTATCCGTTAGGTATCGACAAACGACCGCGAAGGCTAAAAGCGGTATCAGCGACCCTTCCACTTCACGTCAGTGCGACCGGATCTTGCGTTAGCGGCGCGAGCGAGAACAAACAGCAGATCGGCGAGTCGGTTGAGGTAAATGGCAATATTTCCATTTATCGACTCAGACTCGGCCAACTCGACTACCCTGCGCTCCGCGCGTCGGCATACGGTTCGCGAAAGATGCAGTGCCGAAGCCAGGTTTGTTCCGGCCGGCAGAATGAACGCCTTCAGCGGCTGTAGTTCCGACTCAACCCCGTCGATTGCCACTTCCAGATCGTTGATCTCACGTCGGGTGACGCGCGGAACTGATGCGTCAGATTCCTCGGGAGTCGCAAGGTCCGCACCAATTCGAAACAGCTCCTCCTGAATAGAGGTGAGCAGCCCGTTCATGTGCTGGTCGTCTGATATTGCTGCTCGGGCGATGCCGATCGTGGCATTAAGTTCGTCGACCGTACCGTAAGCTTCTATGCGAGGGTGGTTTTTGCTTACCCTTCCTGCTCCGAAAAGGCCAGTGGTACCCGAGTCACCGGTGCGCGTATAGATCTTCATTCCAGGATTGCTTGTTTCATTCAGTTAATGACCGCGCCGGGACACCGCCGACCGATCTCAAAGACTTCCGAAGAACTGGAGGTTCTCAACATCCCCGTCGCTGTAGGTGACTTCCGCTCGAACCCTGAAAACATCTTCGATGAGGTCGCGAGTAAGTACGGCGCCGGGACTCCCAATATCGACCACACGCCCCTCGTTTAGTATGATAAGATAATCTGCGTACCGGCATGCGAGGCTGAGGTCGTGGATTGCAGATACGGCTGTACCTCCCTCTGCCACAAATGAACGAACGCGATCCATGAATGAGAACTGGTGTTGGATGTCGAGGTGCGAAGTCGGTTCATCTAGAAGAAGCAACGATGGCTCCTGAGCGAGGGCCTGCGCCAGAAAGACGCGCTGCTGTTCACCGCTGCTCAAGGTGTGGATTGATCGATCATCAAATCCCTCCAGGTCGACTGACGCCAGCGCAGAGGCGGCCGCGCGTCTGTCCGCGGGATCGTAGGGCTGTAGCCAACGCTTTCGAACGGAACGAGCCAACAAGACCAAATCGAATACGCGGAAGTCGAATGCAATCGATGAAGCTGGCCGCACAAAAGCGACCTCTCTCGCAAAAGCCGCCTTGTTCCAGTCGGCAACTTCAACTGCGTCGAACCGGATTGATCCTCGATATTCGATTAGCCCGCCGGCGGCACGAAGCAAGGTCGTCTTGCCGGAGCCGTTTGGACCGATCAAGCCAACAAAACTGCCCTGAGGCAGCGCGAATTCCAGGTCCTCGAGAACGGTCTTTCCGTCGATCCCGACCGAAACCGATTCGCCCGTTAGAATGAGCGGCCTTCCCGCCTCGTGTCGAGAGTTTGAATTTGTTGGAACCAATCGTTTATCGCATCTTTCGGACGTGAGAATCCCGGTCGATACCCACAACGTCTCACAATCCCTTTGATGAAACACTTGCGCATTCCCGTCCTTCCGATCACTGTTATCCTTGTTGGCATCCTCGCCGCGTGCGACTCTACCAGCAGCCAGGAAGATTTTCTCAAGGATGCTACGTCACCGCCGTCGGGTTTTTCGCAAACCGACGAGACGGGTCAGCTGATTTCAGAAGATACGGACGATTGGCGCACGGCTCCGTTCTTCGTTGGGAAGGTAGTCGTCGACCCGGCTTTCCCCAACCCGGCAAATGCCGGGGGCACCGTCACGATACCTGTTCGGATCCTTCAGTTCGAGGACTTGTCGGGCCGGATGGCGCTCCGCGTTGACGTGAGAGACCAGTTCGTTTTGCTTGATGAACTTCTGGACACGTCCTCACCGGGGGCGCGAATCTTTCAGTTCAATACGGCTCAGATCAACGAGGCCGGTCTACACCGGCTGTTTATACTGGACGACTTCAACGAGATCGTATCATACGGCGATCTACTGATCGAATAGCCCGACGAATACCATGTCCGGAAACCGCGCATCCCGGTTTCTAGCACTGCTGCTAGTCGCAGCCGTGTGCAGCGGCCCTGCCTCAAATGGGTACGGTCAGGACGCCTTTGGGGAGTCGTCCCTTTTTGTCAACGCAGGAGATCGACTGAACGCGCCGAATATTCTGGAGGGATGGGAACTCAGCCAATTCGTAGCCGGTGGCTTTGCGACAACGTTCTTTCACGGCGAGTTGCAGGTTGGTGCCCAACACCTGTTTGGCCGGGCGCGACCTGGAATTGAAACAGACGTCCGCCTCTTCTTCGTGCACGTTGGTTGGGGACCAACGATAAGACTGCCGCTTGGAGTCCGGTGGCTATCCGGGGTTGATGTAGGACAGGTGTTTATGCGCTTCCCGCAGGAGACAATCTCATTCAGGAAGTCGGAAGGCGAAGTGGCATATGGCGTACGAACACGCCTTGGCATTCCACTTGCCAGCGGCCTTGAGGCGGACGTGGGTGTTCGCTGGTTTCACATCTTTACATCCGATCCCATCGAAATAATGACGGCATCGGTCGGGTTGCGGTACACGTTTGACTCGCCGCGATGGCTGAGAGGTCTACTGGAATGAGTCGTTTGTTCGGGTCGGCCGCGTCGTCTTTCGTGACATTGGCGGGATTTGGTCTTCTCTTGGTGGCCCGGACACCGGCCAATGCTCAACCCTCTCTCACGTTAGCGGGAGAGACAGTCATTACCCAGGAGATGATGAGGTCTCACGGGATCACACGCCTCCACGACATTTTTTGGCTGGTCGATGGAGCTCGACTATCGACTATCGACGACTTCTCCTATACCGCTAACATCAGCGGTGTGGGCCGTTCGGACCAGAATTACTGGAGAGTATTTGTCGACGGACTTCCCGAGAATCTGGGCGACTGGGGTGTGCAGAATCTCGATTGGCTTTCGCTTCCTCTACATGACATAGACAGCGTGAAGGTTGTTGCATCGCCCGGACTCGTGGACGGGCTTCAGGCACCATGGGGTAGAATCGAGATCTGGACCCGACCAGTGGATGAACCACTGGGAGCAACCGCAATGTTGATGGCAATCAATGAGACGGGCGATCCGGGACCTTTTCGATACAGTCGGGAAGAACTCCGGCTGGCGAACATCGACAAGAGTGGCCCGGACGGAACGGCGGCACTGTCATGGCGCCGCAATGCACTCGCCGTTCGTGCCTCAGGTGCCGTCATGCAGCACATTCCATCGGATGTCGCCGCCTTCTCCCGAAATCGGGCAGCCTTCGACACCCCAACCACACCAGAATTGGTGTTGCGATCGCTAGCCCTTTCGGTTCGTCACGAACGAGACGACAGAGAGCACGCCCTGTCCGTGCGCGCCCTCGATATGGATGACATGCTCTTTCTGAACTCTGTGAGCCGCGAGGTGCCCGCCCAACATCGTTACGCATCGGGGGGCTATCGTTTCCGTACAACCACGTCAAAAAGCACTTCGCTTTCTGTCCTTACAAATGTGAGCAAGTTGTCGGTCGAGAACGATGACAGGGCAACCATGAGACCTTTGCGTTGGGACGCCCTGCGATGGACTACCTCTGCCCAGTTTTCTTTCGAAAACGACTTAGTTGTCGGTGCATCGATGTTGGTTACTCAAATCGAATCGGATCAAATGCCGTCCGGAAGCGAGGCTGGTCTCTTGGCGGCGGTCAACATGAGCATTGATCGACCCATGGCAGATTTCTCGGGGTTCCTGTCTACCGATGGGAAGCGCGTGGGATTCCTCGCCTCCGGTAGACGGACCTTTGCCATTTGGGGTGCGCACTCGCTTGCGGTCGTCGGTGCGGCTACAAGATTGGTCAATGAAGAGATTGGATCTTCGGAGTATTGGACCATCAGGGGATTGAGAGTCGATCCGGATACGCCGATCGAGGTTGAAGATGCGGCGGGGGAGGCGTGGTTAGTGTACGCACGAGCCGACTGGCGCTATTCCTTGGAGAAGTCGTGGTTCTCGGTGGGGGTGAGTCCGCGGGTTATGGTCGACGGCACGATCGAAAGGAACGAGATTCGTTGGGTTGGTCCTGCTTTCGAGGTTGAGGCCCGCGAGATTGTTCGGCCGACGGGAGGCGTCCTATCGCTTTCGGCGGCTGCCGGCACGCGCTGGGCGAACGGCCGTGTCGGCGTCCGCGTCGACCGTCGGATCCGATTTGGAGACCGAAGCTATCGATCCATGGACCGTACCATCCCGCAAACGTCGGCGCGACTCAAAGTGGACTACGATGTTGCGCCTTCGTTCTGGATTTCGGCGATAGGCTGGTACTATTCCGGAACCACGTGGGAAGACTATGAATCGGCAACGGCGACGACAGACCGCTACGCAAGCAGCCTTGGTGAATTCGTCAGGGTCGACCTATCGGCAACGAAAGGATTGTGGCGCAACCAAATTGATTTCTCCGTGAGCCTTCGCAACGTGTTTGGGTCCGACGTCGTACTGCATCCAATCGGAGCTTTGCTTGATCGTGCTCTATCGGCAAGGCTTCGCGTGGACATCTAGGTAGCGAATGACGTTTCTCTCATGAAAGATCGGATTGCCGAAATTGACAATCTCCTTTCGGAGATGGGACGAATGTCAGGCTTAGGGTCAGCGCGGTCTACGTCGCAGCAATCGTTGGGAAAGAGTGTGCGGCGGTGGATCAGAAGGGTCACTCTCGTATTGGCTGCCATACTCCTGCCGTTCCTGCTTCTTGTCAAAGGGTCGGCGCTACTGTACATCAATGTTGGTCTGTCGCCATATCTGGCGCTCCTCGGTTCGGCCTCCTTCGTCTTTGTTCTGTTAATGTTGTACACAGGCTTCATTATGCTTCGGCTGACCGGGCGATTTCGGTTGTCGGGTCTCACGGGTCGGGCGGTGGCTGTCCTCCTCGTCATATTTTGCGCGTATCTGCTGTTATTTATCTCTGCCGGAAACGTCAAATCGACGCAAGTTCAGTCGACGTACACCTCTCTGCATCCGGTGTTGCGGCTGGCTGTCAGCACGTTGGTTTTGGCTGATGGTGACGCGGTGATAACTGACACGCGGCGGACACCTCAGGACTACGCGAGGATGGGCCTGCCATTGAACGAGCGTTCCCTGCATTTCCGCCAGCCGACCGGGTACGTCCACGCGCTCGACCTTAGAACGAAGGGTAGAGGAGAACTGCGCAATACGCTTGTCCGCCTGTATTTCCGGCTCATGGGGTTCCGGACCATAAGACACGTCGGAACTGCGGACCACCTACACGTGTCGCTAGAAGTCCGTTAGAGTTTGACGCGACTAATCGGAAGAATACATGTGCGGTTCGACGCGTCTTATTCAGTCGAGCCAGATGGATCGTCGTCGAGCGTCTTCTGCTTTTTCTCAAGCAGGGGGAGGACACGTTTGTATTCTGATTCGATCAATTGAACCTGATCGTGGAGATTGATCTCGGTCTTTTTGCCTGCGCTCGCAGATTGCAGGTCTCCGCATAGGTCGGACAGTCTTCCAAGCCCTATCTGCCCTGACGAGCTTTTCATCTTGTGGGCTACCGACTTCAACGCACCGCGGTCTCCGGCTGCAAGGTGACGTCTCATTTCCGTCAGTAGTGATGGGGTCAGGTCGACGTAGCTGCCGATCAGATCGGAGAGAAACTCGGGGTCGTCCTCTCCAAAAAGGGTTAGATCTTCTTCATCCATGGGTGGAGCCTCCGGATGAGGCGGGACGATGGACTGTTGAGCGCTCGGTGGTGCACCAGTCGATTCTTGTGCGCTCTTGTCGGCGGTTGTTGAGGGAGCGCGGCCGTTATTTGGACTGCACTTGCTCAGAGCCTCGGCAACCTGGTCGAGTCGAACCGGCTTGGAAAGGTAGTCGTCCATTCCGGCTCGGAGGCACTCTTCCCGGTCACTTGCCTGGGCATCTGCTGTAACAGCGACAATACGCGGACGCTCCTCGGGCGAGTACTGCTTGCACAGCTGGCGAGTTGCCTCTAGACCATCCATCTCAGGCATCTGAACGTCCATGAGAATAACGTCGTACTTCACATGGCGTACGGCGACGAGCGCCTCCATTCCGTTTGCCACGACGTCGGCTTCATATCCAAGGCGTTCGAGAAGCCTCAGGGCGACCTTTTGGTTAATCAGGTTGTCTTCAGCCAGGAGAATCTTCAGTGGCCACTCGGTCGCCATCCTCGTGTCGAGGTGTCGTTTGGCCTTTGATTCGGACTTGACGTCGGTTGAGGCATCGAACAGCGCCAGTAAGCTGTCTCGAAGCTGACCGTGTTTGACGGGCTTCTTCAGGAGCCTGTTGACGATGCCCTTGTTCGTAATTCGATGGCCGACCGGAGACATCAGAATGATCGGCAGGCGCTCGCTAGTGTGCTTCTCCCTGATTCTTTCGGCGAGCGTCAGCCCACTAATTTCCGGCATCTCAAGGTCAATCAGAGCGAAATCAAAAGATTCGCCGGAGCCAAGTCGGGCGATCGCCTCTGTGCCGGATCCTACGGCGATGGGCTGGAGGCCCCAGCGGTCCATGACGGTGGACAGAATCCTGCGGTTTGTTGAGTTGTCGTCGACGATCAGGACGCGCTTGCCGTCGAGGGCTTGCTGCTTGCCATTAAGATTGAGCTGATTGTCGTTCGGCGCAGCGGCCACGGGAAATGCGAAATGGAACGTGGATCCCTTCCCGGGTGCGCTGTCCACCCAGATGGTGCCGCCCATCAGGTTGACTAGTTTCTTCGAGATAGCAAGTCCGAGACCGGTACCCCCATACTTTCGGGTTGTCGATGCGTCGACCTGCGAAAAGGCCTTGAACAGTCGCGCGTGTCGCTCCGGATCGATTCCGATACCGCTGTCGTGAACGCTGAAATGTAGTGCGTATTCGTGGTCTGCCCGCGCTTCGGCATCCAGATTGACGACAATCTCGCCCTTCTTGGTGAACTTGACTGCGTTTGAAACGAGGTTGACGAGAATCTGTCGAACCCGGGTAACGTCTCCCAGTACGAGATCCGGAACGCGCGCACCAAGCTCGTATGCAAGCTCGAGCTTCTTCTCGGCGGCCTTGGCGGACAGCAGTTCGAGTGCTTCCTCGATGCACGTTCGGGGAGAGAACGGACTCTTCTCGAATTCGATGCGGCCAGCCTCGATCTTTGAGAAGTCGAGGATATCGTTGATGATCGCGAGGAGGGACTCTCCGCTGACGCGGATCGTCTCGACATAGTCGCGTTGCTCCGGAGTCAAATCCAGGTCCCGCAGGAGGCTGGTCATTCCGATAACCGCATTCATCGGTGTTCGGATTTCATGACTCATGTTGGCGAGAAACTCGCCTTTGGCACGGGTAGCCGCCTCTGCCTCAAACTTGGCTTTCTCCAGCGCCTTGACGGTCTGAGCAAGTTCACGCGCTTGTTTCTTCAGTGCAGCCTCAGCGCGCTTTCGATCGGTGATGTCCTCGATCGTGCCTTCGTAGTACTTGACTTTGCCGTCCTCATCCAGCACAGCATTAGCGTTCTCCCGGACGTAGAGGGCGGTGTTGTCGCGGCACATCCAGGCGGTTTCGTAGCCACGAACCTCGCCGGTCGCCTCGAGCGTCTCTTCAAAGCGTTGGCGAGCCTGCGGGTTGAGTAGTCCGCTCTTCTTCAGGTTCTTGGCAAGCAGCTCATCGGCCGAGGAATAGCCAAGCATCTTTACCAAGGCGGCATTTGCGGCCAACAGCTGTCCGTCGGGCGCGACCCGATAAATACCGGCAGGTACGTTGTCGAACAACGCCTTGTAGCGTCGTTCACTTCGCTGGGCAGCCTCCGCAGCCTCGGCGAACTTCATGCGCGCCTCTTCCGCTTCCTTGAATGCCCGTTCGGATTCCGACAGCGCTTTCGCGAGTTCCACACTACGCTCTTCATGTTCGAGGCTCGTCATGTGACGTTTGACCTCGCGCAAGCGAGCAAGGTGGATGAGCGTGGACAACAGGGCCGCACCAAGAAGCGCAAATCCAAAGTGCATCCAGGTGTCATTGTCCGCAGCATGCCGAACGACATCGATCCATCCGACGATAATCAACGCAATCGTCGCACTGAACCACCGGCTCGAGAAGATCAGGAAGCCCGCAGCAATGGCTACCAGAATCAGGTTTGTTGTCTGTCGCGGCTCGGGATAGAAATGAAGGTGTACTACCGACGTGACCAAGCCTATCACGACTACAAGTACGCTAAGGGGATGGGCCCATTGCTCAAGGTCGAACCTTTGAAGCAGAAGCGATAGTCCAATGAGTACTACAGATCCGCCGGCGGCGAGCGGTGTCAATACCCAAACGGATTCAGCATCGAGGACAAATACGAACAGTACGGACAGCGTGGCCAGCAGTACGCCCAGTACGATCGCGGACGGACGGATGTGCTGGTAAGCCGAATCGCGTAAGGCTATCGAAATGGATTCGTCGGACAACGTACCGGTACTAGCTGTGGTTGAGGGGAACGATTACGATTTGATCGCCGGTTTTTGTCTTTCCCCAAGGGTCTGAAGGCTGCTGACCTGCCATACATGGTTATCGGCGCCAAATCCAAGCTCCTAAAGATGTCGAACTCGCTTATTCAGCCGGAGCTTGACGCGTGCGGGAGAGATCTCACGTCACTTCTTTTATCTCAAAGCCTCGACAGTTCAGACCGCAGGATCCGCTCCCTCATTTATACGGAACGATCATTCGCCGGCTGGGTAGGAAAGCGCGAACGAGGCAGCTTGGCTCAAATCCGAAACCAGTCGGCCGAGACCCACGCGGCTTCCGCATAATCAGAGGCAACGGGCGCCGAAATTTCCAAATCCGGTTTGACATAGCATGCAGTGCTGACGAGGTGGCAGTCCCACCGGGCGAAACCTTCCTGGAGGTCTCGTCATGAACGGCCACGTGCTCGTATTGAATCGCGACTACAGTGCGGTGACGATCTGCAGTGTCAAGCGCGCCATGATCTTGCTGCACCTGAGGAAAGTTGAGCTGGTCGAGGCCTTGAGCGGCCGTTATGTACGGACGACGTCCACTCATCATCCGTGGCCGAGCGTCATTCGGCTGAACCTGTACATCCGCGTTCCGTATCGACGCATCATGCTGACCCGGAAGAATGTCATACGACGGGATGGCTTCCGCTGCCAGTATTGTCATTCGAGGGATCGGCTGACAATAGATCACGTACTTCCCAAGTCACGCGGAGGCAAGGACAGTTGGGAGAATCTGGTGGCTGCGTGCGTGCCGTGCAACAATCGAAAGGGTAATCGAACTCCGGATGAGGCCCGGATGCAGCTCGCTCGAAAACCCTTCAGACCGTCACATGTCATGTTCATTCGGGACTACGTCGAGTCGGTCGACGATTGCTGGAAGCCGTACCTGTTTCTTGCGTGATAGATATGGAGAAACTGCAACCGAGCCGATTTCAACGGCTGCTGGCAAAGGCGTCGTGGTTGGTGCCCGCCGGTCTTTTGATTCTCGCCGTGAACCAGGCAAATGTAGCTTCGGACGTCTTCGAGACGCTACGTGACGGTGAAGCGGCAGTCGCAACCGTGACTGAATACGAGAGAATCGATCGCGCGGACGTGACGTACGGTTATGTCAGCCTCTTGGTGGAGCTCCAGGATGGTTCGGTTCTGACGCGGGAGAAGATGTCACTGCCCCACAGCCTTATGCAGCAGCTTGAGGGACAAGAGACGCTCGACGTACGGATACTTTCCGACGCTGATCAGAACATCGTCATAGCGACAGTCGCTTCTACGCAGTGGAAGATTGCGGCAATTCAGTCAGGGATATCGCTGCTGGCGGGGATACTGGCGCTCGTGGCGGTCATGGCATGGAATAAGTCGCTGACGAAAAGGTCGATTTCCCATTCCACCTCGCAATCGGACAAGGCCGAATTAGTGTTCGAGAGCGCCGTCACTGAGGACCGCCTCTGACGGGCGCAGATCTCGGCGAAAGCAGCGACTTGCCACGACTCTCTTTGCTATGAAGTCTCGCCTTACGCTGTGAAGTCGAAGGGCGAAGTGGCAGCGCCGCCAACGGCAAACAACATTCCAATTGCCAGGCCGATCAGCAGATACACGACGAAGCCGACAATGATCGTCAGGAAGGTCTTGCCGTTACTCAGATCAAGGCCTTGGCGAATCCCGATGAATGCGGCGGCGAGGCTCCAGATCGCTCCGACAAGTGCGCCGAAGCAGGGGATAATGCCAAGCATTTGGGGCGCATACGCGAAGCCGATGACGCGCAGCATCTCACCCATGTCGGCCTCACCGCCGAAGAACTTCGTTCCGATGAAGTATGTCAGGAACGACCAGATGACCCAACCGGCAAAGACGCTAATCACGGAGCTGAAAAATGGACCGAACGTCGTCGAATCGTTCATATAGCTTGTGCCGATCACACTTCCGATTCCGCCCATAATGGCTACAATCAGAACGACAAGGGCTGCCTGGCCCGTGGCTCCCTCGTCGTGTTCGATGGATTCGAATGTTGCGACATCGAGTTTGAACACTCCAATCAGGCGGTCACGCATCTGGCTTTCCTCCAACACTGCGGTTGTAACGAGAGAATATCAGCTAGATATGCATTCGATAGCTATCTCGCAACCGGAACTGAGGACAGGACCGCGTCATCTACCGTTTTACCAGAAGGGTATCACTAGGCGTCCATGATTTCTCCAGCCTGAACCCGGCGCCGACAAACCCGAATCCGCCAATCACGTTCGACATTGTTCCGGGTTCTACGATTATTTCGGGATCGAAAACACCGTCTGGAGGCGACCACTCCTTGTTCGCCACGATGAGCTTGATTCGGATTCGGACTACCTTGATCTCGGTGTCGATGCCGAATCGGTCCTTGACAAGCGAGCGAATGAAAGCTGTGTCCCGGGAGACTTGAACCGGGATCAGGAATGCGGTCAGCTGTTGTGTCCCGTTCCCGTCGTAGGAGATGTTAGTACTGTCACGCTCGGTTCCGGAAAAGCTCTGGAACTTGTAATGGTAGATCACCTCAACACGTATCAGGTTGGGCGGGGTACCGGTGACTTGAACGTTCAGGACGGCTGGTGGAGTCTCCATCTTAGGAGGCACCAACAATTCAGAGAATGGAGGGACGGTCACGACAACCTCGGTAGAGGCTCCATCAGAGCGCGTGGCCGTGATTTCATAGGTTTCGCCGAACTCGGCGGCGAACGGAGCGGTGAACACATGAGCGAACATGCCGTCCGGCTCTGTGATTATGGAATCCCTCCACACCCGGGTATTTGGGTTCGAACCCGAAACGGACGTTACCTCAGCATCGATTGGAGTTGGCGGAATGGGTTCGAGCACCCCGTCAATCGAATACAACCGGAGAACCTGCCGATCGAGCTGTGGGGATAGAACTCCGTAGAATGAGTACGGGGAATTCGCCCCAATCACGGCCACGACGTCTTCCGAGCAGGATGCTCCAGCAAATGATGCAAGAGTTACGCAAAAAACTATGCAACAACGCTTTATATGTATCACATAAACTGTCACTTTATGTCTATCTTGACGCCGATGGAAGGTATGATGGGCAGCTGATCGGCCCGACGAAGAGTAAAGATATCGAGGTAGAAGATGTTGCGACGGTCATAGAGGTTGATCAGGCTGGCCTGTACGGTGAAGTCAGCTCTCCGGGTCTCGAAGGTTCTGTGTACGGACAGATCGAGTCTGTGGTAGGTCGGTAGCACGCCTCGAAATGGACGTTCGTAGATGACGCGCCGGGAGGCCGAGAGCAGCTCGGCACTAACGACGTCGTTGACTACCGCAAATCCGTCAAAGCCGATTATTTGGTTGAACGGCAAGCCAGACCCGAATTCCCAACGGGCACTGATCTTGAGCGCTCCAAGGGAAGTGCTGCCCAATGCGTTAAGCTGGTGGCGGCGGTCGTGCGGCGGTCGAAAACGAAGCGTCTCGGTCCCGTACCAAACGATTAGAGATGCCTGCTCCGCTTCGTAACGCGTCGACGATAGTCCGTACGTGATGTACCCGTAAAACGAACTCGCGCGAAACTCCGCTCTCACGTCGGCGCCGAAAGACCGGCCTGTGGCAGGTTGCAGTCTCGTGGTGAATCGCGGGAACGCAGTCCACTCTCCGATAAAGAGATTTGTTAGCCGCTTGTAATACCCTTCGACAGAGATCTCCAATCCATCTACCGGAGAGGCTGAGTAGCCAAGCAGTGCGTGAAAAGCTTTCGGAGCCCTCCCGGCGCGAACGTCTTCTGGATCGGTTTCGTCTCGGGGCGAAGTCGTCCACGCGGTGAAGACGCTTGCGGCGTCACGTCGATCCGAAAGGCCAATGATTGCCTGGTGGTAAATGCCCACTGCCGCCGAGAGCCTGTGCGTGCCTGCCGTCCAAACCAATCGGACTCGGGGCTCCAAAAACGGTGCGAACCGAATATCAAAAAACTGTGCCCTCATTCCTGTTCTGAGGCGAAGTTTTCGACCAATGCGAAACTCCGGTTCTACGTAGACTCCAACGTGCTCAAGCGTGTCACTGTTGGTGGAAACGTTTTGGTACACTCCGCCAAGGTCGCTCTCGAGACTGACGAGGCGCACTGAAGCCCCAGCGTCAACATCAGCCGACTTGCCGAAGAAAGTAGCATCTGCTCCGACATGTAGATTTCGGATTCTCGAGGACCGCGTTGGGTCATCGACCGGGCCCAGTTCCGTCGGCAGCTCCGAATAAGAGATGCGCATGTCAATCATCACGGGGGTGATCGACGGTATGGCGACGAGGCGCATTCCCGCTGCAAAATTTGTCCAGCGGACTTCCTCCGGAACCGCACCGCCCCGATCCTCCGCTATCGTGCCGCGATCATGCGTGCGCAAGACGGTCGCCGACAGCCTACCGCTTGCACCCACGGGTCCACTTACTTTGGCGAATACATCGCCGAACGAAAACGGCAGATCGCGCCCGACGAGGCGAGAGGCGACGCCGTCGACGAGCGACTCCCTCGCCGACGCAAGGAACGACCACCGATGTCGCGCGATGGGCCCTTCTACGCGTATACCGCTAATGAACGGAGACAACGTAGCGGAAGCACTGAATCGCCTGTTGTTGCCGGACCGTGTGGTTACGTCTATGACTGACGAAATCCTCTCCCCGAAGCGGGTGCCAAAGCCGCCCGCGTAGATGTCGGTGCGCGACAAGAGGTCAGATGGAAAAGCTGAATAGAAGCCGACGATGTGAAAGGGCTGATAGACCATCATTCCATCGACTTGGACCAGATTCTGCGTTGGTTCACCACCGCGCACAAATAATTGACCGCCGCGGTCACCCAGTGCAACTACGCCGGGTAGAGACGTGAGTAGTCCGACAAGATCGGCAGAGAGATCCGGTGCCGGAACCAGCTCGATGTCCGCGGGCCGTACCGTCTGTTGACCCGCCGTTATGTTAGTTGCGCCTCCGGTGCGTTCGGATTCAATCAGAACCTCGTCCAGAGATGCGTCTCCCGGCTGAAGAGCAATATTCAGATTAATGTTCTCGCCGGGCCCGACCTCTACCGTGGCGGCGTGCACGGCGAACCCGATGTGGCTTGCCTTGAGAAAATAATGGGAGGGTGGGAGGGCGGATATGACGTAAAGGCCGTCTCGACTCGTCACGGCCGCGCGCAGGATGCCCGAACCCGATCTGAGGACGATGTTGACGAGTTCTAGCGGTTCACCCGTCTCTGAGTCCGTGACAAAACCACTGACCGATCCGGTCTGCCCTCGCGATTCATGGCATAGCACCAGCGCAAGCGTAAGCAACCCGACTCTGAAGGCCGCTTGTTTTCGAATAGTAACTGACGCGCGAACTTCGGGCACGATGATCGGCCGCGTAGCGGAGAGGGGTTTGAGATGTTCAGTCGGCGGCTGGCTCGGTTGTCGCGGGGCGCGGAAATGGTTGTGGAGAAAAAGTAAAGCGGCCTTCGGCGAATCGCCATCTAATTACGGATACCCGCGCGATGTCGTCAGCCGCGCGGTTCGCTCCGGTACATGCCGGCTACCCATTCGCCGTAGCCGTTAAACATCTGTGTAGGAATTCGACGGATGTCCTCTTCGGTCCGCATGAACCTTTCGGTGGCCTGACTCCAGCGCGGGTGTGGCACATTCGGGTTTACGTTCGAAAAGAAGCTGTATTCGGTCGGCTGTAGATCATTCCAAAACGTGCGAGGCTGCTCGTCGACGAACTCCACGCGAATAATCGCTTTGGGGCTCTTATATCCGTATTTCCAGGGCATGGCAATACGGATTGGAGATCCGTTCTGCTTTGTCAATGGTTCGCCATACATGCCCGTGACGACAAAGGCGAGCTCGTTCCTGGCCTCATCCATTCGGAATCCCTCGTAATACGGCCATGGGTACCACGGCTGTGCCGGGATGCCCGGCATCTCGTCATCGCGTTTGGCGGAAACAAACCGCACGTGCGTCGCGGTCGACAACGGCTTGCATCGATCAATCAATTTCGCCAGCGGAAATCCGGTCCAGGGAATCGTCATGGACCACGCCTCCACGCATCGGAACCGATAGATTCTTTCCTCCAGACTCATCGACCGGATAAGTTCGTCGACGTCCAGCTTCAGAGGTTTTTCGACCAACCCGACAACGTCGATGGTCCAGGGGAATGGTTCGTACGCGCCCGTCAAATGCCACACCTTCTTCGATGACCCGTCGAACTCGTAGAAGTTGTTATACGAAGACGCGGCAATCCTATCAGTAAGTTCGCGCTCGGGCACACGAAAAGTTGCGTTCTGAACGGCTGGGTATCCCGTTCGGGTGGCGTTCTTCGGGATGGTGTCCAATGGACCATCGGGACGATTCGCGCTGGCCCGCGACGCGGCTTCGTTGCCGCACGCGATCGGTCCGGCCGTCAGCGCCACAGCTCCCACTCCGAGTTTCTTGACGAATTCGCGGCGGCTCACGTATGCACGTCGGGATGTCGCCTCCCGCTCTTCAACTCGCCAATCTGGCCGGATGATCACATTCGACATATCGAGGACCTCACTTCGATTTGCGAGTCCTACCCTGCGTCGGCACCATCGTTCCGGACCTTTTCTAACGCAGTTCTTACGAATTTCTAACATCGATCGTACATTCGTCGCGTCACAATGAGGTCGCAGCGTACGAGGCCTCTTCACTGTTAGGGGTGCTTTGCAAGAAGCAAAGCTGAGAACACACCCTTTGAACCTGATCCGGCTAACACCGGCGTAGGGAAATGGTTATACGACGACCAGATTGCCGGCTGCACCCAGGAACCCGCCGCTACCCGCGGCCGCACGTCAGACAGGTTGCGGCCCGTCCAAGATCTCCCATTAATTTTCTGGTGGGCGGGCGCATCTTGAAGGCCAAGATCATTCTGGCCCTGGCCGCACTAGTAGTAGTCGGATGTCTTGCGGCCACTCTTCGTCCAGCGTCGGCGCAGGCGCTAGTTGAAGGTACAGTTAGCAGCCAGGACGACGAACCGCTGCGAGATGCGTCGGTCACACTCGTTGATCCCCGCTCGGGACAGACACGCTACGGCGAGGTGAC
>JBFIPX010000042.1:0-21038 GCA_041609895.1 Rhodothermales bacterium
CCGGTACATAGCCGGTAACACCGTTCGGTAGCCGGATTTCAGCCCAACCTCCTTGCGACTTGAGGATGTCTATGACCAGGGCTTCGTGCACGACCACCGACGATCGTGATCCATCGTCTGGCTCAGAGCGAACCTCAACGCGATCCGAAATGATAACGCCGGCAGCAATGTTGCTTCGCACGGCAGAAGTGACGAGCGTACTCGCGAGCAAGAAGAGGCCAAGCCCACACAGTATTGCGACGACTCTTCTCGACCACGCCTCCGGCGCGGCGGTCCACAATCGATATCCAGCCAGAATTGTCCCTATCAGCCACGTAACGGTTCCGATCCAGAACAGCGACCGCATGCCGACACCGTCGATGAAGCCGTTCCACCATTGGGTTAGCACTGGGGTGGGTACCTGGGAGAACCTGTCCCTTGATCGCGTCTGTACCAGCCGGATGTTGTGCTTGATTTCCGGATTCGCCGGTCTGAGTCCAGCGGCTCGCTGATAGTTGACCATGGCCTGCCCGAGTCTATCAAGCCGGAAGTAAGCGTTCCCCAGGTTCTGGTATAGGGCAGCACTCTCGAAACCCAGACCGAGTGCTGCCTCGTATGCCGTTCGGGCTTCCTCAAAATTGCCTTCACGGTAGCTCGCATTACCTTCGTCAAAGAGTCGTGCCGCCTCCTCGACGTTCGCGTATGCCACGGCGCACAACGAAACGGCAAGCAACAGAAATAGAGCCGCCTGGCCGATGCGAGTAGAGACGCGCCTCATGTGCCTACCCCTGCTGCAGCATTCTTGAAGGCGGTGTCGAGTCGCACAATTAGGTCGAGTGCACGATCTCTAGCGGACTGCATATTGGCGGTTTCGGAGGGGACAGGTGCGAATCGACCCCGATCACATTCGTCAAGCAGCTCTCTGAGTTCGTGGGTGGTGGCGTCGGTCAAGCCTTCGTTGCGGAGCCTTCCGATCAGCTGCTCCCGGGTCAGCCCCAATTCTGAAATGTTCAACCGGTTGCCGATGAAGCCGAGTATGGCCTTCTCAAGCTCCTCGTAAAAAGCTGTCGCTTCGTTTCGTTTCAGCAGCTCTTCCGCCTGTCTCAAATGTCTCCGCGCTAGCGGGTGAGCTCGCCGATTTCGTGCGTAGCGTACATCGGTTGAAAGTTTGTCGTTACGCGCCTTGCGAACGCGGAGCGCGAGCAGCGCGAGAAGCGGAACCCCCAGCAAAACGTACGGCAATGCCTGTCGGTATAACGTCTTGTTCACCACAGGTCTCCACCTGACATCCGTATCCATGATAGGCGCAATGTCATCCAGCGGAAGTCCGGCTGGCGTTTCCGCCGACTCGATCAACGGATCGGCGGTGCCGCTTACGCTCACAGGGATGGGCACCGATCGGCGGGTCACGTACGATTCAGATGTCGGATCGAAGAACGTGAACTCAAGGGCCGGTACCTCGAACTGGCCATTTGCCCTTGGCACCAGGACGTAGGTGAAGGTCTTCGATCCGCGAACGTAGCGGCCGCTGCGATTTACCCTGACGTCTACCTCCGGGTCATAAGCCTCAAACGCTCCGGGTACTCTAAATAGTGGAGCCTCGATGGTACTAATGTTGCCGGTGCCTTCCACTTTGAGAGTGACCTGCAGCGATTCGCCAACTTCGAGAGCCGTGCGGTCCGCTGTCGCTGTCAGCTCGAAATCACCGACTGCACCGCTGAATGTGGCCGGCGGGTCGGTGGGCCATGCCTTCACTTCTATGGGAATCGACGGTGAGGACAGTCGAACCGGTTGGTATCGGTTGCGCAGCGAGAAGAACGGATCCCCAGAGCCGAACGGGAGCGAGGCCTCACTTTCAATTCGGAGCGGGTCAATCTTCAGCTGGCCGGTTCGGGCTGGGAAGACTGCCGCGCGCTTCAGCGTTATCATGTTGTAGCGCAGCCCATCGACGACGGTCGACTTCGGTACGGGTCGCGATTCAATCTCTAGCTCCTCTCTCCAAAAGCCCTCGGCGTCCCACGAGTCGGCGAGACGGCTCTGCCGCAGTTGGATTCCGGAACGGAAATACAACGAATACTCGATCGTGATCTGCTCATTCTGGTACGCGGATCTCTTGTTCGGTACCGCGCGAATGAACATGTCGCGGCCGGTGATCTCACGTTCCTCAGCCGGTTGCTGCCGTGCGAAAGGGTCTAGAAGGAACGGACTTCGCCGCTGCGCAGGGCGACTGGGTCGCTGCGACTGGGGGACCACCGAGACGTTGATCTCACGCGTGGTATACGACTTGCCGTCCACCTCCACCTCCATGGGCAGGAAAGCCGCCTCCCCCTCTCTTGTAGGCCGGAATGTCCAACTGTAGCCGACACTTTGTTCAACTCGTCCATTCACGATCGACATGTTCTGCGAGGTGAACGGGAATCGGTTGGTGAGGACCAGGCCTCTCGTTTGCGGAGGTTGCGGGGTAGTGATATCGGGAAGTGACCGGCCGGAGATTTCGATCGTGTAGGTCACTGCATCTTCAGTCCCGATCGTGGACTCGTTGACGGATGCCTGTACGGAGAGATCTTGAGCCTGGACCGGTGCGAATAGCACGACGCAGGCGGCGAAAGCTGCTGCCTTCCTCCACCAGTCGGCTCTGATGCCTGATGTCTGCAACAACGTCATCTACCAGTCCTTCTCAACCCTGCGTGCCTTCCCTTTCACCTTCTGGACCTCTCTCAATAACTGCTCTTCCTCATTCTGCAGCGCTTGCAGGATGCGCAAGGCCTGTGCTCGACTCAGTTCTTCGGAGTTCTCCCCAGCAGCACTGGATTGCCGCTCTTGAGAATCAGATTGCTGCTCCTCCTCCGGTTGGTTTGAGTCGGGCGGGGGCGGCGTTCCTTCCTCGCCGGACCGCTCCTGCTGCTGGTCACCTTCCTGCTGCGACTCGTCGTTTTGATTGCCCTCCTGCGAATCGCTGTCCTCGGATTGATCTTCCTGCTCTTCCTGATTCTGTTCGTCCTGATCCTGGGATCCTTCGGATCCGGACTGCTGCTCCTTCTCTTCCTCAATGAGCTGCCTGAGCGCCTCGAGCTTTGGGTATCCCGGAGCTGCCTCAAGCCCCGCCTCTACCACCGAAAGCGCCTCACTAAGGTTGCCATCAACAAATATCCTTGCTCCGTCATGAAAGAACTCCTCGGGCGCTTGCGAAGCAGCCGACTCCGCCCACAATCCGAAGAGTACTATTAGAGCCGCGTACCTCATTGTGCGGGAGTTTGGTTGATGTCTGCGACCTTGCCGGTTCGTCCGATGAATGTCTGAAATGCCTGCACCGTTTCGTCAACCTTCAGGCCCTCAATCATGAGGTCGTACGCATCACGATATCTTGTTTCCGCGACGAGCCTTTCTGCTTGCTCCTTCAGAGCCTTAGCGTACTCCGACGGGTCGATGCGGTTTTCCGATTGCTGTTGTGGCGACTCCTGATCGCTCTCGAGGCGACGGGCAAGGAACTCGTAGTTAAATCGCGCCGACTCGTTCGTCGGATCGGCCAGAAGCGCCTGTTTGTAAAAGGCAAGCGCCGCCTTCAGGTTCTCTTGACGGTATGCCGCGTTGCCTGCGTTGTACGCCGCTCGTGTCCGATCACGGTCCGTGTCCGCTGCGGGGAACGACTGGATAAAATTGGTTTGGGCCCCATCAAAGACATCCAGTCGGTACAGCGCCGCACCGAGATTATTCAGAAAGGCGGCGCGCACTGCAGCCGACGCGTCTTCTTCAAGTTGTTCGAGGCCCGATAGGTAGGCGTCAGCAGCCTCTCGGTACTTACCCTCATTGTAGAGTTGATTCCCCTTGCGCCCAAGGTCTTCGTCTGGCACTGGGTTTACGAATAGTGCGAAAGCCAGGATCAAGACGCCCATCGTTCCCTATGTAGCTTCGACTTCTTGTCTCTCAACACGCGCTCACCGATCAGTAGAAAGCACGCGAGCGCGAGTGGCCACTGAAACTTCTCGTCGTACTCTTCAAACTCCTCCTTTGCAAACTCGGTCCTCTCCAAACGTTCGAGAGACTCGATTATTTTGTTGAGTGTGCTGGAGGTCCGAGCGACACGAAAGTATTCGCCGTCCTGAGCCAGATCCTTAAGAGCAGCCTCCTCAAGCCGCGTGGTGACGACCTTGCCGAACCGGTCTTTCTTGTATCCGGCTCTCCTGGCAGATCCCATTGGGATCGGCACCCCCTCCAACTCACCAACGCCCGCACTGTAAATGACAATACCTTCCTCTCTTGCTCGTGCCAGTATTTGATCGATCGCTCCGACGTGGTTTTCTCCGTCGGAAACGAAGAGCAGAACGCGGGTTCTTTCGTCTTCGCCCGGGGTAGTGTGGCTTTCGAATGCCTTAATTGCCATATCCAACGCTGCTCCAAAGTCGGTCCCAGGCGTCGGGATGAGCCGCGGATTGGCTACGTCGAGGAAGAGCCTGACCGCACCATAATCAGTCGTAAGCGGGCACTGGATGAAAGCATCGCCGGCAAAAAGGACGAGTCCGACGCGATCTCCACGAAGACCTTCCAGTAGCTTCTTTAATTCGTTCTTCGACCGTTCCAGCCTCGAAGGGGCAACATCCTGGGCCTGCATCGACAGAGATACATCGAGTGCAAAGATAACGTCGACGCCTTCCCGCTTGACCTCTTTTAGTTTGGTTCCGAACCGCGGTCCGGCAAGCGCGAGAGCGATGAGAGTGACTGCACCAACGACCATGGCGCTCTTCCATCGCCGCTTGCGGTCGTTCACGGATTCGGAAAGCTTTTGAACCAGCTCTGGGTCGCCAATGCGCTGAAAAGCTCGTCGTCTGGAATAGACGGACCACGCAATCAGCAGGAGAACGGCTGGGACGGCCGCGAGGGCGGCGAGATATGAGGGTTCGAGCCAGTTCAATAGTTATGGGAGCTTTCTGAGGCGGGTGCTTGAGAGCAGCACATCGAGCAACAGAAGTCCGAACGCCGGCCATAGGAAGATCGCGTACCTCTCCTCGTAGTCCGTATAGGTGCGTTCTTCGATCTTTGTTTTTTCGAGTTCACCAATTTCTGCGTAGATCTCTCGCAGGGCTTCCTTGTCGGTGGCCCTGAAGTATCGTCCACCCGTTTTCGCGGCCACAGCACGCAGCATGTCCTCATCGATTTCAACCCGCATCATCCGGCGCTGCTGTCCCGCGAACGGATGGTCGATCACGAACGGGGCTTCTCCATACGCTCCAACGCCGACTGGGTAGACGCGAACGCCAAGGGCTGCCGCGACCTCCGCAGCCGTCACGGGATCGACCTCTCCGCGGTTGTTCTGACCGTCGGTCAGCAGTATGACGACCTTGCTGACAGCTTCGGTGTCTTTCAGGCGGTTGGTGGCCATTGCAAGGGCTGTACCGATTGCCGTTCCGTCTTCGATTACTCCTACTTCTACCTCACCTAGCATCTCAGTCAGGAAATCGTAATCGAGGGTCAACGGCGCCTGGGTGTAGGCCTTGGCGGCAAAAACAACGAGGCCTATGCGATCCGAAACACGGCCCCTGATGAAGTCGGCTCCTACCTCACGTGCCGCTTCAAACCGGTTCGGTTCAAAGTCTTGCGCTCGCATCGAGGTAGATGTGTCAAGCACCATCATCACATCGACTCCTTCTGCGAAAAGCTCTCGAACCACATTTCTCTCCTGAGGCCTTGCCAGCGCGAGTATCGCAAACGTGAGTGCTCCCATACGTAGTACCAGCGGCAGCCAGCGAAGCCTATCCCAAACAGATCGCGGAATTTGATTACCGATGGCGACTGCACTGAAACGCATGCCTGCCTCGATCCTCGTTCGGAAGATCTCCCACACGAGCAAGGCCGGAATGGAGAGCAGGAGCCACAGCCACCCGGGATGCGCAAACGTGACAGAGGTCAACATGCTACAGGTTTGACGGGCGTTGTTTCTTGATGGCTTGCACGAGATCTGGCAGCACGGTTGCCGCCGGTCCGAGTACTACTTCATGCAGGTCGTCTGCGATGACGCTTTCGCGGATGTTCAGTTCTGCGACGAAGGCTCCATGGAGCTTTGCGGTACCGGGGAGCCCTGCAGCCGGATACACGACGGCCGAAGTCCCTACCGAAAGGAATACCTCGGCTCGCCGTGCGGCTGCGTCGGCGGCCTCGAATATCCCCGGAGGTAGAATCTCCCCAAACCACACAACATCCGGTCGCACCAGTCCGGCGCAAACGGCGCAGACGACCACGCCGCGCTCATCGGGAGCGTCGAGCTCGGGCTCGTCGGCCGGCCGGCCGCAATCGACGCAGTAGTTCCTCATAATGTTGCCGTGAAGCTCAACGATGTTTCGGCTCCCTGCACGGCGATGCAAGTCGTCCACATTCTGTGTGACAAGCGTAAAGTCGTGATACAGCGTCTCGAGCTCGGCAAGGGCAACGTGACCGGCGTTTGGCTGAGCCACCTCGACAATATGCCGGCGATGCGCGTACCATCCCTGGACAAGCGTGGGGTTCGAGAGGAACGCCGAAAAGTTCGCCAGTTCCTCGGGACGCATCTTCTCCCACAGTCCGCCGGGATCACGAAAGGTCGGAACTCCGCTCTCCGCGCTGATCCCGGCACCCGTGAGTACGGATACACGATCAGCCGCGACCAATCTTTCGATCAACGTGTCCGAAAATTCTGTCATTCCTTGGGAGAGGATTCGTTCTCGACAGGGGGCGCGGCAGGATCGTTGCCCATTTCGGTGTCAGACGTGACGTCGTCAGATCTATCGTTGACGTCGTCAGTATTGTTGTTCTGGATATCAGTCGAGTCTAGATCCTCCCCTGCTATTTCGTCTGGGATGGGTGCGTAGTAGTCTCCCACCCGGTCAATGACTTCTCGCGTCCGGCTTGCCTCCTCGACGCACCCCGCGGCAGCGGGAAAGACTTCGGCGAACTTGGCCAGGTCACACACCTCTAGCACATCTGCGATAAGGCGGCTTACTCCTCCAGACATCTCGCCGGCCGCCTCCATACGCACCACCCGCTCTACCAGTTCACTGGTAGTCATTTCAAGGGCATGGACTGACGTGCGTCGCCAGAGATAGGTTCGCAAGATGTCGGACAGGTCGACGCAGAACTGTTCCCTGTCAGCCTCTGTCTCTATAGGACGTGACTCTAGCAGGTCAAGCCTCTCGTACGCCTCCTCATCCGGGGGAAGCGACGGCTGTGTGGAGGCACGCTGAAGTAGCGTCTGTTGCGGTGACCTTCGATACCAGAAAATGAAGGCCGCCATGGCGGCGAGCAGTGCCGCGAGGAACAGCAACCATGGCCACGCCGGTTGCCTGAACTCCGCGATTGGCATGAGGTCCATGATGTCCTCCGCATCCGCAGGGACGACAGACCTAACCGGAATGAGGAATGCATCGGTTGCAAGTACGAGCGTATCCGAACCCGATGTCGTAAGAACCGGCATCGGAGCAGCGCGCGCGGTGTCCAGCGCAAAAGTCGTCGCCTCATAGACGATGCTGTCCGACGCGAGACCGTCCTCTCCGCCTGTCGAACCACGGCGGAGGATGTCCAGGATCAGGAGATCCCCGAATCGAAGGAAACTGCCCAGCGTATCCGGCGGCGGCGTGGGGAATGTGATCGCCGTCCGCGGTGGCGCAACCTGGTCGACGGCTACCGTCAGATGCATGCGTTCGCCGACCGCCAAGCTATCGACGTTCACGTAGGCCCTCACGGTCTGCGCTATTGCTTCAGATGACAGCGACTCGGAAGCGAGTGTTACGAATGCGATAATCAGGAATGATGTTCTTCGCATTCTACCTCGACCGATTCCGACGGCGAAAGAATTCGATGAGCGGGTCGATGTAGCCTTCGGCGGTATCGATTTCGACCCGGTCCAGTTGGATTCTCCGGAACATATCGCTCAACTGCTCCTCCCGCACTTGGGCGTTCTGCGCAAAAGCCTCGCGAACGCGGGTACTCCCGGTATCGACCGTTAGGTTCTGGGCAGTCTCAGCATCCGTTAGGTCGACGAGCCCGACGTCAGGCAGGTCTCGTTCCCTGGGATCCTGCAGGTGGACGGCAACTACGTCGTGCCGACGCGCCAGAGCCCGCAGCGGTTTCTCGAATCCGCTGTCGATGAAATCGCTGATCAAGAGGACGACCGAGTGCCGCCGAAGCACGTGGATCAGGTGCTCTACTGCCATTGCGATGGACGTTTGTCGAGACTCTCGCTCGTGAGCAAACAGATCGCGAATAAGCCTGAGAACGTGTCGCTTGCCTTTCTTGGGAGGAACGAAAAGCTCAATCTGATCCGAGAACAGAAGTAGTCCCACTTTGTCCGAATTCTGAATTGCACTGAATGCGACGATCGCACAAATCTCTGCCGCGATCTCTCTCTTAAACTTGCCATGAGAGGCAAAATTGTTTGACTCTGAAACGTCGACCGCAAGCATGACGGTTTGCTCACGTTCTTCTTCGAAGATCTTAACGTAGGTCTCGCCCATTCGAGCGGACACGTTCCAGTCAATGCTTCGAATGTCGTCGCCCACCTGGTAGGGCCGGACCTCCGAAAACTCGATCCCTTGTCCCTTGAAGGCCGAATGATACTCTCCGCCGAAGACGTTGTTGACCAGGCCCTTCGTCCGGATCTCGATCTTGCGGATTTTCCGGAAGAGCTCTTTGGGAATCATGGGGTGGACTATCGGATGGGCGTCGCGCTCTAGAGAACAGCAAGCTAGCGAGGCGCAGGATGCTCCGCAAACGGTGCCAAATGCGCACTGTATAGTACGCAAGCGTATGGTTACTAAAGGTTTACGTGAGTAAAGTCGATACCAGAGGAACCACTATCCCATGAATCTGTCGGGGTCATGAGAATGCGTTTCCGCATATTGATCCTCATCGTGCTGCTTGCTGGCGGTTACTACATGTATGACGCGTTCATGGAGTATCGTTCCAAGCCGCCGGTAGACAGTGTCCAGCAGCAGGCAGCCGATGAGATTCGCGGCCAGCTGCCGTAGAAGTTAGTCGAGCCTGGTACGGCGCTCGATGAGCAGTTTCTAAACGTCAATATCAGACTCACAAGCGGTCATTGGCTTAACGTTATTTTAATATTACTTGTTGCAACAAATAATTTAGGAACGAGTCGAAGGGTTCAGGTCGCCACGGGGTGATCGTTCTCGAATACGAACAAAAGAATAGAATAATGAGAAACCTGCTTTCCCTCTTGATTCCTGCTCTGCTCGCAGCGCCGATCGCAGTTCCTGCAAGCGCGGCGTCTAAAACCGACCCCAATGCATCCACTTACAAAGTCGATAAGTCGCACTCCAGAATAGCCTTCCAGGTCCGTCACCTTGGAATTTCAAAGGTGACAGGAGTCTTTGGGGAGTATGACGTCGACCTGCGTCTCAACCCGTCCGACATTACAACGATGGAAGCTACTGCGACGGTCGACATTGCATCGATCGACACGGGAGTCGAAAAGCGTGACGGCCACCTGAAATCAGACGATTTTTTCAGCGCCGAGACCTTCCCGCAGATGACATTCAAATCAACGGCGGTACGGCAAACGTCTGACCAGACGTTTGAGCTAGTAGGAGATCTGACTATTCGTGACGTCACCCGAGAGGTTGTTTTGTCGGGTGAGTTGGTCGGTCCGGTCGTCGGCCCGATGGGTGGCACCCGAGTCGCCTTTGATGCGAAAGGAACGATTTCTCGATCGGAATTCGGTTTGACATGGAACAAGCTGACTGAGGCCGGTGGAATTATCGTTGCAGACGAAGTAGACATTATTCTCGAGTTGCAGGCTGTCGAGGAATTGGTTGGCAGCTGACAATGCGATCCAACGATAGGGGCGCCGGCCACGAATGTGGTCGGCGCCCTTTTTCGTTGTGCTAATACGAATTTGCTGATAGCATTCGCCGGGTTGTTACGCTGGTGGCTACCTTTTCTGGGTTCAGTTTATCAAACCACGAGATCCATGGCTTTCAAATTCGGCGTCATCGTATTCCCGGGGTCCAACTGCGACCACGACGCCTACCATGCCGTACAGCACGTGGCGGGTGAACAAGCGCGATTCGTGTGGCACAAGGAGAAGGTGCTCGGAGAAGTCGATGCGGTAGTCATACCGGGAGGCTTCTCTTACGGCGACTACCTGCGGTCAGGATCGATTGCCCGTTTCTCGCCCATAATGCAAGATGTGGTTCGCTTTGCACGGGATGGTGGACCGGTGGTCGGGATATGCAATGGGTTTCAGGTATTGTGTGAAGCGGGCTTGCTGCCCGGCGCATTGATGCGCAACCAGTCGCTAAAGTTTGTCTGCAAGAAGGTGTACCTGCGGGTCGAGAACGCAGAAACTGGCTTCACAAGAGCGTACGAGCGTAGACAGGTAATACAGCTGTCGATCGCCCACGGAGAGGGTAATTATTTCGCAGATCGTGACGTTATCCAAAAACTGGAAGATGCCGGTCGCGTCGTCTTTCGATACGTCGGCGCGGATGGAGAAGCCAACCCCGTATCGAATCCAAACGGATCCCTAAACAGTATCGCTGGCATCATCAACAGGGAAGGGAACGTTCTAGGCATGATGCCGCATCCGGAACGCTGCGTAGAGTCATTGCTGGGTGGTTCGGATGGCTTGGGACTTTTTCAATCGATCGTGCAACAGTTTGATGCTGTAGGGACGTGACGATCGGAGTGGGTTGCCTTGAATTGACGCAACAACGTTATGCCGGGATTAGCTGAAACGCCAATCACATTACTGCTCATTATTATCAACGCACTGGTTAGTGGGTATGCGTTGTTTGTTGATCCCGAGCTGGTCGACCGCCTTTCATTTCGGCCTGTCGCGATACTCCGTGACAAGCAATACTATCGATTGATTTCGGCGGGCTTTGTACACGTAGGTCTCGGTCACTTGGCGTTTAACCTGATTACGCTCTACTTCTTCGGTCCACTGCTCGAGGTGCTACTCGGCATGGTGAACTACACCGTGCTTTATTTCGGGTCGGAACTTGCCGCGCACGGTCTGTCACTGGCACTGCATCACGAAAACGAATCATACGCCGCTGTGGGTGCGTCCGGGGCAATCAGCGGTGTCCTGTTCGGCTACTGTCTCTTCTTTCCTTTCGAAAAGCTCTACTTCTTTGGCGTCATCCCGATGTGGTCAATCGTATTTGCTATCGGGTACGTGGTCGTTTCCGTTTACGCGATCAACCGTCGCATGGACGGTCGCCAGGCGGGTGGGATTGCGCATGAAGCCCATCTGGGTGGGGCAATCGGAGGTCTTATTCTTACGATCATTCTCGAGCCGAGAGCTGTCGAGGTGTTCCTTCGGAACTTCGGCCTCTAGCGCGTGAAACCGTTATTGTTATGAGAGAAGAGGTCGTTTTTTAGGCGCTAATGGCCGATTGTGTGAGAGATCCGTTATTGTTCTTGCACTTGACGTGGGATCCGGCTTATCTTTCTTGTACCTCATGCGTGCCTTGTGAAGCCGTTCTGGGCCGGGCCACCGGTCATCGGTTTCAGACTCAGTCGCATCCGCCCGTGGGCAACCTAAAAGCCCGGCTTCTGGCCGGGCTTTTTTGTCTGCGCTGAGACCCACAGACCTTTTCCACACATGTGGATTAAGGATGTGAATACATTGTGGATCAATTCTCGTTGACAGGTGTCGGGGGCTGGCATATCATTGCAATCGTGCCTCCGGGCACTGTTCCTTGACGCGACTGAGTCTTTGGGCTGCATGAGGTCAGCCGGAAAGAATCGAAAGATTCGCCGGGACCAAGAGGTGTACTGCCAGTGGCGCCGGCTTCTGCGCAAGCGGAGGTAATGTCACTGGCCCGGATAACGCGAGCTTCGCGAAGGGGCTCGGCTTCGGTCGAGTTACCAAACCGCGGGTTTACTCAACGTTAGAAGGCGCTTCTCACCCCGCCCCAGGAGTTCTGGCAAGGTACCGGGTTCGCCCGGCCATCGGGTCAGAAGGATCGGGGAGATGGGAAGGAAGTGGGGAGCATCTGCATCAGCATGACGTCAAGCCGCGAGGTTTGATAGTCGGTCGATGTGTTCCGCCAAACCGGTTGAGCAAAGTCGCGGTCGTAGTCACGAAAGTGATTACGACCGATCATGCGGCGGTTTCTGGGGTGTTCGGGCTTGTCCCGGACATGTTAGGAAATCCGGACGCCGGCTGTCCGATCCGTCGGGTAATGCGAATTACCCGAATGGAAAAGACAGCATGGTTCACGGTACGGCGGCTAGCGCAGCTGCCTGTCAGCCTGCTGTCATCGGCACAGCAGAATCTAACAGGTAGTGAGCGAAGCAGGCCGCGCTCGACATGAGAATCAGATCATTCCCTCGGTCGTAAGGCCAAGGCGTGGTCTGAAAAGGACCTTGCTATCAAGCGCCAGCAATCGACACACTGTGTGCCCATGCGGTGTGTAAAATGCCGCCTCTTCGAGGAGGCAGCGGTTGCAGATCACGCCTCGCAGCGTGGTCTTGAGACAGGCCTCCAACATTTGAACACGCAAAATTGCGCATGCGGTTGAACGGTTCAGTTGGAGGCCATCGCGTTGGGGGATAAAAGAAAAAAGCTACCTCTCGAGGTGGCTTTTTCCTTTTGGTGGCTAACCGATCCATGTCGTCGGCCAAGCGAAGTCGGACCGTCAAATCCTGGCCAGCAGATCCGACCATTCGCTGAACACGAACGAACCTGTCGGCAAGTCGCGCCCCCGCTCTTCAGAGAACCAGGCCGCCGACCAGCCCGCGCCGACCGCGCCTAGAACATCTGAACGGTACGAGTCACCCACGTAGAGGATCGACCCATCTGTAACGCCCGCCATCTCCTCGGCGCGTCGGAAGAGTCTCTGGTCCGGTTTGAGAAACCCAACCTCCTCACTGATCACGACGGAGGCTGACCGTTCGCGATAGAGAGGAAACCGTTCGAGTTTCGCATGCTGCACGTCCGCGAAGCCGTTGGTTATCAGACCGACATCAAACCGGTCCGCCGCTGCCTCGAATGCGTCCCGTGCTCCGTCTATCTCGCGCCAGTGAACGGCATATCGCTCCATGTAATAGTCGTCCAGATCCCGCCAGGAGACGTCGCTGATTTCGAACGTGTCCACAATATGCCGGAAGCGACGTTCTCGTAGTGTGTGGCGGTCAATGTCGCCGTCGGCATAGGCATGCCACAGCTCACGGTTTTTTTGGTAATACGAGTCGCGCAGGCGCGACGCGTGAAGCGCAAAGTCACCATCCCACATTTTCCGTGACAGATCCAGCAAAGCGCTAGCTTCTGCTCCACGATGGTCGAGCAGCGTATCATCCAGGTCGAAGTAGACGAATCGGATCTTCTTCACGCCTATTGACCGTCGCCGAGGTGCTTCTCGAGCATGGCATATTCCTTGTCTTTCACCGCACCGATTGACTCGAGGTGATTCAGCAATACCTCATTCGAGTCCAGTACCCAGCTGAGTTCGCCGGACGAATAGCCGATCTCGTAGGAATTCTCTACGGTGCAGGCAACGAGCACGCTGTCGAGGCCTCTCCCGCGATAACCCTTTCGCACGCCCATCAGCATGGTTCTAACCTGCGTGATGCCTCCGAATTTCATCCGAATAAGTAGCTGCAGGATACCTCCCGGCAAAAGTCGACCCTCGCGAACGTGTGACAGGGCCTGATTGATGTTTGGCAGGCTTAGGGCGAATGCGATCGGCTTCCCTTCGTCCTCAACAATGATTACAAGTTCCGGCTCGACTATCTGCTTCATTTCCTTGGCGATCTGTCGGAACTCTGCGTCGGTCATGGGCACGTGACCCCAGTTTTCCGACCATGCCTCGTTGTAGATGTCGAGGATTGCCAAAGCCTCTTCCTCAAATCGAGACATGTTGATCGTTCGCACCGTGAGGTTAGGATACCTCCGAAGAATCAGGTCTCTTCCTCTCCACAGTTTGTCGAACTTCCCATGTTTGCGGTGCAGGAAGTAAGCCCACATGGTCATGGCCCGCTGGTACCCCAATCGCTCGAGGAAGTCGGGATAATACTCCATGTTATATGGCATCATCACGAAGGGCTTCTTCTGAAACCCGGAGACGAGCAAGCCCGCCACATCGTTGAGCGAGGGGTTTACAGGCCCTCTGACTGTGGTCATCCCTTGCCCGCGAAGCCACTCTTCAACAGCGGCATGAAGAGCCTTTGCTACCTCGAAGTCGTTCGCCGTTTCAAAGAAACCGAAGAAGCCGACATCGTCATCGTATTTCCGCAGGTGCATCCCGTTGGTGATTCCCGCGATTCTCCCAAGTGTTTCACCATCTTCGTTTTCGGCTAGGAAGCATTGCGCACGTCCGTGTTCGAAAAAGGGATTCTTTTTCGGGGTCAGTAGTCGCTTGACGTCAACGCGGAGTGGCGGCACCCAGTGAGGAGCATTTCGATAGAGGTCATACGGTAATTGTATGAACCTCTTCAGATCGCGTGAGGTCTCGACCTTGCGTATGCGCACCGACGGAAGAGGCGATTGATTGAGAGAGGGCCAAATATAGGGAACGCTCAACCAGTAGTCGTCCCGATTGGATGACCGTCCGCCGATTCCCCGGGACCGCGCAAAGGATTGCGCGCCGAGTTGCGACCCTCCGGGAGTCGGATATCAGAGGCTAGTCATTCGACTGGTTTGGGAGGCCGTTGGCGTTGGGCCCGATCACGCCGAGTCGGCGCCCCACTTTCTCAAATGCTTCGAGGATGAAATCGAGCTCGGTATCCGAGTGCGTCGCCATGTACGAGGTTCGCATCAATGACTGTCCTCTGGGTACCGCCGGCGGTACAACGGCGTTTACGAATACACCCTCCTCAATCAAACCTTTCCAAAACTGGAAGGACGTCCGCATGTCTCCGATAACGACCGGAATGATGGGCGTCTGGCTCGTCCAAACGTTGAAACCAGCGGACCGAAACCCGTCTCTCATGTAGTCCGAGATCTCCCAGAGTCGGTCGAGTCTTTCGGGCTCGGATTCAAGTATTTCGAGACACTTGAGGACCGTCGCCACATTGGCCGGCGGCATCGAAGCGCTGAAGATGTGGGTCGAACTGTTGTGGCGTATGTACTCGATTACATCGGCATCCCCGACGCAGAAGCCTCCGAGGGATGCAAAGCTCTTTGAGAAGGTACCAGTCGTCAGGTCAACGTCGTCCGTCATTCCAAAGGACGCGGCAGAGCCGCGTCCACCTGGCCCGATCACGCCGACCGCGTGTGCGTCATCGAGCATAAGTGCCGCGTTGAACTCCTGTGCGAGGGCAATCAGTTCTGGAACCTTGGCAATCACTCCCGACATCGAAAAAACTCCGTCCGTGACGATCAGGCGTCCGGCTCCGGGCTGCTCCCGCTCGGCCTTCTCCAAAAGCGCGCGGAGATGATCCATGTCATCGTGCCGGTAACGCCAAGTGTTGGCCATGCTGACCATCGTTCCGGCCAGAATGCACGCGTGGTTATCCTTGTCGGAGAAGATGATATCCCCCTTGCCGGCGAGGGCCTGGATAACGCCTTGATTGGTCATGTATCCGGTTGAGTACAGGATACATGCCTCTTTGCCCATGAACGAGGCTAGTCTTTCCTCCAGGCGAATGTGCAGGTCAAGCGTTCCATTAAGGAAGCGGCTTCCGGTACATCCCGTTCCATACTGCTCGACCGCGTCGATCGCCGCCTGTTTAACGCGCGGGTCGGAGACGAGACCAAGGTAATTGTTGGAGCCGGCCATGATGATCTCACGGCCATTCATTATGGCTCTCGTACCGTCGTTACGCTCTATCGGACGGAAATACGGATAGAGCCCCGATTGCTTGACCGTCGTGTATTCCCCGTCCTTCTCAAAAAAGACGTGGCACTTCCGGAAGAGCAAAGGTTCGGTTTTGGTAGCGGATCTCGACGGCGTAGACCCGCGCCTGTCTTGACTGTAGCCTTCCGTCATCGGCATGGACGCGGTGATTGAACGGACTCAGGGGGGCGTACTCGAGCTGGAGATGAGGAGTGATGATGCGAGAGGGCAGAAAGGACCTGCCCGATGTCGCAAATCACGGAGTGATTCACTAACCGGCGTTTGTCGGGCTCGAATGCGGTTACAAAAACCATCTAATGCCTGAATAATGCAAGTTGTTTCACCTCCGAGTACATCAGAAACGGACGGATAGCACCGTTTGCGGCCCATGCAGGGTCGGAAGAACCGATAATGTCAGGTCTTCTCCTATGTCGAAATCCAGGAGGTGAGCGCTTATGTAGGCGTCCAGGATGGAGAGCCCGTATACTAAGCCGATTCCAACCACCGAAAGGTCACGGTTGCGTCGAAGATTGTCTCGTCGATCGCGAATCGGACCGGACGGAATCTCGCCGAATTGGCCAGCCAGCTCGTCATAGAAAGGTTTAAGCCCGAGGTTTGGATTTTCAGCCAGCTGACCGGTGTCGACCAGCTCCTGAAACGACTTATAGAGGAACGCCCGACGGTACAACAAATACTCGTCGTTGATGTCGACTACGAGATACGCAAGTCCGCCGATCGCGGCATACAGGAACGGCAGTTTAAGGTATTGTCGATTATACACCTGGCCCCATCCGGGCAGAACGGCTGCTCGCCACAGGGCGCCCGAGGGAGAGTGTCCGAGCCGGTCATTCGGGTTCAAGATCAACCCGTCCGATCCCTCTTGGCCGTGCGACACGCGTGGATGAGCCGAATGTCCAATGACTATGAAGAGGCCGATGAGTGCGACGCCAAGGTAGCGCCGTCTTCCATTGGGGGATCTCATGGTACTGACTCTCGCGGCTAGTCCACGAGCATGTCGACAAGTCGTTCCAGATCGTCCTCGGAGTAGAAAGCGAGTTCTATCTTGCCCGACCCGGCTGTCGAAGTGCGTATTTGAACCTGGGTGCTGAACTTCGTTCGGATGCGGTCAACGAGGGCTTTGAGATGCGGGTCCAGAGGTTTGTTCGCTCCGTCGCCGGGTTTCTTCTTGTTCCTTTTCGGTTGGGGTTCCGACAGCGACCGAACGCGTCTCTCGACTTCCCGAACGGAGAGACCTTCGCGCACCGTGTCCTCGACGACTTTCTGTTGGATCGATTCGTCGTCGACGTTGATAAGGGCACGCGCATGTCCTACCGACAGGCTACCTGTCTTGAGAAGCGCCTGGATAAAAGGAGGCAGCTTCAGGAGCCGCAGCATGTTGGTGATGGCCACCCGGCTCTTGCCAACTTTTTCGGCCACCTGTTCCTGCGTCAGGTTAAGTTCTTCAATCAGTCGTTGGTACCCGAGGGCGATCTCAATAGGATTGAGTTCCTCGCGTTGTATGTTCTCGACGATCGCCATCTCCAGCATCGATTCGCTGTCGGCCTCTCGCACGTATGCCGGGATTCGCCCAAGGCCGACAATGCGAGCAGCGCGCAGACGGCGCTCTCCGGAAATCAGCTCGAACTTGCCGTCGCCTGTGCCTCGCACGGTAATCGGCTGAATGATTCCCAGTTGTTTGATGGATGCCGCCAACTCGTCTAAGCCGGCTTCGTCGAAAGAGTCACGCGGTTGATACGGGTTCGCGCCGATCCTGTCGACGTCGATCTCCGCGACGCGTCCAACAAGCCGCAACCGATCCTCGAAGTCATACATCCTGGACTCCTGTGCTACGGCATCGGATTTGTCGGCATCAGATTCCGCTGGGGTCGAAATCAGGGCATCCAGACCCCGGCCAAGTGCTGCTTTCCTGGTCGCCATATCAGTCGTGGGATTGACGTTTAAAGGGATTCCGAGACGCGTTCCTCGTGATCAAGGAAAGCCGCATTACGTTGCAAGATTTCCCTTGCAAGTGCTATATAGTTGCGAGATCCGGTGCTGGTCGCATCGTAAAGCAGGACCGGTTTGCCGAAGCTGGGCGCTTCTGATAATCGGACGTTACGCTGAACGATCGTAGAGAAGACCTTTGCACCGAAGTACTTGCGGACCTCGTCGGCAACCTGATTCGCGAGGCGGAGCCGCGTATCAAACATTGTGACGAGGACCCCTTCGATTTCCAAAGTTGGGTTTAGATTTCGCCGGACGATTCTGATTGTGTTCAGCAGCTGCCCCAGTCCCTCCAAAGCGTAATACTCTGCCTGCACGGGTATGAGAACGGAGTCCGCGGCCGTTAACGCATTCAGCGTCAGCAGTCCGAGAGAAGGAGGGCAGTCGATGATGATGAAATCATAGTTTCGCGCGACTCCCGCGATGGCACGCTTTAGAACCCGCTCGCGATCAAGCACGTTCACCATCTCGATTTCCGCTCCCACAAGATTGATGTGGCTGGCAACCGCATCGAGAAACGGCATGTCAGTCGACACAATCGCATTCTCGATCGTCGATTCGCCGATTAGGACTTCGTAAGCTGTCCGCAGCGCGGTTCGCGGATCGATCCCGACGCCTGACGTTCCGTTTGCCTGCGGATCAAAGTCGATTAGCAGGGTAGGGTGTTCCGTTGCCGCAAGCGAACAGGCCAAATTTACAGCGGTGGTTGTCTTGCCTACTCCACCTTTCTGGTTGGCAACGGCAATCGTCTTGGCCATGTAATACGCTGGATGCGAGTCCGTACGGGACTATTGCTACGCGGACGACGATGGACTCGTCCGTAACGCCCTATAAACGGGCGCTGGGGGTCACACAAAGGGTTCGTGGGAAGGAGAAAGTTATGAAGATCCAACCTCGTTTCCCAAAAAATGCAACGGAAACGGCGGGCGGGTGAGTTCGTAGATTAAGCCAGTGTAAGCCTCGCCGCGGCCGTCATTTCGGGGTCCGACGAGACAGTCGATAGAATCTCGGGTCTATGGCACGTCGAATCGTTCTCAAGTCCGAAGCGGAGGCCGGTCGGCGCTCCCTTGCGATCGATTACAGCGGCGAACTGAACGAACAGCAGTACGCGGCTGCTACGGCTTCAGGAGGACCGGTCTTGGTCATCGCGGGGGCCGGAACGGGCAAGACGCGAACCCTGATTTATCGAGTCGCGTATCTGGTCGAGACCGGCATTCGTCCCGAACGCATCGTCCTGCTCACCTTTACTCGTCGAGCCTCCCGTGAAATGCTGACGCGAGCCAGTGTTCTGCTCGATGGACGCTGCTCTCGCGTCAAGGGTGGCACGTTTCACTCGTACTGCCTCGGCATCCTCCGCCGATACGCGCCCAAGATCGGATTCCCAAACAACTTCACGATTCTCGACGCCAGCGATTCAGCGGATGTCATCGATGCAGTACGAACGGCAGCCGGACTCCGAAAGACGGACCGCAGATTCCCAAAGAAGCGTCGCCTGCAGTCGATCTTCTCAGCTGTCGTTAACCAGGGCGTGGACATCGAGGACTTGCTAGTGGACCGGTACCCGCAATTCCTCGACTACGTGGACCAACTCGTCGAACTCTTTCGGGGATACGCGGCATACAAGGAGCGCTACGGCCTCATGGACTATGATGATCTACTGGCGAAGTCGCTTCAACTCTTCGACGACGATGATCGGGCAGCGAAGTCAATCTCGTCCGAATGCAAACACCTCCTGGTCGATGAGTATCAGGACACAAACCGTTTGCAGGCCGAGCTCGTCCGGCGCCTCAGCGCCGTTCACCGAAATGTGATGACGGTGGGTGACGACGCGCAGAGCATCTATCGGTTTCGTGGCGCCGAGCCGGCGAACATCTTCGAATTCCCGAGAGTATTTCCGGATACGGAAATCTTGAAACTGGAACAGAACTATCGTTCCACGCAGCCGATTCTCGATCTTGCGAATCATGTTCTCGATCATGCATCCGAGAAGTATGAGAAGGAGCTGTTTTCGGAAAGACAAGTCGGCGATCTCCCCGCCGTCGTGCCAGCTCCCGACGATCAGGACGAAAGCCGCTTCGTTACCCAAACCATCCTTCAGCTGCGGGAAGATGGTGTGCCACTGCACCGTATTGCCGTCCTGTTCAGAAGCGGATTCAATTCTTACGCGCTTGAGATGGAGTTGAATCGCCGCAACGTGCCGTTCGTGAAGTACGGCGGGCTAAAGCTGAGTGAGGCGGCGCACATCAAGGACATCATCGCGCATCTACGAATACTGGAGAATCCCAGAGACGCTATTTCGTGGAATCGCGTGCTTCAGCTGCTGGAGGGCGTGGGGCCCAAGACAGCTCGCGATCTGATCGAGTGGATAACGGCGGATTCTGGCGATCCGTACGAGTTGAAGGACCGGCCGTATTCCCCCCGGTACATTGAGGAATTGAAACGCCTCTTCAACATGTTCCGGCAGGCCCGTGAAGCAGCGTCAACAGCAGACGAGGTCGAGCTTGTCGTGGCTTACTACGACCCAATCTTGAAGCGCAAGTACTTCGACGACTTTCCGAAACGTCAGCAGGACCTCGAGCATTTTGCGGGACTCTCGTCCCAGTACCAAACCCGCGAGAGCTTTCTTTCGTCGCTCGCACTGGATCCCATCGAGCTGACGGCGCTCGACGGCGAGGCCACCCCGGATGACGAAAGCCCTCTCATCCTTTCGACGATCCATTCAGCGAAGGGATTGGAATTCCACACGGTTTTTGTCATCCAGGCGCTGGAAGGGGTCTTGCCGTCATCCTATTCGCTCAATGACGGGGAGGCGATCGACGAGGAATTGCGGTTGCTGTATGTGGCCGTCACCCGTGCCGAACAGAACCTGTTCATTTCGTATCCGACCGTGCAGTACCGTCGCTTCGAAGGTGAGTACTTTGCTCGCCCCAGCCGCTTTATTGCTGACGTCCCGGAGTCGATCCTTGAGCCATGCGTTCTGGTTGAGGAAACCGCGCGTGAGCTTGAGACCGGCTCCGGAGATGTGGGCAGACAGAAACTAGATCACTTGCTTGGGGCTTGATGGAAAGCTCGATCCACGAAACCATCGACGCAGACATGGGCGGCGGGATCGACGTCAGGGTCGTAGGATTGGATCACCTCGACGTCATCTCGCGGCTCAACCATGAGATCTTTGGGGAAGACCGAGTCATCAACACGTTCGAACGGGAAGATTTGCTGATCCTGTTGACGTTCGTAGACGGCGCGCCCGTCGGATTTAAGATTGGGTACAGGGAAGACAGGTTCACA
>JBFIPX010000043.1:0-20806 GCA_041609895.1 Rhodothermales bacterium
ACAGCCCTTGCGCGAGAAGGCTTCGACGTCTTCATCAACCTGTGTGATGGCTCCTGGGATTCCGACAGCCCGGGGATCGAAGTCGTCCAGACCCTGGAGCGGCTCAACGTACCTTTTACCGGTGCGTCGTCCTCATTTTACGATCCGTCCAGAATTGAGATGAAACGCGTGTGCCGGAGCCTCGGGATTGAGACCCCGCAATTCGTAATGGCGCGGAACAAGGAAGACGTTCAGCGAGCCGAGTCCGACCTCCGGTTTCCCATGATCGTGAAGCACCCAAACGGCTATAGCAGCTGGGGGCTTACCCGTAAGTCGCGCGTCGAGACAACCGCCGATCTTACGACGCAGGCGGCCCTCACAATCGAGGCCTTCGGTGCTGCACTCATTGAGGAGTTTGTTGAGGGTCGCGAGTTTACGGTACTCGTGGTCGAGAATCCGGACGACCCGGACACCCCGGTTGTGTACGAGCCAGTCGAGTTCCGATTTCCCGACGGAGAGAGCTTCAAACACTGGGATCTCAAGTGGAAGGACTTCGACGGCATGACGTGCGTTCCGTGCGACGACCCGCACCTTTCGACAATTCTGAAGGAAGCCTCGGGAAGGATGTTTCAGGGCTTGAACGGAAACGGATACGGACGTTGCGACATTCGCATGGACGAGCGGGGCGTTCCTTACATGCTTGAGATCAACCCGAACTGCGGCGTCTTTTATGACCCGGAAGATGCGGGAGCCGCGGATTTCATATTACTCAATGACGACGGTGGGCACGTAGGATTCATAGACCTCATCGTGCGCTGCGCAATGAAACGGGTTAGACATGAAACGACGACTTGAGGGGAAGAGAGCAGTAGTAACGGGAGGTAGCAACGGCATCGGACGTGCCATAACCGAGGCATTCGTCGACGCCGGCGCAACCGTTCTTTTTACGGCCTACAGCGACACCGGGTCGGCTGAAGAGCTTGTGGAGAGGAAACGCGCGCAAGAAGCTTCCATTGGGGTCGTCCAGCTTGACGCGGGAGAGCGTGAAAGCGTGGATGTCCTGCATGAGGCCGCAATCTCATTTCTAGGAGGCGTCGACATTCTTGTCAACAACGCGGCTACAATGACGCGATCGCTATTCCTCGATATTTCGGAGGAAGAGTACGACCGCATCATGGAGGTTAATCTGCGCTTTCCGTTCTTCGTCACGCAGCGGTTCGCCCGGCATATGATCGATAGCGGAATTTCGGGAAGCATCATCAACGTGAGTTCAATCAGCGACTCGAGCGCGGTGAGCAAGATGGCGCACTACCAGTGCAGCAAGGCGGGCCTTACGATGCTGACTCGCGGAGCAGCATATGAGTTGGCCGGTCAAGGCATTCGTGTCAATACGATTGCCCCAGGACTCACCGCTACAAATGCGAATCGTAATCAGTGGCAGGAAGATCCGGATCTCTGGCGGCAGCGAAGCCAGAACATCCCAATGGGTCGGCCGGGAGTCGCCGCGGATCATGCTGGCGCAGCCGTCTTCCTCGCCTCCGACGAGTCCTCGTGGATGACCGGAGCGACGCTCGTGATCGATGGTGGATCGATGGTCGTCTAGCGCCGTTCCACCTTGTGGATGTGGCACGAGCATGAGCCGTACTTACGCCGACAACGTGAAACTTTCTGTCCTGGTCGGGGCAGCTTGTTCGCATGACACTTCCGCAATAGCCATCCTTGTCTACATAGCCATCTTCGGCGCGATCTGTCTGGAGGAGACCCGATGGACGAGGCATTACGCAGCATACTGGTCGGATTGACTCCTGTCTACGTGATGCTGATTGTAGCCGGAGCGCTGGCACTGACACGACGCCCGCCGGTACTGAACGGTGAGGATTCAGACCGCATCATTCGTCCGTTCCTGGTGGGAGTCGCATGGCAGTGCGTTCACTTCACGGAGGAGTTTGCAACAGGACTGAATCTGAAGTTGCCTGCGCTCCTGAACCTGACTTCGTGGTCGGAGAACTTTCTCGTCGCGTTTAATCTATCGTGGATCGCCATCTGGATATTGTCTGCCGTTGGCGTGCGGAGAAACATTCGTGTCGCCTACTTCCCCGTATGGTTTTTTGGTTTGGCAATGCTGGCCAACGGCCTTCTACACCCGCTCATCTCACTGTACGTGCGCGGCTACTTCCCGGGGCTCGTGACTTCGCCAGTTGCGGGCCTGATCGGATTTGTACTCCTCAGGCGCCTTGCCTCGCTGACCAAGAGCAAGGATTAGACTGGAACGCAGGTTCAGATCCGGCTACATTCCGTTACAGATTTGCCTAAGCCCATGGAGGTTCTTGTCATGGCGGAAAACAAATTGCAGTTCGAGATCGCCGCGCCGGTCGATCGCGTCTTTGATACGATTGCACACATCCAGAACTACTCCAAAGCGGTCCCTCATATCGTGAAGGTTGAGATTCTGTCGGAGACGCAATCGGGTGTCGGAACGAGATTTCGGGAAACGCGCGAGATGCGGGGCAGAGAAATGACGACGGAATTGGAGGTGACCGAATACGTCAAAGACGAGTCGATTCGTATTGTATCGGATGAGGGTGGGACCGTCTGGGACACGCTCTTCACTGTAGAGCCTGCAAACGGAGCAACGCGTCTCACACTGTCGATGGATGCGAGGCCTTATAAGACGCTTCCCAAGCTGATCGTTCCACTCATGTCCAGGTTCCTGAAGAAAGCTGTTATGCGCGACATGGAAGCAGTTAAGACCTATTGTGAGAAGGACGCCGTTGCGGCAGCCGGATGAATGCTTACTTGTCCGTGGGCTCTTTAGTAAATCGTAAGAGTGATGGCTGTATCGTGGAGGCGAAATCGTTGAAAAGCTACCTGTCGTTCGCCCCCATGTTGTCAGTGCTGTTGCCGTCACTCCTGCTGGCATTACCTTACCCGTCGTGCGGACAGGAGGCCAAGCTTTATCCGATTGATCAGGCGACTACCGACCCATCATTCTTTCTCTACCGCATGCGATTAATCGAAGCTGTCGCCAGCAGGGATACGTCGGCGTTATATGGAGCGCTCTCCCCGGCGATCAAGATCAGCTTCGGAGGCAGTGTGGGTCTCCAGGATTTCCGCCGGGAGTGGGAGCCGGAGAAACCTGGCAGCAAACTGTGGTCCACGCTTTCCGAGATTTTGGCGGGGGGTGGAAGTATGGCGACCTCAGGCTCGGATGCGTGGTTCGAGGCACCATACTGGACTTCGGAGTGGCGGAACGTCAGCTACGACGCCTTCGAGTACGGGGTGATCGTAGGCGAGGAGGTCCTTGTTCGGGCGCGCCCCACGACGCAATCGGAAGCCATCGCCGCGCTCTCGCATGACATCGTTCACGTCGTCGATCCGTACCCTGCGAGTGAGGAAGAAGGCATCGACTTCGTACAAGTGGAGCTCGAAGGTGGAATGAGCGGTTACGTTAGCAGGGAGTTCTACCGTTCACCCGTCGGATACCGTGCCGGGTTTCGGAAGGTCGATGGCGCCTGGCAGATGCAGTGGTTTCTCGCAGGAGATTGATCAACCCAGTAGCTGCTTCGAGCGCTTGCTGTGCGCATGGGCGTCCTTTAGATTTGCGTGCCGTAATTTACTGGTCAACTCTCACCCCACGCCGATCCAAGAATGGAGAATCAAGCAGCTGCCGGGTCTCGGCAGTCCGGGCTCATCAATCGCATCCTCAGCGGCATAGAGACGGTCGGCAACAAGTTGCCGGATCCGGCCATGCTGTTTCTCATCTCGCTGATAATCGTATGGGTGTTATCGGCGCTTCTGCAGCCGGTCACCTTTTCGGAGATAGACCCGCGGACCGGCGACCCCATCGCAGTCAACAACCTGCTCACCGGTTCGGCGATGACGGCCTTTCTGGCGAACCTGGTGACCATCTTCACGAGCTTCGCTCCACTGGGAATCGTGCTTGTAGCAATGCTTGGAGTCGGCGTGGCCGACGAGGCCGGCTACTTCAACACGAGCATCAAGCTGCTTCTGAGCAAGACCTCCAACTTCTTCCTGACGCCGGTCGTGGTCTTTGTCGGACTGCTGAGCCACAGTGCCATCGATGCAGGCTACGTACTCGTCATCCCATTGGGCGGAATCATCTTTCATGCGGCGGGGCGCCATCCGCTCGCGGGCATCGCAGCTGCGTTTGCGGGTGTCTCCGGTGGGTTCAGCGCCAACCCCCTTCCCAGCGCGCTCGACCCGCTTCTGCAGGGCTTCACACAGCCGGCGGCGCAGCTGATTGATCCGGATGTTCTGGTCAACCCGCTCTGCAACTACTTCTTCACCGCCATATCGAGTGTGCTGATCGTGGGCCTGGGATGGTATGTCACCGATCGTCTCGTCGAGCCTCGACTGAACCGCAACACACCTGTTGACGAGGGTGCCGATGCCGCGCCGGAGATGGACATCATCGACTCGCGGGAGAAGAAGGCTTTCTGGTGGGCGACCGGTGTGATGGTCCTCGGTCTTGTGGCCCTAGCCCTGACACTCGTTCCTGAAGACTCCCCGTTCCGCGATCCCAGCGGCTCGCTGAACTCCTTCCAGGCTCCCATCATGCAGTCCATCGTTCCGCTGATCTTTCTGCTTTTTTGGATTCCCGGTGTCGTCTATGGCTACCTGGCCGGCACTTTCAGCACGTCCAAGGACATGGTCGATGCGATGACGAAAGCGATGGAGGGGATGGCCTACTACATTGTCATGGCGTTTTTCTGCGCGCTGTTCATCCATGCCTTCGGGCAGTCGAACATCGGGGCGCTGTTGGCCGTGAAGGGCGCCACATTACTCAAGTCGCTGGCTTTGCCGGGATGGACTACGATTCTGGGGATCATCTTCTTGACGGCCTTTGTGAATCTATTTGTCGGATCCGCGTCGGCCAAGTGGGCGCTGCTGGCGCCGATCTTTGTTCCGATGCTGATGCAGGTTGGCATTTCGCCCGAACTCACTCAAGCAGCCTATCGGGTAGGTGACTCGTCTTCCAACATCATCACACCCCTGATGCCATACTTCCCTTTGGTCGTCGTGTATTGTCAGAAGTACGTCAAGAGTACTGGAATAGGCACGTTGACCTCCATCATGATCCCGTTCAGCGTGGCGTTTATTGTTAGCTGGACGCTGTTTCTGATCGCGTACTGGATGCTCGGCATCCCGCTCGGGCTTTCCGCGTCTTATGTGTATCCTGCACCGTGATTTGCGACCGACGGATGTTTGGTCTCGGCTGGACTTTACGTCGTGTCGTTGATGTTCCAAGACCAAGAGATGGAGGCGGTGGCCTGAGCACAAGTCTGTTTGACCGTTGCAGCGATGACATACCTGGATCAACTCGAGGATGCCTTTGCACACCATTTCGCGGAACTGGCGAAGCGACGAAGCTGGTCCGGCCCGTCGTCGCGGACGTTTCAAACAGGTGCACGCCTTGAATTCGTATCCGGCAACATTCGGGTACGGCTCGTAAACGAAAGGCGTCTTCTGTACGTGGAAGTCGGCCCCGTGGCGGTACCGAGTGCTTCATTCACGGTCTCGCAGCTGAAGGACGTGTTGCAGCCTCCCCGGCATGGGCGATGGAGTCTTTCCTTGTCCGAGTCAGCCGTGTTTCTGGACCGGCACTGGGAGTTTTTCGACCGCGAATTCGCGGCAGATCGCGTGGACGGTATGCTGGGGAGGTTTTCGACTCGCGAGGATCCGTAGTCGGCAGAAGGGTCGGAATAGTTCGGCCGCGTATCTTTCGCGCATGATTTGGTGAGTAAAGTTTAGATATGGACCATTCGCAGCTTGTCGGCATACTTGAGTTTCTCCGTTCCGCGGAGCGTCTAAAGAACACGGTCCGGTCCGCCCACACTTCGGAGGGCAGACAGGAGAGCGTGGCGGAGCACACATGGAGACTGTGTCTCATGGCTGTCGTGCTCGAGGCACATTTCCCAGAGGTCGATTTCGAGCGGCTTATCAAGATCTGCATCATTCATGACCTCGGTGAAGCAATCCGTGGCGACATACCGGCACCTCTTCAACATAGTGACGGAGCCAAGGCCGGCGAGGAACGTGCCGACCTCATGCGGCTGCTTAAGCCGCTTCCGAAAAGGTTACGAGGCGAGATTGCGTCATTGTGGGACGAATACGAGCACGCGTCGACCGCGGAGGCGAGATTGGCCAAGGCGCTGGACAAACTTGAGACGATTCTCCAGCATAATCAGGGCCTCAACCCCGAGGATTTCGATTATCGATTCAACCTGGACTACGGCCGCCGCTATACCGCTGACGACCCGGTGATCGTAGAAATCCGATCGATTCTGGATGCGGAGACGGCGCGGCGTGCGGATGAGTCTCAGGCGGACCATGGCCCCAGCTAGTTACGTTTGGTGATGTTGATGTACCTCGTCATTGTCGCAGCCGGACTTGGTATCGCGGCGGCTTTCTATCAGATGGCAATTTTTTGACAACGAGTCAATGCCGATACCCGACGATGAATGGCAGGCGTTGACAGACAAGCTCGGAAGCGGCGTTGTCCGATATCGCCTTGTCGAGAAAGGAAGTGCGATGAGCTTTCGGGATGTGGTGGAAAGATGGCAGACGAAGGCGTTCGCACAGTGGTTCAACAGTCTCCTCGCATCGTTTGAACACGGTGCTTTCTTTTGGGAGTGTCGTCCTGTCTCAGCGTCGGACATAGAAGAGCCGTTCGAGTTTGTTGTCTTGCGGGCTCGTTCGCTTGAAAGCGCGGCTCCCGAGCCAAGCGCCTTCCGTAACCACTTCGATCGCGCCGAAGAGTCAACCGTATTGGTTTTCCCCAACCTCGGCGGGGATGCGACGCTTGTGGTTCCAACTCCTCTGGATGCGCGCCAGCCGTACGCACATCTCGCCGCCTTCACGCGCGATGGACCAGATCAGCAACAAGTTGATCTCTGGCGTACCGTTGGACAGCAGACTTCAGCGTCGATATCGAAGGCGCCGCTTTGGCTAAGCACATGCGGCCTGGGCGTATACTGGCTGCATGTCAGGATCGACACGTGGCCGAAGTACTATCAGTTCAGCGAATACCGACACGTGACCCATTGAACATGCCAGCATCCGAATCGACACTCAGCCTCTGGGCGGCCGCCTCGGTCCGACTTTTCTACGTCACGGCCCTCCTTTTTTCCCTCGCCGTGTTGGGATGCTCATCGCCCGCCGATGATTCGGCTCATGGCAGTGCCGAAACGGTCGGCTTTGACGTGGTCGAGGCCTCGATCGCTGACCTGCAGTCTGCGATCAAAGGCGGGAGAGTGAGTTGCGCAGAGGTGGTCCAGATGTACCTCGATCGCATCGCGAAGTACGACTCGTCAACCGGAGTAAACGCAATCACGGTTGTCAACCCAAACGCACTGCGGCGAGCACAAGAAATCGACGCCGCATTGTCGGGCGGCGAAGAGGTCGGTCCGCTTTTTTGTGCTCCCATTCTGGTCAAGGACAACTTCGACACGCACGACCTACCGACTACGGGAGGCTCGATCACGCTGTTGGCGAGTCAGCCTCCGGACGACGCCTTCATGGTGCGCAGGCTTCGGGAGGCGGACGCGATCGTTCTGGCCAAGACCAACATGGCGGAGTGGGCTTTTAGTCCGCGACAGACCGTGAGCTCGTCGTATGGTACCACGGCAAATGCATACGATCTGAGCCGCGTCCCGGCAGGTTCCAGTGGCGGTACCGCGTCCGGTGTTGCAGCGAGTTTCGGTGTGGCCGGGCTCGGCTCGGACACCGGCAATTCAATACGGGGTCCTTCTTCTCACCTCGCGCTCTTCGGGATTCGATCGACGATCGGGCTGACGAGTCGAGACGGCGTCATTCCTCTATCGTACGACCGCGACATCGCGGGACCGATGACCCGAACGGTCGAGGACGGCGCGCGCATCTTTGACGTGATCGCAGGCTACGATCCGGCTGACCCTATTACCGAAGAAGGGCGAGGTCGTCGCGAAAGCGACTATACAAGTCGACTTCGAAAAGATGGCCTTCTGGGCGCGCGCATCGGTATTGTTCGGGAATTGGTCGATCCGCAGGAGGCGAACGCGGAGATCGTTGCGTTATTCGAACTTGCAATTGACGACCTGAGAAACGCCGGCGCAACGATCGTCGACCCGTTCGATTTTCCGGGGATTCAAGAACACCTTGCGGCCGACAACTACTGCCCCCGTTTTCGCTATGACATGAAACAGTATCTGGACTCGCTCGGTGAGGACGCGCCGATCTCCGACGTCAAGGACGCGTATGATACCGGTCGCTTCGCGCCGTATGTGAAGCCGATGTTCGACTTCTATATGGAGTACCCAGGCGACCGCCCGCCGGAGATGTGGGATCCCCCCTGCCCCACGTTTCTGGAACATCCCGGCAGACGCGCATTTCACGACGCATTGCTCGCTGCAATGGATGCTAACGATGTAAAGGCCATCGTGTATCCAAGCTGGACCAGCGTTCCTGCGCTCCTCGACCGAGCGCGCGAGGAATACCGGGGCGACAACAGTCAACTGATCGCACCGGAGACGGGGATGCCTGCCGTAACGGTACCTATGGGATACACACGCGGTAAGCTGCCAGCGGGCCTCCAGTTTGTGGCCAGACGCTATCAGGATGGACTGCTCATCCAGTATGCGTATGCCTACGAACAGTCCACGCGGCATCGGCGCGCGCCATCGGGCTTCCCGCCGATCGTAACGCAGTAGCTGCGTTGATCAAATGACCGACATCGATGCGCGTGCAATAAGCAACTCGATCCGCCAGGATCTCCATGATATAGATCGCGTCGCCTATGAGGGGGCTGAGCTTCGAGTCACAGTGAAGACGACGAGTGGCTATCTCCGGGTCCGGTTCGGTATGCCCGTCGGATTTCGTCTTCTCGATGAAGGGGATCTTTTGGAATTCTGGCCGCAGTGCAGCCTCGACAAGGGCTGGCTCTACGAGGTCAATGCCGGCGGGTGGATGGACCTGGAGTCCTCGCGGTCGGGTTTTCTTACCAAGCACCACACTGCCGTGACGGAGTACCTGCTCTTTACCCAGAACGGTTGCCTCAGCTTACTCGCGGCTAATCCTCCGGAAGTGACCGAGGCTACCTGATCGAACGGCCAGCCTCGTTAGTCTACGTAGAGATCCACAATTCTATCGGCGAGCGGCGCAACGTCAGGTTCACTCCGGTTGGTCAGTATGATTACCGTCAAGCGGTCATCGGGATACCGCTGTATGACGTTTCTGAAGCCGCTCGTGCTTCCTGTATGATGAACCCTTCGCCGACCATCTCTTTCATCAATTCGAAATCCGTAGCCGTAGTTCTCCATTCCGGGCGTCATCATCTCGTCCAGCAACTGCCGGCGGACCAGGCTTTCTGAGTACAGCGCTTCGTCCCAGCGTGCCAGGTCCATCACAGAGGAGTAGATGCCGCCGTCGCCAAGGACGGCACTTGTGAGGCTCTGATCAGAAAAGGTGATGCCCTCCTCGTCAATCTTGTAGCCGAAAGCTCGATGAGGAACCGTGTTCACTCCGTTGACGAAAGCGACGGTGTTGTCCATTCCAACAGGCTCAAAAATGTTGTCACGGAGGAATTCCGCGAATGACGTGCCCGACCGCTTTTCGACGATCATCGCAAGGACCGCATATCCCGTGTTGCTGTAGCGATACTGCGAGCCCGGCGGGAAGTACGTGCTGTCCGCCTTCAGCATCATCTGGAGCACGTCGGAATCGAGGACCTGGACGGTCGCTGTGTCTGGAATCAGCGACTCGTAGTCGAGTAGTCCCGAAGTATGTCGCAGCAGATGTTCGATCGTGATCGACTCAGCGTACGTGGGCATCTGCGGAAAGACCTTCGCCACGCTCTCGTCCAGCGAGAGCGCGCGCCGCTCACTCAGAATCAGGATCGCCATCGCCGTAAACTGTTTCGTCATCGAGGCGAGCCGAAAGTTGGTCACCGGCCGGATAGGTTCTCTGCCTTCAACATTTGCCAGACCAAATGTCTTTAGAAGAACCGTTTGACCGTCTCGCAAGACCATGACCGCTGCACCGGGACGATCGCGGGAGTACTGGTCAAAAAGCCTGTCGACCTTGTCCTCCTTACGCGTGCACCCTGAACCAATTGCGATCATCATCGCTAACAGAATTAATTGCCTGGCGTTGAAGTGGATCACTGATTTTCTTGTACTTGTCGTACGGCAGCGGCTGGTGCCGTCATAACTATAAATCACCGCCCGTCATTGGATAATAGGGTGGCTTGTGCGAGACCCCCAAGTGAGGGCAGCGGATGGATTCTCATATCGTGAGGATGGTTGTGGCAGCCGTCATGTGGTCCGGCGGTTTCGTCCTCTTTGGTCGCTTCATTAGCCCACGTTGGAAGGTGGCGGGAAAACTTGCGTTCTTCCTGGTGGTCTCGTGGGTTCTCTCGATGACCATCGGTGATTGGTCGCTGATCTGGATTGTGGGTCACCCGCTTGTTGGGGTGGCTGGGCATGCGTGGTGGTGCCGTCGGAACGGCATCAACTGGGTCACGTGTGAGCCGCGGGACCGCTACCTTCAGCTACGCCCCTGGGCCAAAGGGGACGGCTTCAGCCCGTTGAATTGAACCGTCGCCAATCGCAAACCGGATTACAACAATGAAACCATCGGTAATTGACCTGCGCGATTCCCTCGCTGCTGCGGGGCGGGCCCACCACGATTATGAGCGGATCATATTGAACGGGGTGCGCGACGAACTTTGGTCGGGTTTCTACGCCGCGTATGTTCTCGGGAGGCTCGGCGATTTCCTTCCGGCAAGCCGGTTGAGTGAGCTGTTGGAAGAAGCTCCTTCGAATGGCGACTGGTCGGATAATGCGGCACGATACGTAGTGCAGATCCTGGAATCCCCAGATTGACTTTGCTAGGATGATGAAGATTCTCGTCTCTGTCATGTTCGTGTGCGCCGGGCTTGGTAGTGGAACGGCGCTTGCATCACAGGAAGCGGTTCCTTCATCTCAAGCAGATAGTGTTTGTGCGACTTTTCTCGCGAATGCGGGCTTTCTCCTGGCAGGCTCCGGGGAGGCGGTACTGATTGATGCCTTCGTGACAGAGCCGTATTCGATGTACGGAGCCCTCACTCCGCAGCATGCCGAGGCACTCGCGCAGGCCCATGCGCCGTTTGATAATGTCGTGTTCGCACTTGCAAGCCACGTGCATCGTGATCACTTCCAAACCGCTCCGGCATCCGCGTTTCTGAATGCGGGCCGCGCCGCGCAAGTCATGTCGACCCCGCAGGTAATCGAGTCTTTGGCGTACACGTCTTGGACGGAAGATTCCGATCGCGCGCTAGTAGTGTGGCCGGAGACGGGTCGCGACCGCGTCGTGCAAGGCGCCGTTCAGATAGAGTTTCTGCCTATGCGACACACGAATGCGAGGAACTACGGTGTCCAAAATTTGGCGCATCTCGTCCGGATCGGAGATGCATCTTTCCTGCATGTAGGCGATGCCGAGATGCTGCCCGAACATTATGACCGCTTTGACCTTGTGAGCGAGGAGATTGAGGTCGGGCTTATTCCGTATTGGTTCTTCATGTCGGAGTCGGGTCGACGAATTGTCTACGAGCACATTGCGGCGAAGACGTACGTTGCAATGCACATACCTCCAGCTGAGACGCGCGAAACGATCGACAACCTTGCCGAAATCGACCCCGCCATTATCGTGGCCGTTCGACCGGGTCAAAGCTGGTGTTTTTGACTGTCTCGGCGCTCGCCGCAACCAACGGGGCCGGCCGGCTTGCCGCGGGACCCAGACCACCCGAGCGGAAGTCCTTGACCCTCGCGGGCGTGTTGTCGATCTTCATCGCTCCGAAGAATGATGTGAGTTGTTCAAGCTATGGCTCAGCTAAAAACCGTTCCGAACACAGCAAGCGTCAAGGCCTTTGTCAACCGTATTGAAGACGATCGCAAGCGCGCAGATTCGCTCGAGCTGCTCAAGATCATGGGCGAGATAACAGGTGATAGGCCAAAGATGTGGGGCGACAGCATCATTGGATTTGGTACGTATCACTATAAGTATGATAGTGGTCGTGAGGGTGACTGGTTCGTCGCTGGATTCTCGCCCCGCAAGCAGGCCCTGACCCTCTATATCATGGCGGGCTTCAGCCGATTCGACGAAATTCTTGGTCGCTTGGGCAAGTTCAAACACGGAAAGTCGTGTCTCTACGTCAAGACTCTGGACGATGTGGACCGCGACGTTTTACGCGAGCTCATCGCGGCGTCGGTCGACCACGTGTCGAAGTCGGGTGGCTGAGTCCATCATAGAGAAGTCTTCGCAAGGCCCGCTCGAAAGAGTGATTCGGCCGTCTCCCGCAGCATACTTCGGACTCGGCACAGTTGTGTTGGCGATCGTCGTGCTATGGACAGCCGTGTGGGTATCGAGGGGTGGACAAACCGGGGCGTGGCAACCGATCGTAATTGTAGTCGGCGTCTACCTGCTATGGTGTGCTGTCCTTTTGCGGAGAACAGTCTACGTTTTACCAGACGGGATCCGGCTCAATTTCCTGATCGGGAAGTCGGTAGATGTTCGTTACGTTGACGTACACGAGTCGATCGTGACGTACTGGTTTGACCGACGGCCGATGCAGATTATTGTTTATGGCGATGGGCATGTGCCACTTGCATCGATTTCTCTGCAACTGTACCGTGCGGACGATCGTGAATTCCTGCTGTCGATTCCGGAATTGCGTCTTAAATGACGGTTGATCTGCTGTCGCCGATTTGGATCGGCCGCTTCGTTCTTAGCCGAATATGAACTGTGCGCGAGGTTGCAACCTGGTGTCGGAAGTAGCATTTCACTTTTATAACGCGCTGGCCGGGCGCGCCGTAAAGACAGAGACCCCGTGAATAACTGATTGATCTGATGGAAAGGAAAGCATCCGCCGTTTGGAACGGCAGCATACGAGAAGGAAGTGGTGTACTAACGACGGATAGCGGCGTGCTTTCCGAGACCCGGTACTCATTCAGCACGCGATTCGAAGATGGGATCGGTACGAATCCGGAGGAGCTGATAGGTGCGGCGCACGCTGGCTGCTATGCCATGGCACTTTCGGGCAACCTTGGTCGAGCCGGCCTGAGTCCTGAGAAGATTGAGACGAAAGCCACCGTTACGCTGGTGAAGCAGGAGGCTGGCTTCGCGATCACGGCCGTCCATCTCGACGTCAGCGCGAAGGTCCCCGGCGCGGATAGTGAGACGTTCCAGCGTGTGGCGGAAGACACCAAGATGGGCTGCCCCGTGTCGAAGGTCCTTAATGCGGAGATAACTCTCGAAGCGAAGCTGGAAGGGTAGGCTCCGCAAGTGGTTCGGCGCCCGTCCTGACGGCACGCGTGAGCCGCAGTCGACACGCAATTCCGGCGCGACGCTCAGAGAGACGCTCAGAGAGACGCTCAGAGTCCCGACTGCAGGGAACAGAAGCCATCGTTTCGGGCTCCCGCGATCGGTCCCGGCTGGCTTGATTGGCCGCGACCTTCGTATCATGCTGCAGGCTGCGGCTTTATTGTTTTCCGTCCACGCGATCCGGCTAATGTCTGAGTATTCAATCTCATACGACGAGGATCACGGCGTAACCCGGGTCGAGTTGGTTGGCGACCTCGATCGTGAACTTGGTGACAAGGTGATCACCGAGTCTCGGGTTGCGGCAGCCAAGTCTGGTAGCGACCTGCTCTACGACGTTAGAAGGTCGACCGCGAAAGTGTCGTTGGCCGACTGGTTCTTTCTACCTCGTCGTCTTGACGCTCTGAAGAATCCTGAAGCCAGGTCAAGAAAGGTGGCCGTGATCGTTTCGAGTGACGATCTTGCCGACTATCGTTTCTACGAGGACGTAGCAAGCAATGCGGGGCTTCGATTCAGAGTTTTTCTGAATGAAATCGAGGCGACGGGATGGCTTTCAGAGCCTGCAGAGCACTGAGTTTCGAAATCGGTTAGCTGTCCTGCCCGACGTAAGGCTGTGAATGAGGTCGTGCGCCTTGCGCTGTTCTCGCGAATGTTGGCGTTGTACCAGTGCTGACCGATATGGCGAAGAAAGAATCCTTTGATGTCGTTATTCAATCGGAGGATCGTGGCGGGGCTTACGTGGTAGTCGCCTTTGATATTGAGGCCCTCGAGCGATCCGTTGGCATGTAATGGATAGGTGCATATGTCTCATTTTTCGAATCCCGCCGGCGGTTCTACCAAGGATGCCAATGCATACGTCGAAGCTGTCCTCGGCCTCTTGGGCGATCGAGATCCGGTCGAGGTGTTGGGATCCACGCCGTCGGCGTTGGCGGCAATGATCGAGCGGGCGCCACACGGAATTGCCTCAACACCTGAAGCGCCCGGCAAATGGTCGATGACGGAGGTGATTCAGCACCTGGCTGACTCAGAGACCGTGTGGGCATATAGACTTCGCAAGGTGCTGGCCGAGGATCAGCCGATTCTTTCGGGCTATGACCAGGATTTGTGGGCTCGAAGATTTCGCTACGCTGATGTTCCGATGGTCGAGGCGCTCGCGCTGTTTACGTCATGCCGGTTGGCGAATCTACGTCTGTTGCATCAGCTGAGTGAAGAGGATTTTCAACGCGTGGGAGTGCATTCTGAGCGGGGTCCGGAGACGGTGCAGCACATGATCGCTCTATACGCCGGCCACGACCTCGTACATCTGAGGCAGATCGATCGGATACTGCGGCTGCATGGCGGTTGACAGGGCCGACCGTTCGTCTGCGGCTACGATGCTCTGCCCCGCCGCGGGGCATTGTCCGTTGGCGGCTTTCGGCTTTCTCTCGCCGATCCTCAGTCACCGGGGTGACTGAACGGAACCGGATGAAGATGTCTCGCTTGTCGGGCTGAGGGTACGTTTTCGGAACAGCGTCCATAGCCCGAAGACAACCACCAGGTATAGGACCAGAAGCGCCGTGACCACGCCGTATCCCTCAAGCTGTCCCGCATATCGAGCAAGAGGCAGGTTGATTACAAGTAGCAGCGGGAAGCCGATGGCGAGCGCCGCGCCGCTTCCAAGCACTTGATCCTGGGCAACCGGCGTTACAAACTCCGGATCGGTAACACGTATCAGCGCCAGTCCTGAGCTGATGGTACCTGTTTGCTCGGCGTAAAGCCCAACCGTTCTTTCAAACTGATAGGCCTCGAAGCCGCGCCTCATCCCCCACTTCACCGCGTAATAAGTTGCCAGAGCTCCGAGAGCGCTCATCACGGCGATTGGTCCCAGGTAGTGCCAGGCGATTCCGAGGCTGATGGCCATAATCGCGCTCGTGACGAGCAGGTCGGCGAGGAATCCGGTCAGCCGATTCACGGTGCCCTCGTCGAGGACGCGTGCGTATCCGCGCCAGTCCATCGTCTTTCGAACTGCTAAAGCCGTGAGGTTGGCAACTACGAAGTTGAGAGACCAGAGCGTTGGTAGTTCGGCTTCCAGCCCCGCAAGCGTCATCCCTTTCGCGAGGGCTACGGTAACGCCGTACGACAATAGATAAATCGCTCCGATCAAGGCGAAGTGAAAGGAGAGCGTATCTATCGCGCCACTATAGAACGTGAGTCGGGATCCTACGGCTGCATCTTCGTTGCCCACGATTCCCGTTTCAATAGCGCGTGCGCGACTCTTGCTCACATGCATTGTCCGTCCCATTCGGATTCCACGATTCACGACAAACATGCCGGTGAAGTACGCGACGATAAAACCGATCGCGGCAAGTGTAAGTCCGATGCTCGCGGCCTCGGGGAATCCATAGGCCTCCCACGACTTACCGATGGAGAACGCAATGCCCGGGCCCATTCCAAATCCGAGCGGCAAAAGCATTCCTACGGCGGGTACGAGTTCCGGGCTTATTAGCCAGAGAAAAAGAAGGGCGACGCCGATACCAATCAGGGCTTGCAGGATATACGTCAGCACCTTGATGAAGCCTATGTGGATGGCTCCGACCGATCGCCCGCCGGTGTGTCGCAGGCCGACGCCAATGAAGGTCAGCGCCAGCAGATGATAGACGTAAACTCCCATGCGCTCCGGCTCGAAATCGATCAAGCCGAGCAACTCCGGTCCAATAATCAGGCCAGCAAAGCCTGCGACGAGGTTGCTGGGGATAAGGTATCGTTGCAGCCACGGGACTCGGGCCCTCGCGACCGTTCCGGCAAGCAACAGAGCCCCGATGACCGTGAAGTCAAATACGAACTCCTGGATCGTAAATGAGAGTTCCCAAACCGCCATGTTGGGTGGGGGTCGTCAGAGAGGGAGGGGTAGCCCAGAAAAAGTCCCCAGAAATATAAGGCCCCGTCGCGGAGACATCGGCTAAGCTTCTTGCCGTTGTCTGACGCAGAAGCCCCGGCTGCACCCTGCCTTCAATTGACAGCCTGTAACGACCCTCCTGCCACCTGTGTCAATGCATTCATCCATGCGAGGGCACTGCCTTGACCGGTGAAGGCTATCTGAACCATCTTGTGTGCAAGAGCGATCTGCAGCTTATAGTTACGTTCGATGTCAATTGCCTGAATGTCGTCGAGGGCAATCACCTTCCTGTCGCGCCCGTCACCGAGAAGGATGCTGTCGCGCGTCAGTCTCACGGACATTAGCATGGCTTTCGAAAGACGTGGAAAGTCCCTCTCTTCCGATACCTCGGCCAGGTCGTGAAGATAGACGCCCTCGCGATCTGGCGTAAACGGAACGGCCTTAATCTGCTCATAGAGTTCTGCAGTGGTTTGCACCTCTCCAGTGCTGTCGTCCAGCAGACGGCTATCCGGCAACATTGTCAGTTTCAAGGATCCCTCAAGGTTAGTAACCGACGTGCCGTCGCGCGTCAAAAGCCCTCTGTACATTCCGGTTACCGGGTCGCGATACAGCAGCTTATGAATCCCGTCGGCTGGCTTGTGTGCCCACGAGGGACAAAGGTCATCCTCCGCAACGTTCTCGTCAATGCGGATTGGTGCCTTCAGCTTTTGGAGTGCTTCCGACAGCCCGCCACCTTCGTCAAACTCGATCGGCGGCAACACCTCGACTCGTATTCGTCCCGGCCGAGGGTAGGTGGCCCAGCGAGGCCAGGTGACATATGACCCGTGCATGATAACGGGGTGAACGGGATACCCGAAGCGCATGAAGATCTTTGCGGTCGACTCTATCCATGGTTCGGGTCGACCTGCCCACCGGCTGCCACCCTCCGGATAGATCACCACCTTTTCGCCTCGATCCAGCAACTCTTTCACAGCTCGCACGAGTCGGGGTTCGGCAATTCTTTTTCGCGTCGGCTGGAGATCGAGACTTGAGAGTGCCCAGCGAAGGAAAGGCTTTCGGAAAAACTCCTGCGTCATGACTCCCGCTGTCGGTCGACCCCACGGCGTGAAACAGTTCAACACGAAGGGATCCCAACGATTGGAATGGTTGCCGTACAGAAAACACGGACCTTCGGGCATCTCGTGGGAACTCTCGGCCATGAAGGGCCGCCAGTAGATCCTCACAAAGCTCAGCAGCAAAGTCCGAAAAAGGGCGATGCTGGCAAATTTGCTTGCGGAAGAAGCGGGCACGGATGACAAGGTTCTATTTGGCCTTCAGAGGCCTGCAACGAACAGCAACGACGCCGGGGTCGAAGATGCTGTTCTGACGCGGCGATATGAAAGAATACCTTTGCGACTACTTAATCCAAACTGAGTTTGGCGTCCGTCACGAGATTGCGTTATTTCTCTGAGCCCCGGCCTGCGCATCCACTGAATTTCGCCTAGAATGAAGACAATCATACACTTCTTCCGCATTCACGCGTCACCCGAAAAAGTCTTTCATGGGCTGACGACTTCCGACGGTCTCGCAGGCTGGTGGAGCCGGGACGTGCAGGTGGAGGAGGACGGTGACGTTCGGGTTCGATTTCGTTTTTTGGAAGGATTCAATCCCGTCATGGACGTGACGGTTGCGAAGAAAGACAGCCTCGTCAAGTGGAAGTGTGTCGACGGCCACGATAAATGGCAGGACAATACCTTCACCTTCGACATTCGGCCAGTCGGCGACGAAGCTGATCTCATGTTCATTCAGGAGTACGCTAGAGAACTAAGTGATGAAGATTACGGAACATACAATTTCAACTGGGGCTACTATCTGGGCAGCCTGAAGAAGCTATGCGAAACCGGTGACGGTACTCCCTTTGAGCCGGTGAAATAGAGGCTCAACAGCGCGGCATTTTTCAGATAGTCGACATCTTCCCGGGTATTACTTATGGAGATAGACAGCGGCCCCTTCGCTCCTTCGCATCTCGTCGCCGTGCAGAACGCGGCCATTGTCAGCAGGGTGCTTATGAAGAATCGGAACGGCTCGGTGACTCTATTCGCCTTTGGTCGCGGAGAAGAGCTTAGCGAGCATACCGTTCCGCATGACGCGCTCTTGCAGATCATTGAGGGTGCAGCTCGAATCCGGATTGCCGAGTCCGATTTCCTCGTCAATAAGGGTGAAGCCGTTATATTACCGGGTGGCGTGCCCCACGCAGTAGTGGCTGAGCAGAGTTTCAAGATGATTCTGACAATGATTAGACCACCGAAGGATTGGTGACATTATTAGCAGTTTTTGGAAAGCACCAGGAGTTTTATGAAGGCGGAATTGGTTGTTTTGACGTTATGGCTTATAACAATTGTTACCTCTGTTCTTGTTGTCAGCGACAGCGCTGACTTCAAGATCCTGGGCCCGGTTTACGCAGTTTGCGCGATCGGTTCTGTCGTCGCAGTGCGACACGAACGAAAGAACCCGCCTCAATAGTTCGGGATGTGAACAACAGTGTACGTCGAATTAAGACGCGCGAATCATGCGCTACCTGCCCAAACTATTCGAGAACAACCGACTCTGGGTGACCGAGAAGACTTCGGTCGACGCCGACTTCTTTGTACGTCAGCAGGGCTCTCAGGAGCCACCGTTTCTCTGGATCGGATGTGCCGACAGCCGGGTTCCCGCGAACGAAATCGTTGGCCTCGAACCAGGGCAGTTGTTCGTTCATCGAAACGTAGCGAACGTTGTTGCGGATGACGATCTGAATCTTCAGGCCGTACTTCAGTATGCGGTCGACAACCTGAAAGTGCGACACGTCATCGTATGCGGCCACTACGGTTGTGGCGGCGTGCAAGCGGCGATGGGGGATCCGGTTGAGGCGCCCCTTGAGGAGTGGATCGAACACATTCGCCGTATCTATCGCGACCGACGGTCGGAGCTCGATGCTATCGATGATGCAGACGCTCGATGGAGAAAGCTGTGTGAGATCAATGTGGCCGAGCAGCTCGCGAATGTCTGCGCCACGAGGATCGTCCGTGACGCGTGGCGACGCGGCCAGCAGCTTGTGATTCACGGCTGGATATACGACTTGGGGAGCGGGCTGCTGAAGGATCTGGATTTGACGACCGACGGGTCGCGCGACGATATGCAATCGATGCAGAAGCGCATGGCCGCGACCTCCGGCCCCGATGGCCCGTGATGAGTGACCGCAGAATGGACTTCGCAATCGATGAGGCCTTGCAGATCCTGGAGCGCACACCGGCCGTCCTTAGAGAGTACCTCGACGGACTTTCCGAGTCGTGGGTAGAGCACAACGAAGGGGGAGACACGTTCAGTCCGCGGGACGTACTCGGTCACCTCATCCACGGTGAAAAGACAGATTGGATACCGCGGCTTCGCCAGATTATGGAGGGAAGAGGAGATCGCCCGTTCGAGCCGTTCGATCGGTTCGCCATGCGGAAAGAGGCAAGTCAGCCGTCGGTCTCCGAAATGCTAGAAGAGTTTGCGTCGCTCCGAAATGAGAATTTGAACACGATGCGAGCGATGAACCTATCGGCTGCCGATATGGAGCGAACCGGAGTGCATCCTGATATCGGGGTCGTAACCGTCCGTCAGCTGCTTGCAACGTGGACCGCTCACGACTTGGCTCACCTTGCACAGATTGCAAGGACGATGGCCAAGCAGTACGCGGATGCTGTCGGACCCTGGCGCGGGCATCTGCGGGTCATGGACCGGACGTAGACGGTATCGCTTTCCATCGTGTCGAACGGCTGCGGGGTCCGGATGCCGGCGGCCCCGAAAACGAAAAGGGCCCGACGACGTTTGTCATCAGGCCCTTCTCTCCAACAAGTTGGCGGGAAACCTCTAGTAAGACTCGCGCCCTCCTCTATCTCCTCCCCGTCGTGGTCGTTCTTCCCGGGGACGCGCCTCGTTGACGGTCAGGGTTCGTCCGCCGAAATCCTCACCGTTCAAGCTATTGATCGCTGCCTCAGCCTCGGACTGTTCGGGCATTTCTACGAACCCGAAGCCTCTCGACTTACCCGTAAAGCGGTCTTTGATGATGGTCGCGGAGTCGACGGCTCCAAATTCTTCGAAGGCCTGACGGAGGTCGTCTTCGGTCGTCGGAAAAGGCAGATTGCCTACATAGATGTTCATTTGCCTGCTTTGAAACTGCATTTCCCCCTTGCCCCCAAACGAAAGAAGCTGCCGACCCGGATGACTGTTCAACGCGGGGCGGACAGCAAGAGGCATCGGAAATGCGTTAATTGAAACGTTGGATCTCACGCGTTGAGAAATCGCGTGTTCCAACTTTTTCGATTCGATCCGACAAATTCGTAATGTTGCGTTTAGGGTCCGGACTTCGCCCACTCCCCGGACGTGGTCGTATTCTTACCAACGCATGCCACGGATAGACGGTGAACCGGGAAGAGCATTCATTTCAGTCATCGTTTGACATCCACAACAATGGCGTATAGTGAAGCCCTGGCCAAGAGAGTTCGAGAGGTGCTGGCGGATAGATCCGGCGTAGTCGAGAAGAAGATGTTCGGCGGACTCGCCTTCATGGTTGATGGAAACATGTGCTGCGGCATA
>JBFIPX010000044.1:0-20584 GCA_041609895.1 Rhodothermales bacterium
AGGAGAGTACTCGCCATTCCTGCGTGTATTCCCCCTTTTTGCCGCTAAAAGATCTGATCGGCAGTCCGTAATACGGAATTGGCACGGTTGCGGCACTGAATCGATATGACTATTCACAACCACCTGTGATTCCAGTGAAGAAACTAGAATCCACTGTAACGACGGCAACTGACGGAGATAGTGTCTCTACCGTTCCGGTAGTAGCCGAAGACTCAGCATTTGCCGATTCTTGCGAGTACGTCGTCCAGCTTGAAACCGAGTTTCCAGAGGAGTCGCCTTCGATAGACGAAGGTGTTCCGACTGATGCGCCAGTGGATCCCGACCTGCCGGTTCGAAGGGCAGCCTAGAACAGGCCCAAGCCGGCGGAAGGTGTCCGACTAGACAAAAGAAAACGGCCCCCGGTATTCCGGGGGCCGTCATTCGGACGGTTCGCCAAAGCCGTCCATACCCAGGGGAAGCATTATCGCCAGAACCGTTTCCCGTGGGATTCCCGGTCTGGAGACCGGGGTCGCATGCCGCTGACAACATTCTTATCGCCCTTTTCGAGCGCGGACTTAATTCTGGCGGAAAAAAATTCCGGAATGTGTCCCCGGTTGCGGTTCCGGCGTGTCTTGATTCTTCTGTACAGTGCCTTCGGCATCGGAATCAGGCGGCGAGTCCGAGCGCTCCTGGTTGGGTAAGGGTTCGAGCCTCGTCGAGTTCACCCTCCCGAATGCAGAGCGCAACCAGGCGACGGCGCAAAAGCTGGCTCTCGGGTGACGCTTCGTACGCCGATCGATAGAGGGGTAGTGCTTCCTTCGTCCATCCATTTTGCACGAAGGTCTGCAGCAGTTCGTCGGCTAGATCGACCGGCTGCTCAGCTATTAGTAGTGAAGCGACAGCTACGGCGTCTTCCGCACGGCCGCGATAAAGAGCAAGCCGGAACCAGTCTTCCTGAATATGCCGCGGCATCTTCGATACGCCCTTTGGATATGCGGTCAGCAGATGTGTAGCTACGCGCTCCCATTCACCCAGGAGCCACGACCACGAAGCCATCCACGTGTTACGCAGTTCTTTGCTGACCGGTGCGTCCCAAAGGGGTACAGGCCCAAGCTTGAGCTTGTCAAGGTGCATGTAGGCCGCTTTGTAGGCCTGGTTGAGGTGAAGTGCGTGCACCAAAATCCGGTTGCCGGACCATTGGTTTGGAAACAGGTCAAGCGACTTTCCCGCGGTACGCTTTGCGTGTTCCGTCTTGCCCATCATGAGTTCTGCGTTGGCGAGCGCAATCATGATAGCGGCGCGTTCCTCGGGGCTGAAAAGTCTTTGGCCTTCCAATTCAGCAGAAGCCAGGCCGGCTGCGATCCGCACCTCGCCATCATCGATCGCGTTCCAGATTGGCTCGAGCGAGGGAAACTGTGGATCGTGCTGAGTGAACGGTCGCGCTTGCATGCGATACGTGGCAAGGTAGGCCTGGTCAGTGGGGAGGGAGTGAATCATGGCGATAATGCTAAAAGTGGTTGTCTTGACGGCGCGGCGGTGTGGTGCCGCGTGCACTCGCGATTCACATCTACGCAATTCGTGGGCCAAATTGAGACCGATATCAAGAAGAAGAAGGTCGAATAGCCGCGCAAGGCGTTGCGGGACAGTTGTTTGCGACTTCCTTGTGTTTGGATCACACAAAAAAATCGCTTGTGTCCGAGGCCAAACGGACGATGCAGCAGGGTTGTCGGTCGGAAAATCCTTCCGCGATTTTGACGTTTGACAGTCGGCGAGGGCTACGTCTTGAGCCGCGCCGTACAGCCGGTCAGCACGATTATCAGGGCGAATTCGCGAGGCCAGGCGACGTTTCCGGAAGCCTTAACGTCGCATGCAGCGGGCCGATAACGAGTGTGTCTACCCCGCCGAGCACTGCGTGTCCTGCGGTCGTCACCATTCTTAAACCTATCGCCGTCAAAGCACATGTCAGACGCGGATAAAGACTTACGTTGGCAGGCTGAGGCTTCCGACCTGGAGAGGCCTAGTGCCGCAAACGGATCAAAAGAATCGGGTCGTCGCGACCGATCCACATTCTCTCCGCTTGACCTTCGCGACCGCGTGGTGATCAAGCTGCTGTACGAAGAGATCGTCAGCATCGAGCAGATCGAGAAGGCGTGGTACACATGGGTAGAGAAGGAGGGCGGCACCGGGTATCCGCTTTGGAGAGAGCTTGCTGATGATCCTGATGTCGATGCGGACCTGGTGTTCGAGCAGGCGGCGATTGTCTACTCTTTCGCCAGCATGTCGATGGAGTCGGCTGATCCTTCGGCGTTCATGAAGGGCCTGGGAAGCAAGATTGCCGCGGATCAGTGGTCGGCGCTTGAGGACCTACGCGTCGCACCGGTTGCAGTCGAGGAGACGTCGGATGGGCGCCGGATAATCATGGCTACCCATGATCCCGCAAGGCAGGATCTCATGCGTACGCTTCAGAAGCTAGGCTTCGGTGAGATCGAAATTAGATATGCCAAACGCGGTGACGTCGACTCGTTCCTCGACGAAGTCAGGCGTCGTCGAAAGGGCGATTTTGGCAAAGCGGCCGAGGGCTTCCTCGCAATGGATCTTGGCGCTTCCGTCGATGATGCGAAGAGGAATCTATTCGATGAGGATGCACTCGAGGCTGAGATTAATCGGTCGGCCCTCATCAACATGTTTGAGGCAATTCTGAAGGAAGCCGTAAGGCAGGGAGCGTCGGACATTCACATCTTCCCGAATGCAAAGAAAGAGATAGAGATTCGGTTTCGCGTTGACGGCGAACTCGTCAGTTGGCACGTTGAGGATCGCGTCCATCCCGAGGCGATGTTGGCTGTCGTCAAAGACAATTGTGTCAACGTCGACCGCTTCGAAAGGGAGCGGGCGCAGGACGGGTTCATCCAGAGAAGTATTGATGGAGCGCTAATTCGATTCAGGGTATCGGTGTTGCCTGTTGCCAACTCGGAAATGACGGTTCGATCTGAGAGCATCGTTATTCGAATTCTCGATGACCGGAAGGTCATCCGGGATCTGAAAAAACTAGGATTGGCGGATCAGGCCCTCGAGCGTTTCGAGTGGGCCATCAATCAGCCGTACGGCATGGTGATCCTGACCGGACCGACGGGGTCGGGCAAGAGCACCACCCTGTACGCGGCCCTTAGTCAGGTCGTGACGCCCCGGGTCAATGTGCTCACAGTAGAGGACCCTGTTGAGTATGTGATACCTGAGGTTCGGCAGATCAAGCTGAGTCACAAACTGACGCTCGAGCAGGCACTTCGTGCGATTCTGCGCCACGACCCCGACATCGTGATGGTGGGAGAGATGCGAGACAAAGAGACTGCCGAACTGGCTGTCAAGCTCGCAAACACCGGTCACCTCACGTTCTCCACGTTGCACACGAACGACGCTCCGAGTTCCATAAGCAGGCTCTACAAAATGGGTATGGAGCCGTTCCTGATTGCCTATGCCATCAATCTTGTTGTGGCGCAGAGACTGATTCGGGTTCTCTGCCCCGATTGCAAGTCAGAGGACTCGGCGGTAAGCGAGACGAAGCTGGAACACCTTGGTTTCAAGGAGGCTACGATCAAGAAATCAACTTTCTTTAGGGCTGGAGTCGCCGGAGGCAAGAAGTGCAAGACCTGCCGCGGCGTTGGCTATAAGGGTCGAAGGGCAATTACGGAGACCATGCCGTTTTCTCCTGAGATACGAGAGATGATCGTTTCTTCCGAGAGCATGATCAAGGAGGATGAGCTGCGTAAGCTCGCTGTCAGCCAGGGAATGCTTACCCTCCAGGACAGTGCACGACAGATGGTGCTCGACGGCGAGACGTCGATAGACGAGATGACGCGCGTCGTCTTCAGCGGGCTATAGATCTCAAGAAAAAGGCGCCTGCCGATAACGGCAGACGCCTTCGAGAAGATCGCTTGCGGGTTGCTGCTCAGGCATCCGACGGATCTACGTGAACAAACTTGCGATCCCGCTTGCCAGTCGAAAAACGCACGTTTCCCGTCGACAAGGCGAACAGCGTGTCGTCCCCGCCTCTACCAACATTGGTACCTGGATGAAACTTGGTTCCACGTTGGCGAACGATGATGCTGCCGGCGGTCACAAACTGACCTCCGAAAGCCTTTATGCCGAGCATCTTGGGGTTTGAGTCACGACCATTCTTGGTCGACCCCATTCCTTTCTTATGTGCCATAACGTTTTCTTCCCTTCGGCTTGGTAATGGCCGCTTCTACTTCGTTTTGATCGATGAGACCTCAATCTGCGTGTAGGGCTGACGGTGGCCCCGCTTGACCTTGTATCGCTTGCGTCGCTTCTTGCGAAAAACGAGGACTTTGTCGGCCTTTACGTGTTCCACCACCTTTGCCTTCACGACAGCGCCGTCCACCGTCGGCCTCCCGACGGTCACCTTGTCGCTATTGGACACGAGTAATACCCGGTCGAAAGACACCGTCTTATTTGCGTCGGCTTCTTGAAGCGGAACATACAAGCGGTCTTTTTCGGCCACCTTGTATTGTTTTCCCGAAATCTCAACGATTGCGTACATGGCTGTCTCTACTTTGGGCGCCGGGTTGGTTACCGACGCGAGAGTTTGATCGGAGCCGGTTGGGTACCGGCGCTTTTGCGGTGCAAATCAGCCTCTTAAAATAGAAATTGTGTCTCGGCAACGCAATTGGATTCCGTGAATGCAGATTGAAATGCCAAGCACGGGCCGGCGAATTCGACCCGGAAAGCTCATCTGCGTAGGACGTAATTATGCGGCCCACGCAGCAGAAATGAAAAGCGAAGTACCTAGGGAGCCTCTTTTGTTCCTCAAGCCCTCGACCTCACTGGTGAGAGACGGAGGTGAAATCGTCATACCAGCGATGTCGAGCGACGTTCACCACGAGCTAGAGCTGGTCCTGGTGATCGGTGAAGAAGCCCGGGCCATTTCGGAGCAGGATGCGATGAACCACGTGGAGGGATATGCGCTCGGTCTGGACATGACGGCCCGAGACCTGCAGGCGGCGGCGAAGAAAGAGGGAAGGCCATGGTCGGTTGCGAAGGGATTCGACACGTTCGCCCCAGTAGGACGCTTCGTGCCAAGCAGCGCGCTGAACGACATCCGTAACGTAGCCATCCAGTTGCAGCGTAATGGGACCGTAGTGCAGTCTTGCAACACTCGCGATATGATCTTCTCGCCAGCCTACCTCGTCCATTATGCTTCCCTCATTTTCACGCTCGAGCCCGGCGACTTGATCTTCACCGGAACACCTGAAGGCGTGGGTCCGGTTGTACCCGGTGACAAGTTGGTGGCCATGGGCGACAATCTTCCCACGCTCGGCGTCAGCGTAGTCGCCGCAGAGAGCTAATTGCCGCCGGACTCCGACTGAGCCAAGAGCCGATCTACCAGTTGCTGTGGCGTTTCGGCCTTCGTGACCCGCGACGGTTGTCCATCGCTATCAATGAAGACCTCTTGCGGTCGCGGCCGAAGATTGTATTCGCTAGCCATCGCCATACCGTACGCTCCTGCGTCGAGAATGGCCAACACGTCCCCTTCGCGGATTTCGGCAACATGCCGATCGTGCGCGAAGAAGTCACTCGACTCACACACGTTTCCGACAATGTGATAGGGCCGCTCCGGCGCTGTCGGATTCGTAATATTGACGACGCCGTGATAGGCGCCGTATATGGCGGGCCGGATCAGATGGCTCATGCCGGAATCGGTACCGACGTATGTCTGGCCAAAGCTGGCCTTAATCGTGTTGACCTCCACAAGCAGCACGCCGGCCTCTGCCGTTAGAAACCGACCCGGTTCCATCCAGACTTCGAGAATTCGGCCCGGATGACTTTGCTGAAACTCCTGAAGTTGGCGATCAAGCAGTCGGTCGAGTGCTTCAAGATCGAAGGCGACCTCATCGGGACGATAGGGTACTCCCAAGCCGCCACCGATGTTTACGAAACGAACGTCGGGAAAGTCTCCAGCCACAGAGAAGAGAATAGGGATGGCCTTTTCATAGGGAGAAAGCTCTAAGTTGCCGCTACCGATGTGCTGGTGCAGGCCGATGATCTTGAGGTCGTGCGCGGAGGCAATCTTTCGAGCTGTCGCCAGATCGTCTAGCGGGATTCCGAACTTGGATCGGCGACCGGCAGTGACGACATGTTCATGATGCCCGGCCCCATATTGCGGATTAATCCGCAGCGATATGCTTGCTCCCCTGTGTTGCGTGCCGAGCTTCTCCAGTCTGGTGAGCTCTCCCACGTTTAGTAGGACGCCCGATTTCAAGGCCATGGACATCTCCTCATCCGTCATGTTGTTTGCGGAGAAGAGAATCTTGTCTTTGGGGAAGCCTATTCGAACCGACAGAAGCAGCTCCGCAGGAGATACGACGTCCACGCCCACATCGTTGTCAATAAATAGCTTAAGTAAACGGGGCAACGCGTTGGCTTTCAGTGCATAAAGGAGTTTGATATCGCGAAGACAGTCGTGAATAGAACGAATCTTGTCTTCAATCACTCGCGCGTCATAGACATAGGTTGGCGTTCCATAGACCTTTGAGATTTGATGGAGTTCGTCCAGTCTTTGAAGATCGGGAATCATGAAATGTCACTTGTGGTAGTCAATCAACAGTCAGGTAACGTCGACTCGTCTGTGTGAGGTAGGCAGGGTGTGACTGTGCCGTCTTCCAGGCACTAGTTGAAGGACTCGCGCGCTGTTCGGACGACGTATTGGACGTCTTGCGCCGACACGTCAAGGTGCGTTACCAAACGAAGGCGGGTTGGCCCCCAGGGTTGGACAAGAATTTCTTTTCGTCTAAACTCGGCAGCGGCCTCGGAGGATGTGCGTCGCTTGAGGCCGAATGTTACCATATTCGTTTCGACAGTCTCGGGAGCTATGTCGAACTCCGTAATTGCAGCCAACCCGTTAGCGAGCGCACGAGCATTATCATGGTCCTCAACGATGCGATTCAGGTTTTGGTTTATCGCATAAATACCCGCTGCTGCAAGGACGCCGGCTTGCCTCATTCCTCCGCCAAAAAGCTTGCGGTAGCGGTGCGCGCGCGCAATCGTCTCATGGCTGCCTGCAACGAGCGAGCCGACGGGAGCACCAAGGCCTTTGGATAGGCTTATGCTTACAGTGTCAAAGGGTCGCGAGAAGTCAGCCAGCGAGGTCCCGGATGCAGCGGCAGCGTTCCACAATCGGGCTCCGTCGAGATGGCAGGAAAGGCCATTGCTTCGTGCTGTGTTTGCCAGGGAATCGAGAGCTTCTTTCGCGACAACCCGTCCGCCCACGACGTTGAGTGTGTTCTCGAGGCAAAGCAATCGACCGGGCGGTTCCCAGTAGTAGCCGTGACGAAGTGCAGCGGTCATGGTCTCGACGGACAGCACTCCGCTTTTTCCATCCAGGACGTGTAATTGAACGCCAGAGAGGAAACCGGGAGCTCCCGACTCGTAGTTGAAGATGTGGCTTGTTCGCTCCAGAAATACTTCGTCACCCGGTTCCGTTTGTGACGCGATTGCGAGTTGATTCGCCATCGTACCACTCGGAACGAACAGCGCAGCCTCCTTCCCGAGAAGATTCGCGACGAGATTCTGCAATTCCTGCACGGTCGGATCCTCACCGAAAACATCGTCACCAACCTCGGCGTTGGCCATCGCATCTCGCATTGCGCGTGAAGGTTTTGTCACGGTATCGCTTCGCAGGTCAATCATCTGCTTCATCGGGTTCTTGGATCAGTAGCCCAACATGGCCATTCGTCGCAGGATTACTTGCGTGTACCAGCCGTTCACTCGTGGTCGTCTTTGGCGAGGATTTGGAAGGCAACTTGCGAGAGCTGCTGCCTCTGTCCGGGTAATGCTGGCGGCGCCTTTCCCGAAGTAGGCTTGGGCAGCAGCCTCGACTCCGTATATCCCGTCTCCCCATTCAACCACATTGAGGTAGATGTCGAGGATACGTTCCTTCGGAAGAAATATCTCGGTCAGGAAGGTAAGCGGCACCTCTAACGCCTTGCGGACATAGCTGCGGTGCGTTGTGAGGAAGAGATTCTTCGCAAGTTGCTGGCTGATGGTCGACCCACCACGCCGCCCGCCTTCCTCGTATGCCTGTTGGATCGCCTCCCAATCGAAACCACCGTGTTCAAAAAAACGGGTGTCTTCCGCAGCCACGACTGCGCGCCGGAGATGGCGAGAGATCTCGTTCGGTTCCTTTGGTAAATAGCGCTTCGTGTAATCGCCATCGTTGAAGAGCGACTCCACCCGCCGCTGAAGCTGGACCCCGGTTGTCGGCGGATATGTCCAGTTCAGCAGGATGAGAAAGAGGGTGCATAGCGTGAAATAGCTCGCGATCAAAATTACGGATGCGCGTCCCACGCGCCTCAGAACCGCAAATATTTCAAAACGTCGCGAGCCCGGTTTTCTGATTCCGCCGGCACGTGCAACTTTCGGGTCTTCCGTTTCTTCAGCCGCGTACATCCATCCGGACTGCCTACCGGCTGATGGCCAAGATCTCGAACTTGACCTTGCCGGCCGGGATATTGATCTCTACAACGTCGCCTTCCGACTTGCCCAACAGTCCCTTTCCGATCGGACTGGTAATCGAGATTCGGCCGCTGCTGAGATCAGCCTCCTGCTCCGACACAAGCGTAAACGTATTGGTTGCGTCCGTCTTGAGATTCTTGACCTCGACCTTCGACAGGATATAGGCCTTGCTATTGTCGACAACGGTCTCATCGACGACACGTGCGTTGGTGATGACCTGCTCTGCCTTTGCAATCTTCGCCTCTAACAGGCCCTGCTCCTCTTTCGCCGCATCGTATTCGGCATTCTCGGAAAGGTCGCCCTGTGAACGCGCTTCTGCAATTGCGTCTGCAATTCGAGCTCGCTCTTTGGTCTTCAGGAATTGAAGCTCACTCTTGAGCTTCTCAAGTCCCTCTTTGGTCAGATATACAGGTTTTTCGGGAGACATGAGGTAACAGGCCTTGTTGTTCGGCGAGCGTGGGCCGCTCATCCGGTGGTGACTACTATAAAACAGGACCGCCACTGTCGAAGATCGACGGCGGCGGCATCACGCTACTAGGATTGCGGTTGTTGGACGTACTGCCTCGCGAAAATGATCCGGTCAACCGGATATTCACAGTCAGTCCGGCCCAAGTGGTCACCAGCCGATGCGGCTTGGAGTAGGGACGTTTTCGGGGTAGTCAGGCGTTGATTCGAACACTCGCTTCTCCGATGCTGCCACAGATTCCGCGGAGCCTTCTTTGTTAAACGAGATCTCGGTTGCGCGCCGCGCACCGCGAAAGGACGTGCGCCAGTAGTCCTCCGACAAGTGGGAGATCATCACACCGCTACTGGAAGACGCGTGAGCAAACTCGCCTCCGCCCAGGTAAATGCCGACATGATCAGTACGAGCAGGGGTGTAGAAGAATACCAGATCCGCGAACCTAAGGTCGCCATTGACAACTGGACTCCCGCTTTTCATTTGTGATCTCGTGGTTCGAGGTAGCGATACACCAAATGCATCTTGAAACACCCGAAACACGAAACCCGAACAATCGAAACCTCGATGACCGGTGCCACCATACCGATAGCGCGTTCCCTTCCAGCGATCAACTTCTGCCAGGAGTCGCGACCGCTGCTTCAAAGCCGAGGGCTGCCCGTGAATCGCATTAGACCGAGTCGCGACTCTGTCCGCCGGCTCGAACTCGATTGGAGTGACAGTCGAGGAACTTGCACAGCCTGCTGCAAACGCAACAGCGATCACAATCGCCATCGGGGGTTGGACTCTTGATCGCAGCAATCGGAACGACATGGTTTAAGCGGCGGACATATGAAGGCGATTACTCAGAATGGTATCGACGGCAGTCACGTTGAATTAATCGCCGATTACGCTGCGTGGAGGATCAATCCATCCCAGCAGTCCGTTCGTACCCGTCGAAAGTTCCACACCATCAAACACCTCGATAAATGCCTTACCCTGAAGCATTGGTTGCCCCCATGCGAGCGGAGCTTACTCGTCTGGGCGTGACAGAACTGGTCGACGGGCCTGCGGTCGATGAGGTCTTCTCGAACACGACCGGAGTCACCACGCTTCTCGTCATCAACTCGGTTTGCGGGTGCGCAGCCGCCAACGCCCGGCCGGCGCTGGCGCTGGCACGGCAGACAGCTAGCGTGCAACCGGATAGGTACGTAACAGTCTTCGCAGGTCAGGATATAGAGGCAACTGAACACGCGCGACGATATCTTCCCGGCATTCCGCCATCCTCGCCGTTCATTGTGCTTTTTCAGGAGGACGAGCCCGTCTTTGTTTTAGAGAGGCGTCACATCGAGGGTCGGAGCGCGTCTGCCATAGCAGACGATCTGGTTGAGGCGTTCGGCGCACATTGCTCTGCGGAGGGCAGTGGTGACGCGATGAACGTGGATTCTCCGGAAGGCCACGGTGAAGACAAAGACCCGGCTGTCCCCGACCAGTCACTTCCGGATACGTTCCGGTCGATTCTGTAGGCAGGGGACGGGTCTGGACAAGGCTGTATTTGCCGGTGCGAGTGCGGGCTGCCTCTCTTCAGCGTCATCCGCTCATCGAAGAGCTGTTTGTCGCGCGTACTCGTATGCCTACGACTAAGTCAGGCACTGATTAATGACCCATCAAATTCTAATCGGGATTGTTGGCGTCCTTGTTCTTGGGATTGCTTCACAGTGGATCGCATGGCGGTTCCGCCTTCCTTCGATACTTCTGCTGTTGCTGGTGGGCTTCGCAGCGGGACCCGTTACTGGCTTCTTACCGAGCAGCTCGCTCGAGGGTGACTGGCTCTACGCCTTTGTATCCGTTTCAATTGGCGTAATCCTCTTTGAGGGAGGATTGAGCCTGCGCGTTTCTGAGCTAAGGGAGGTTGGCACTTCCGTCCTCAACCTGGTTACGGTCGGTGTGCTCGTCACCTGGGCTTTGGCGGGTTTGGGTGCCTATTACATCGTTGGATTTGAAACAGGGCTCGCCGTTCTGGCCGGCGCTATTCTGACCGTGACAGGACCGACGGTTATCGTTCCTTTGCTGAGACACGTGCGCCCGACTGGTCGTGTTGGTGCCGTCGCCAAGTGGGAGGGAATCACGATAGATCCGGCAGGGGCCATCTTGGCTGTGCTTGTTCTTGAGGTGCTGCTTCTCCTCAACCGTTCCGTCGAGGCTTCGGGAGACACGTTCGAGTCGGCTGTAATGCATGCCGTGGAAGGCCTCCTTCTGACAATCGCAACCAGCGTTGGAATCAGCGTGATTGGTTCCGCATTGTTGGTGTTTCTGTTATACCGGCGACTGGTACCCGACTACCTCCAAAGTGCGATGGCGCTCGCGATCGTAGTGGGCACGTTCGGGTTGTCGAACTCTCTACAGGAGGAGTCGGGCCTACTGGAGGCCACGCTTATGGGCATCATCATGGCGAATCAAAAATTCGTTCCTGTACGCCGCATTACAGAGTTCAAGGAGGATCTTCAGGTTTTGCTCATAGGCAGTTTGTTCATATTGCTGAGTGCGCGACTTGAGCTCTCGTCTCTCGAATACATGCTTCAGACTGGCCCACTGCTTTTCCTGGCAGCCTTGATCATCGTGGTTAGGCCGGTAGCGGTTGCGGTGTCGACCATGCGGTCGCGCCTGGACTGGAAGGAGAAGGCGTTTTTATCGTGGTTGGCGCCGCGCGGAATTGTGGCTGCAGCAGTGTCGGCTCTATTCTCTTTCAGACTGGAAGGCATTTACCCCCAAGCCGCCGACTTGGTGCCACTGGTCTTCCTTGTCATCGTGGGTACGGTGGCTGTCTACGGGCTCTCGGCATCATCTGTGGCAAGATGGCTCGGAATCGCGCACCCAAACCCGCAGGGCGTCGTCATTTTGGGCGCGAGCCGATGGGTTCAGCGGATGGCGCTGGCAATCAAGGAGTTGGGTTTTCGAGTTTTACTGATGGACTCTAACGCTGACAATGTCGCGCGCGCCAAGGAACGAGGTCTGAATGCGCTCGCCGCCGACGCGCTCTCGGAGTCCACTGTCGACAAACTCGACCTGGGCGGGATCGGACGCTTCATCGCCATGACGCCTAACGACGAGGTGAATGCTCTCGCTTCTCTACATTTCGCGGAGTTCTTCGAAAGCAACGAGGTATATCAGCTGGCGGCCAGACCCACGACGCGAACCGACCAGACAAGCGAACTGCCTCAACACCTTCGCGGGCATCCGTTGTTTGGAACCGACTCGTCCTATGCGTCCCTTTCCGAGCAGTTCGAGATGGGTGGGGAAATTCGGATCATCGAGTTGGAGGCTGAAGGCGCATACACAGAATTGAAAGACAGCTACGGAGACGAATTCACGCTGTTGTTCCTGGCAAGGGGCGACCAGTTGTTTGTCAACTCACAGGAAGAACTCACACCTCTGGCGGGAGACAAAGTGGTGGTACTCGTGCCATCGTCATCGCGTTCAGAGATCGAAAACCAAATCGAGTACGAACGCGTCGTTGCTAATGCGCTGGTCATCGATCTTGATCGTGCAATGGCCTTTCAAGACCTGGCGACGAAAGCTTCTGAGCTCTTCGCTCAGAGATTGCCTGTCACGGCCGGCCAGTTGGTCTCCGGATTCATGGAGGGCGCGCGTTTTGGAGTGATGCCCGTGGCGGAGGGTGTAGCGCTACCGCACTACAGACTACATGATCTATCGTCGCCGGAGTTGCTGCTTGTTCGCTGCAAGGAGGGCCTGCATGTCGAGGTCAGTGATGCCGAAGCCGAGCAGTTTTCCGTGGATCTATCTGGTCCGGTCTACGCCATGATCTTCCTGGTGAGCCCACGTGAGCGACCCAGCCAGCACCTGAACATCCTCGCCAACCTGGCGCGGCGAATAGACAGCAGTGATTTCCTGGCACGATGGCGGGAGGCAAGTTCGGAGCAGGAGCTGAAGGAGGTATTGCTCGATCCTGACCGGCTGATGACGGTCGACGTCGATGAGGAAAACGATGCGAACTTTGCCGGCATCCAGGTGGGTAGGGTCGATCTGCCGGGTGACGCACACGTGATAATGGTCGGACGTTCAGGAGACATTATCATGCCTACACACGATACCGTGCTGGTCGCCGGTGATCGACTCAGCATTACGGGCGACCCATCGTCGATTCACCTTGTCCACGACGACCTAGATCAGTAGGGAAACAGTATCCAAGCAATTGCACAGACGCTGAGTGCTGATGATCGCACAGATACCTTAGGGAGTTTGTCTTCCTTGGATGGACACCACTGACTCAAGGCGGTTCACGGCGAGCAGGCCGTTGATTCTGGCCCTAAGGAGTGGCAAGTTGCGCCACGGACGGATGACTGCCGATACGATCGGGTCCTTGACGCTCAGCGCTCGCGTCATCGGACGTACCACAGATGCCCACCCGGAGCCCGCGAAGATGCCGTACCTCGAATAGCCACTGTCGGTTAGCCGATCGCGAAGCCGTCTCATCATTGAGGGCTTTGGTTCCAGATACGGGATTTGCATTAGGTCACCCAGGAGGGCGCGCAGGATCTTGAGATACAGGTACTTGTTGCGTCGATACCGGATGGGTATCGACGACCAAAACGTGATCATTTCCTCGTCCCACAACGGGAGCCGCCAGTCAAACCCGTGGTACTCGTAGGTACGGACACTGTTGACGATCATCATTGCCTGACGGTGGCGCCACCCGTAGTCGTCAAATTGAAGGGCGGCGTGTCCAGTTGGAAGTGTGCTGCGAACTGCATCCCGGAGGCGCTGCAATAGCTGACCGTTTACTGCCGAAGTGGGCCACTGTGTCATGTACTTCTCCATGACCCAGTCGGTGGCGGTTCCCTCGTGCGGGTTCGCGAACGCGGCTTCCGGCAAATGACTGCCGGCGAGAAAGTCGCCTGAATGGCCGGGGACAAATATGGCGTGGTCGGCTATCAATCCGAGGCGGCTGAGCTGACGAACGGCCGGCCAGTCCTGCTCGTGTTCGATTGTGCAGTGCTGCGAAGCGAAATCCGAATAAGACTGAAACTCCGGTGACGATGCCCACTCATGCCACTTCGAACGGGAGTAGTCAACGAACTCCCACTTCAATCCGAGGTGTTCCGCAACGTCCTTGCTCGTACCGGCCTCAAAGGACTTCAAGTCGCCGTACGAGAAGCACAGCGTATCCTTTCTTCCCAGCCGACAAAGCATTGCGGCCACTAGTCGCGAGTCGAGGCCGCCGCTAAGTGGAACGACACACGGTCCATCCAGAGATCGCAGCATTCGCCCGAAGGACGACTCAAGAACCGCTATTCCGCAATCGATGAGATCATCCTCGCTCAGGGCAGCCAAGTCATTCGCACGCTGCCCAAGACCGAAGTAAGCAGCCGATGTCGCGCCGTCGCTAGACAACCGCACTAATTCGCCTGCTCGTACCTGCTTTATTTCCGGTCTGAGCGTGTCATTACCGAGAGTCACACCCTGCAGCAGAAAGGCAAGCTTGAGATGGTCTTCGGGCTGCGGAGCTGCCGCATCCGAGGCGAGTATGTCAGCGTCGTCGGAGGCGGCTGGATTGGTTTCAGCGGAATAGAATAAAGGAATCGATCTGATGCGGTCGACAGCCAGGACACACGAACCGTCTGGCTCTTCACGTGCGACCGCATACTCTCCGCGAAGGCGCGGAAGGAGGTCAACCAGCTCTGCTCTGCTGTTGGCGACAAGCTCGGCGAAAACATTTCCGGAATAAACTCTGTCGTTGTAGTACGCGAATCCCTTTACCCATGAGTTGCCGGAGCGCGACCATCGCCGGCCTCGGTGATGAATCATCTTAATCATCGCGCTTGCCGGCTTTGGGTTCACTTTCGGGAAAGAACAAGTGGGGCTCCAGCTTGATCAGCACTACGTAGTATCCAGCTGCGCCAACAAGTGCGACGAGAGTTGTGACGAAATCTCCTGCAACGAATTTGCATGCGAGGACGGCGACTGCCGGCAAGATCGTGTATCCGCCATACCTTATGACTGCTTTCAGGGCCGAACGCGAGCGAACGCGAGCAAGGTGAAGCATCCAGACCGTGTGGACGAGCCACAGAATAGCACCTGCAGCGCCGAACAGGAGGATTGCCAGGTTCGCATCCCCGGATACGCCGCCGAAGACCAAGGCTGCAGCTCTCGTCGCGAGCAACACGAGATTGAAAAGAAGTAGCTCCCGCTGCTTCTCAAGCAGGTCGAACAGGCGAGACAGTGGTGAGGAGACGAAAACGAGCAACACCCAGGGCGCAAGGTATGAGGCGTACAGTCCGGCGTCGGACCACGATTCTCCAAACACGAAACTAAAAATTTCCGGTCCAGCGATGGCAACGGAAAAGATCGGAAACAAACCGAGCGCGACCAGTCGCCTAAACACCTCAAGGGTTATTGCAGCCAGTTCACCCGATCTCATGGCGTCGGTAGCGCGCACGTAGTACACTTGCGCGACAGCCGAACCGAGCAACGTCATCGGGACTGCCAGCACCGAATAACCGACCCCATAGTTGCCGAGAACGGACGCGTCAAAGAAGAACAGAAGCGAAAGAGCCGGGAGCTGCACGGACGCCGTGTTCAGCGCTGTACCGGGCGCACCGAAGAGTGCAAATCGACGATATCGCCCTGCGGCCTCGGCGACTAGTTTGAGTCGCGGCCGCTTCAATCCAGCTACTTTGCTTACGGCTATGGCCCGCGTGGCGTAGTACAATGCCTGGGCTGCCTGGCCCAGTATCAGTCCTCCGACGAGACCGTGGGCGCCCCATCGGGCCACTCCGCCGGTGATCTGCGACGGGACCGTGACGGCACTGTGGCTGATTCTTCCGCGAGCAACGAGATCAAAGCGGTTATTCCTCGTTAGCCATGCATCGCAAGTCCGGGCAACCCCGACGAAGACAACGCTAACCGGCGCCAACATCGCGACCTCTAAAGCAAGCGTGCTGGACACCAGCGGTTGCAGCACGGCGCGAAAGGGTAGAAGTGCCGCCATGACGGCTGCGGTGGTAATCGTCATAAGAATCGAAGCTGCCGCCAGCGACCAGGATTGCTGCGAATCGCTGGGAAGCATGAGCGCATCTTCAAACTTTCCACTTGAAAACGACGCGGCTACCGCGACAACTCCGGCATAGAAGCTCAGTACGCCGTAGTCGTCGGGCGTGAATAACCGGGTAAGCAGTGGCCGCGATGCGTAGACGAGAATTTGCGCCAGAAGGGTGCCTGTGAGCAGCGTCGCAACGGGTCTGAAGAAGTCTCGCATCCTAAACAGTGGCAGGCACGCAGTGGGACGGCAGACTGATTACGACTGGCCGTTTCAGTACGGCGATGCCATCAGGCACAAATCGTAGACAACCCACACGGAATCTCGAAATGCGACGCGGAAGGGAAGTGGTGCGGCTTCGGACTACCGCAACACAAGATAATCGACCGAGAACTGCTCCGCGAGGCGCGACCAGTCGGATTCAGTGCGTCTGTGGTAGGAAGCGTCAAGCCTTCCCTTCAGTTCAACCCCGACCCGGCTTGTGTCGACCGGTGCGATCGCGGTGATTCGGCGGTACCACTCGACGAGATCCTCTGGGGAGAAAGGCGTAGCCGCGTAATTGACGACTATTGCCCGCTCCGCCATCGATCGAAACGTGCTGATCGAAGGCGGGATCAGAAACTGAGCACTTGTCGGCGTTGATGAGCGAGCCCACGTCTCAACTGATTCTGTCACGCTCGGCGCCTGTTGTCGAACATTCTCTACCGCAGAAATACAGAGCAGTGCGATCGCCATCGCGGTGCCGGTAAACTGAATCGACGACGGCAAGCGAGGACTTAATCTTCCTAATCGCAAGTGAGATAGTGCTGCACAAGATGTGGATACCAGAAGCACCTTCGCAATGACGCTGAGTTTGAACAGCTGCAGTTTGATGACGAGGTCAAACGGCACCAGCTCGATAAATAGAAAAGCCAGAACAAGGCACACAGCGACCGCGACGACCGCAGCCAGGGTGATTCCCAACGCATCGCTCCAGTGTCCGCTCCTCCTGATCCATGCAAAGCCTGAGACTCCGGCTGTTACAACCAGAGCGAACTTGACGTACGATTGTGGCGAGAATTCGGTCGGGATGTAGTGGTACGAAGCGCGAAACTGAGTTAGAATCCAAGTTGGGTCGGGATCGTGAAGCGGAGTAAAGGAGATTTGTTGGCTGGCGATTATCAGAAGCATAGGCGAAAACACAGCCACACTTATTCCGGTGAAACGAAGGACGTCAGTCCAGCCCTTGTCGCGCGCCAGAGTTTTTGTGAAAAGGATCGCGAGGCCCAGTACGAGTGTGAGGTGTAGACCGACTAGAATTTGAAGCCAACCCGCAAGGCCCACGAGGACGCCGGCGAGGACAAAACGACGCTTCATCAGGGCCACCAGCCCCGGAAGCCCGAGAGCCCAGGCGGCCATCTCAGGCACCAGCATCGCATACACGACGTCATTACCCCCGAGGGTCCACTTCGGTGTTAGCGTCAGGATGACAATGACGGCCAACGCGGCTGCTGAATGACTGGCGGAAAGCAGTCGCGCGATGGCAAAGATCGCCCACCCGATGGCAGCCCAGGACAGAACGAAGATGGTGAGGACGGCAGCGTACGGAGTCAAGACGAGCGACACGAGCCGCAAGAGAAATACGAAAGGCGTTCGTACTCCGATGGCGTCTGCCTGTGTTTGTACAAACCAGTCAGCCGCGAGAATGCCGTCGTCGATCAAGTGCAGCAGAAACGGCACGATCTCGTCCTGATCACCCCAGGCCCATTCGTAGTCGAAACGAAACCACCAGATTGCGAGTGATAGCGCTACTGCGGTAATGGCAGGCCACGACAGACGGAGTGGACCTTGCTCACTGGTAGTGGTCCCAGTTGCTGTCACAGCGAGGCTGTTCGCTCGGATAGCGAGTGTTTGGCGGCCAGCATAGCTTCGAATATGCGTGAGCGTGAAGCGATGAGTCTAGGATATTCGGTTAGCTGCGGACCGAATCGACGCTTGAACTCTGCAATTGACGGCGTATTGGCTCCGAGAAAATCCAATGCCGTAACGCCCTCCGATTTCAGGAGCTGGATGACGCTACCAAGTATCACCGTCATCGCTGGCCCGGGAATGCTGCCCGCGATCCAATAGTACGCCGTGTCGCGATCAATCAATACGATGAGACCACCCTCGCAACTTCCGTCCGCTCTCACTGCCGAGAACACCCTGCACCCGTCGTTATCATGCAGCCAGGCAACGATATCGATCATTGCTTGAGTGTCGATTTCCAGCGGTGAGCCGGAGCGGGCATATGCTTCAATCCACAAGGTCATTATTGTAGGTGTCGCCGAAACGTCCTCTTCGACACTTAGGCTTCCCGCGTGTTTTCTATATAGGCGTCGCGTACTCCCCGACCAGTTCGCGGTGACGTCGGCGGACGTTTCCTGCAGAGGAAGAACATACGTCTTCAGGTAATCCGACTTCCAACCGGATGCAAGAGGCGCCGTTGCCGACGGGACCCCCGGCGGCATCGTAATGACCACTCTATGGTATCGATCCACCAGGTGATTGCGCAGGACTGCGACCGCATTTGAAAGCGACGCTTCATTCTGAGGGCTTCGTCGAAAGATCATCGGGCTGAAAGGCACGAGACGAGGGGGCACCACCTCGAAGAACGGTCCGACCCGCCGGAACGTCGCAAGAAACGAGGCAACATCGGATCCCGACTCGTTGACGAAGATGGCTCGCGATTCCATTGACTGGGCTGCGGCCAGGCGCGCGACCAGCGGGAGCGAGTCGAAGGCATGTCGATTGGCCGCCGCGGACTGCAGCTCTGACCAACGCTGCTGAGCCTCGCTGGAGGTTGATTCGAGTATTGTAACCGTCGGACTCAAATGCGGACGTTAAAGCTGCCCGATCAGGACGGCTAAGACGCTGCTGGGATGATTAAAGTATATACTGACTCAGGTCGCGGTTCTCGACGATCGCTGCCAGTCGCGCGTCCACGGTTTCGGAATCGATGGTAATTCGATCGTCACGAATGGTATCGGGCACCTCGAACAAAATATCCTCGAGAAGGGTCGTAAGTACGGTGTGCAGTCTTCGTGCTCCGATGTTCTCGACCTGTTCGTTGACCTCAGCTGCAGTACGGGCGATCGCCTTGACGGCATCATCCGTGAAATCGATGTCGACTCCTTCCGCCTGCATCAGGGCGCGGTACTGCTTCAGCAGAGCGTTCTTGGGCTGCGTCAAGATCTTGTAGAAATCCTCCTCGGTAAGGGAGTCGAGTTCCACACGAATCGGGAATCGTCCCTGCATCTCAGGAATGAGATCGCTCGGTTTTGCGACGTGAAATGCGCCGCTTGCGATGAAGAGAATGTGATCCGTCTTTACCAGGCCGTACTTCGTCATAACGCCTGATCCTTCGACGATGGGTAGTAGGTCTCGCTGGACGCCTTCCCGAGATACGTCGGGTCCGCTGCGACCGGATGCGGTTCGCGCCGCTACCTTGTCAATCTCATCGATGAATACGATCCCGGATTGTTGAACGCGGTCCAGGGCCTCCTTCGTGACCTTGTCCATGTCGATCAGCTTTTGAGCTTCTTCCTGCGCCAGAATCTCTCGCGCCTCTGAAATCGGGACGCGTCGTTTCTTTCGTTTCTTCCCCCCGAGATTGCCGAACAGATCCTGCAGGTTCATACCCATCTCTTCCATGCCCATTGGTCCGAAGACCTGCAGCATCGGAGTTTGGTCGGAGCGCACCTCAATCTCAACTTCGCGTTCGTCAAGGTCGCCGCGACGAAGCTTGTCGCGAAACTTCTGCCGGGTTCTTTCGCGGATGTCGTCGTCGTCCGGTGTAGTTTGCTGCGTCGTGCTCTTGAGTACAAAGCCGGCGGTCGACGATATATCACCCTGTGGGTGGTTTGGCGGAGGAATTAGCAGGTCGAGAATACGATCTTCAGCCAATTCCGCGGCCCGATCCTTGACGTGGATGCTGTGTTCCTCACGGAGCATGTTGATCGCGATGTCGCACAGATCGCGAATCATGCTTTCGACGTCCCGTCCGACGTACCCGACCTCGGTAAACTTCGTAGCCTCGACCTTTATAAATGGGGCTGCGGCCAAACGTGCCAAGCGTCGGGCTATCTCCGTCTTTCCGACCCCGGTAGGACCGATCATGATGATATTATTCGGCATGATCTCCTCGCGCATGTCGTCGGCGGCGTTCAGCCGGCGCCAACGATTCCGAAGTGCGATTGCCACGCTCTTCTTGGCCTCGTCCTGCCCGACGATGTACTTGTCGAGCTCTGCGACGATCTGACGCGGTGTCAACTCGTCGCTTACGAGCTCGTGAGGCGAGGGACGTTCTATAACGGGTACGGACATAATTGATCAGCCACCATAATGAACGCGGCCCGCGGACTCATGCTTGATGTTCAGTGTCCTGCAGGCCGCCTTGTAATCGTATCTCGACTCCGGTTAGAGCCGGAGTCATACGGTATCCCCTTCGGCGTGCGATGTTCCAGCGTGCAGAGGCGAGACGTTCTCGAGATCTGCCTCGGGGTTGCCGTCCTCGTCATTTGCGGAATCCTCGTCGGGACTGGTCTCCCAGTCCGGGTCGGGATGCA
>JBFIPX010000045.1:0-20572 GCA_041609895.1 Rhodothermales bacterium
ATTTCTCGACAGCGTGCTCGCGGCTGTTTCGGATCCGGTTTTACGGGGCCAGATCGTAGAGGACTACACAAAGCCGCAGGTTAACAATGCATTTCGCTACCGGCTTATTTCATCGAACGTCAATCCGCTTAAGCGCGATCGCGGGCATTCGTACGAGGGATCCATTGAGGTCGGAGGAAACCTGCCCGCACTCCTTGATCGAACGATATTCACTCCGGGCGTCATCGAAGGAAGTCTGCCCGGACTCCCTTTCTTTGGAGGCAGCGGGGAGACACGCCTTATCTATCGTCCATACCTTCGCTTCGTCGTGGACTTGCGGCAGTACCGTCGGATGAACCGCGACCTCGTGTTTGCCTGGAAGGCGCTCGCGGGCATTTCACATCCGACCGGAAAATCAGATGTAGTGCCTTTCGACAAAAGATTTTTCAGCGGTGGCTCTTTTAGCGTGCGGGGCTGGGGTCTTGGTGAACTTGGACCAGGACAGGCGAGACTATCATCCACCGGATCTGAGGCAGAGGCGAATATTCTGGGAGGGGATATCAAGCTGGAGTTTAGTGCTGAACTGCGGCAGATCATGCTCCGCGACATCTTCGCCGCGGATTGGGTTGTTACGCCTTTCGTCGATGCCGGCAATGTCTGGTTCGGTCCGCGCAATCCCGGTTTCGAGACGAGCACCGGAGAGAAGGATGATGGGCGTTTTCGCGGGCGCGACTTCATCGGTGAGATAGGCGTCGGATCCGGCGTAGGCCTCAGACTGGCTTGGGAGTATTTCATTGCTCGTCTTGATTTTGCCTATAAAGTGCACGACCCTGCCACTGGTGAGTTCTTCCCCCAGCGACTCGATGAACCGCGGCTTCATTTTGCCATTGGGCATACGTTCTAGATTTTTCCAAACAGTCTTACTAGTGAGATGAATATTGAAGGATTCCTGAGCGTCCTGACGCGATGGAGAAGGCGAGTCTTTCAGCGCGAAGAGGATCAGCGAATCAAGGATCGCGTTGATGCGCTTCGGGCTGCAGCCGTCTTTGCTGACCTGCGTTCGAGTCACCTCAACGTGATCGCCGAAGTCATGCACGAGCGCCGATTCAAACGCGATGAGTTTGTGTACTTTGAGGGTGATCCAGGGCTCGGGCTGTACCTCATTCGGCAGGGCGCAGTTCGGCTGACCCGGCGTAACGAACACGAAGAAGAGGTTGAGGTCGTGGAACTGGGCGAGTCGGACATCTTCGGCGCGCTTTCACTTTTTGAGGATCTTCGACGCGTGGAATCCGCCCGATCCATTGCAGACACAATTGTCTACGGGCTATTCCGACCGGATCTTACGGCCATGTCCAATCGCAATCCTGCTGCGGCCGCTAACGTGTACAGAGCGCTTGGCCGCCATGTAGGCCGCCTATACGCATCGATGCTCGATTGCATCGAACAGCGATTTGGGCGGACCTCCACATTGGAGATACTCTCCAGTACTGCCAGCGTGCCGGAGAAGCTTCCGTCGTAGGCATTTGGAGCACAAGATCGTCGGTTCGACCGTCCGACCGTCACAAGGACACACTATGAAGCTCACCAAAGGCACGACCCACCGGGTCTCGATTGAGAAATTCGCCGACAAGGGAAAGTCGATCGCCAGAATCGACGGAATGGTCGTCTTTGTTAAAGGTGCTGTTCCGGGCGACGAGGTAGAGATCAGCATACGTCGGACGCGCAAGAAATATGCTGACGCCGAAATCGAGCAACTTCTCCAGCCGAGCGAACTACGTACGGATGCTGCATGCCGCTACTTCGGCTGGTGCGGAGGATGCAAGTGGCAGCACGTTGACTACCAGGCTCAGCTGAAGGCGAAACATGCGAGTGTTCGGGAGGCATTTCAGCATGCGGGCGGCTTTGATGATCCGGCCGTTCAGCCCGTCTTGCCGGCAGAGCAAACGTACTTCTACCGAAACAAGATGGAGTTCTCCTTCAGCGCAAACCGCTGGCTCACACGTAAGGAGATAGAATCGGGACAGAGATTCGACAAAGCTTTTGCTCTGGGACTTCACGCCCCGGGACAGTTTGCAAAAGTCATTGATATTCAAGAGTGTCATTTGCAGTCGAATGAAAGTGTTCAGATTGTCAATCTCGTGCGTGAACTTGCCTGCACGCATGGGTGGGATCCATGGGATGCAAGAAAGACGCGAGGCTTGTTGCGACACCTCGTGATCCGAGAAGGGAAGCGGACGGGCGAGAGAATGATAAACCTCGTTCTTTCCCGATTCGACGAGGAGGTTGTTCGCGCGTTCACCGACAGCCTCCGAGCAGCACCGGTAATCGTGACGACTTTCGTGGTCACGGTTAACGATACGCCCGCGCAAACAGCAATCGGCGATGAGACCCACGTCGTCTTTGGCCCAGGATTTATCACGGATCGAATCGGTGATTACAGCTTTCAGATAGGCCCACAATCATTCTTCCAAACAAATACGATTCAGGCGGAGAAGCTGTATGAGGTTACACGGAAGTATGCGTCTCTGAGCGGGGCGGAGTGTGTCTATGACGTCTACTGCGGCGCCGGAACCATAGGAATCTACCTCGCTTCGGACGCGGCGAAAGTGGTCGGTCTCGAACTTGTCCCGGAGGCTGTGCGCGATGCACGTACCAATGCCTCCCTGAATGAGGTCGGCAACTGCACGTTTGTCGAGGGAGATGTGCTCACCACGCTGAACGACGAATTTCTGGAGAGCCACGGAACGCCGGACGTTATTATCCTCGATCCCCCGAGGGCCGGCCTACACCCGCGCGTTGTAAAGAGGGTGGCTACTCTGGGCACCCCCAGAATCGTCTATGTAAGCTGCAACCCCCAAACCCAGGCGCGCGACATTGCCATGATGGACGGCGCATACCGGATCGATGCGTTGCAGCCTGTCGACCTCTTTCCCCATACCGATCATATCGAGAACGTCGCGCAGCTCAGTCTGGCTACGTGACGGTCTGCGGGTCTTCAAACGCAATCGACAATGGGAAAGAAGGCATTTGTCACGGGTGGAACGGGTTTCGTGGGCAGTCATCTTGTGGATGAACTGATGCGAAGGGACTACGAGGAGATCCGTTGTCTCGTAAGATCAGATCCAAAGTGGCTGAAGGACAAGGCCGTGACGCTTGTTAAGGGAGACTTGACCGGAGAGGGCGGCGAGACCGAGGTGGCCGACGCACTCGGGGGAGTCACTCACGTTTATCATGCCGCGGCTGTCACGCGAGCACGGAAGGAGGAGACTTTCTTGCGGTCGAATGTGGAGGGGACGCTTCGTCTTCTGAGTCTGACTCATCGCCTTGCGCCGACCCTTCAGCGGTTCGTGGTGACAAGTTCTCTGGCGGTGGTCGGTGCCGTCGAGGAAAAAGTGGCCACCGAGGAGACGCCGCTAAACCCGATCACCAGATATGGTCGAAGCAAGGCGATGATGGAGGCACGTGTCTGGGAATCCGTCGTGGGTGGAGTCGCAATTCAGGATGAGATCCCGATAACCGTGATTCGGCCACCCGCTGTATACGGGCCGCGCGAGCGCGACATCCTCACCTTCTTCCAGACGGTCAATCGCGGACTGTGTCCAATCGTCGGAGGTAGTGATCCCGACCCGATAAGCCTGGTGTATGTAGAGGATCTTGTTCGGGGAATAGTAGACGCTGCCGAATCCGAAACTGCGATTGGTGAGACGTACTTCATCGGCGGAGCAAGCACGTCCACGTGGGAGGATGTTCGCGATGCTGCGACCGAGGCGCTTGGGCGCCGCGCCATCACCGTAAAAATACCTCCCGCCGTGGTCCGCAAGGTGGGCGCAGCGGTCGAGACTGTATCCGGGCTATTTGGTGCATATCCTCCGTTGAATCGAGAGAAAGCGCGCGAGATTGCGGATGCCTGCAAGGCATGCTCAAGTGCAAAAGCTGTCTCCGATTTCGGATACTCGGCGGAGGTTTCGCTTGAAAAGGGGATCAGTCTAACCATTGAGTGGTACCGTCAAAACGGCTGGCTTCGGTAGCCGGCCGCTTCGGATTCATCTAACTTGAGGCAACTATCACTGTAAGGGGCGCCGACCAATTGCCATGGCAAAAGACGAAGGCACACTCGGCTTCAATACCGGGTATGTAGATCAGATATACCGTCAGTACCTGGATAATCCCGAAAGTGTTAGTGAAAGCTGGAGGGAGTTCTTCGAGGATTTCAGTCCTAGCGATTCATTCGCCGCGGCTACGGAGGCGCGAAAGACTCGAGAGGCAGCGGCGGATTCCGCCGTGGCGGCACCCGAGGCCCCGCGGGGTGGAGACGGCGCCGTCGTTGAAGCGGAGAAGCCTGCACCACCGGAGATAGAAGGGGAGGCCAAACCGCTTCGCGGACCGGCCGCCATCATCGCGGAGAACATGGAGGCCAGCCTCGATGTCCCGACAGCCACTTCGGTTCGGTCGTTTCCGGTCAAGATGATGGCAGAGAACCGTCGACTCATCAATGACTACCAGCGGAGCGTCGGCGGAGAGAAGGTGTCCTACACCCACCTGATCGCATGGGCGGTCGTCAAGGGGCTCGGACAGCAGCCCAACATGAATACGACGTTCCGACAGGTCGACGGCCAACCGGAGCACGTGATACCGTCAGCGATAAACCTCGGACTTGCAATAGACATAGAGCGGCGCGGTAGGCGAACACTGCTCGTTCCAAACATCAAGGACGCCGGCTCGATGAACTTCCCGCAGTTCGTTGGTGTCTACAACGACTTGGTCCGACGGGCACGCGACAACGACCTTGAGCTAGGTGACTTCAAGGGGACCACCGCGACGATCACCAATCCGGGTATGATCGGCACCTCGCTCAGCGTTCCGCGCCTCATGCAGGGTCAGGGCGTGATCGTGGGTGTCGGGGCCATCGGATTCCCGCCCGAATACTACGCCTTCGAGCCGGGCATCGTAAGCAAGTCCGGCATCTCTGAGGTGATGTCCATCACGTCGACTTACGATCACCGCGTCATTCAGGGAGCCGAAAGCGGTGCTTTTCTGGCTCACGTGGCCGAGTTGTTGCTTGGACAGCATGGCTTCTACAAAGAGGTGTTCGCCGAGCTTGGCATTCCCTATCAGCCCTTCTCGTTGAGGAAGGACAATACTCCGCAACTGGGGGCCGGCTCCGAAGAGTCCGAGCTCGACATGATTCGCAAGCAGGCGCGTGTCCTGCAGCTTATCCGCGCGCATCGGGTTCGGGGCCACTTGCAAGCCGACATCAACCCGCTTGGTTACGAGTGGGTGGAGCATCCGGAGCTGGATCCGGCCGTTTACGGCCTCACGGTATGGGACCTCGATCGTGAGTTTGTGACGGGCGGCCTGGGCGGCAAGGAGATTCTCCCGCTGCGTGAGATCCTCTCTCTTCTTCGTGACACGTACACGCGGAAGATCGGCGTGGAGTACATGCATATCTCCGACCCCGGCGAAAAGCGCTGGCTGGAGGCGCGGATTGAGCCCGTGCGTGGCCAGGAGACGCTGACGCCGAAGATGAAGCGCCGGGTGCTATCCCGACTGAACGCGGCCGAGGCATTCGAACGGTTTCTGCACACCAAGTATATCGGGCACAAGCGATTCTCTCTGGAAGGGGCCGAGTCGGTCATTCCAATGTTGGATAGCATTCTTTCCGATGCGGCCGACCAAGAGGTCCATGAGGTGGTGATCGGAATGGCGCATCGCGGCCGCCTGAACGTGCTCGCAAACATTCTGCACAAGCCGTACGAGGCCATATTCTCGGAGTTTGAGGGTAGCATCGATCCCAACACCACCCAGGGCTCGGGCGACGTCAAGTACCACTTGGGTGCGACTGGCGAGCATCGTTCAGAGAACGGGGCAGTGGTGAAGCTCACGCTGGCTAGCAACCCGAGCCACCTTGAGGCGGTGAATCCCGTCGTCGAGGGCATGGTTCGGGCGCGACAGTACAAGCTCCGGCACGCGTCGGACGTGCCGGGAGGCGACTACAAGGATGCCGTCATACCGCTTCTGATACATGGCGACGCGGCGTTTGCCGGTCAGGGCGTAGTCGCGGAAACGTTGAATCTTAGCCAGCTGCCCGGCTACAACACCGGGGGCACGATTCATATAGTGATCAACAACCAGATTGGCTTCACCACAAAGCCGTCTGATGCGAGAAGTTCGACCTACGCGACGGACATAGCCCGGATGATTCAGGCGCCCATCGTGCATGTCAATGGCGACGATCCGGAGGCATGTGTTCGCGTCGCACGGCTTGCTCTCGACTTCCGGCAGGTCTTTAACCGCGACGTCGTGATCGACATGTTGTGTTATCGTGTTCATGGCCACAACGAGGCCGACGAACCGACCTATACCCAGCCGCAACTCTACGAGAAGATCGAAGCAAAGCGCTCGGTCAGAAAGCTGTACACCGAGTATCTGCTGAGGCGGGGTGAGATGACGCCCGAAGAAGCGGAGCAGATGCTCGAGGATTATCGGACGAGACTGCAAGACGCTTTCGAATCGACAAAGGAGCTGACGGAACGAGACGCTAGTGCAAGCGAACAAATAGCGGCAAAACACGAGCCGTCGGACGATTTCTCTGATGTCGATACCGCAGTCGGAAAAGAAGAGCTTGATCGGATAGCACGTGCGCTGACGTCATTTCCGGATCACCTCAACGTGCACAAGAAGCTGGTGCGTCAGTTTGAAAAGCGATCCAAGGCATTTTTTGACGACGGAACGGTGGACTGGTCGCTCGGTGAGTTGTTGGCTTATGGATCGTTGATTCTGGACGGTACGACAGTCCGCCTTTCGGGCCAGGATTCGCGGCGTGGTACATTCAGCCATCGCCACTCCGTTATCGTCGATCAGGATGACGGCTCTGAGTACGTTCCGTTGAACAACGTCACGGAAGATCAGGCGCATCTCTTGATTTATGACAGTTTGTTGTCTGAATACGCGGTGTGTGGATTCGAATACGGCTACTCAGTCGCGGATCCAGACGCGCTTGTCATTTGGGAGGCTCAGTTCGGTGACTTCGCAAATGGCGCGCAGATTGTATTCGATCAGTTCCTGTCGGCCGCCGAAAAGAAATGGGGTCAGCGAAGCAGTCTCGTCTTGCTGCTCCCGCACGGTTATGAAGGACAGGGCCCGGAACACTCGTCGGCGCGGCTCGAGCGTTTCCTTCATCTGTGCGCAGAAGGAAACATGTTCGTTTGCAACTTTACAACGCCGGCCAATCTCTTTCATGCAATGCGTCGGCAGGTGAAGCTCGACCAGCGAAAGCCGATGGTCGTGATGTCGCCAAAGAGTCTCTTGCGACATCCGGCGGTTGTCTCGACCCCCCAAGAGTTGATCGAGGGACGGTTCCAGACGGTGATTCCTGCTGAAGTTGATGATCCGGATCGCGTAAAACGCGTGGTATTCTGCAGCGGAAAGGTATTCTTCGATCTCCAGCAAGCTGTCTCGAAGCTTGAAGAGGGAGGCTCACGACCTGCACTGGTGCGTGTCGAACAGTTCTATCCGTTCCCTGCCAAAGCCCTCAGCCAGGAAGTGGAGCGTTTCGGAAATGCAGAGGACTTCATCTGGGCGCAAGAGGAGCCGAAGAACATGGGTGCGTGGACTTTCGTCGCTCCGCGGTTGGATGCTGTACTCTCCAAGCGAACTGGACGTGACTGCGGTAATGTCCAGTACCGGGGCCGCCCGGCCAGTGCCAGCCCATCTACCGGAAGCGCCAAGGTTCATCAATTCGAACAGGAGAAACTTTTCTCCGAGGTGCTCGGTCTCTCTTGAGAGATGACGACCCTCGTGGCGAGATCACCCCGTTCAACGCGTGTGCAAAAAAAGCGACGGCCGTTAACGACCGTCGCTTCGCGGAGATCAATTACCCGGCACTATCCGGCGAGGGTTAAATTGCCGGGTCAGAGACCCCACACCGGTTAGTAGGAGCGAGAGCGTTTGTGCGCATTCCGAGCCGCCTTCTGACGCGCAATGCGCCTTTCCTCTGATGGCTTCGTGTACGCCATATTTGCGCGATAGATACGCAAAACGCGGCTGCGGTTAACGGCTCTCTTGAAACGTCGGAGTGCCCGATCAATGTTCTCGTTATCTCTTACCTTGATTCCTACCGACACCTTGCTGACTTACCGGCTGGTAATAAAAAAGTATGGCTGTGTAAAATACGGAGTCCGGCCAACGGATAGCAAATTGTCTACATCCATACCAACGCGCAAAAGGTCATTATTCGAGCGATTGACCGTGAAATTGGCATGATGAGTCCAATCATTCGTCAAAATAGGTGATCGCTTCGACGGAAGCGGCCCGCCATACGACCTGGGACAGGAAATAGCGAAAGCCCCGCGCGCGGCAGATTGAAGCCGTTGAATGGTGGTCAACGTAACGAGCAAATGGAGATCTCCGACATCTTTCTGGCCACCCGAAACCAAGGCAAGATCGCCGAAATACGAAAGCTTCTGGAGGGCGCAGGTATCCGCGTACTGACCGCTGCCGATCTGGACGAATCGCTCCCGGAGATCGACGAGGACGCCGATTCACTCGAGGGAAACGCCCGCAAGAAGTCAGAAGTGATCTATCAGTACGTCGGTATTCCGACTCTGGCCGACGATACCGGGCTTGAAGTCGTTGCTCTGGGCGGCCTACCCGGAGTCAAGTCTGCGCGCTACGCGGGAGACGAATGCGATCCGAAACGTAATCGCCGCAAGTTGCTGGGAGCGCTGAAGGACATTGAGGACCGGTCTGCACACTTCAGGACCGTAGTTGCCATCACCGACAACCGGGACACGCGGCTCTTCGAGGGAGTTTGCGAGGGAACGATAGGATTGGAGGAGCGGGGCGATGGCGGATTCGGCTACGATTCGATTTTCATTCCCGCAGGCCAGGAAAGGACATTTGCAGAGATGTCGACCACCGAGAAGAATGAGATCAGTCACCGCGCCCAGGCACTAATGAAACTGCGTCGATTCCTCGTTCGTGAGGTGCGTCAATGATTGCTCTCGTGCAACGCGCGAGTCGGGCGGAGGTGCGGGTCGAGGGTTCGGAATCTGAATCCATCGGAAACGGACTGCTGGTTCTCCTCGGCATTCACCCGACGGACGGCGAGGAAGAGTTGGAATGGCTTGTCCGCAAATGCGTGAATCTTCGAATCTTCTCGGACAACGAGGGAAAGATGAACCGGTCCCTCGCTGATGTGGATGGCGAGGCACTCGTCGTCTCGCAATTTACACTGTATGGAAATGTCGATCGGGGTAACCGTCCATCATTTGTAGAGTCTGCGGCACCCGAGATAGCCGAGCCGATATACAACCAGTTCGTCACACGGATGTCGGAACTACTAGGCAAACCGGTGGCGTCCGGCAGCTTTGGCGCAATGATGGAAGTGGAGCTGGTCAACGACGGGCCGGTCACGATCTGGATTGAAAGGCGGGCGAAGTGATGCGAATGCGCGAATACACTATTGGCGGCACTCGGTTGCCGGATGACAAGCGGCATAGTCGGTCGACTGTCCTTGCATTGGTCGTGCCGTTGATCACGCTCGCCAGCCTCACTGGGTGCGTTGATCCGGCGACGCCAGCTTCGACCAGTGCTGACCTTGTATTGATCAACGGCAAGATCGTGACGGTCGATCCAGACCATCCCGAGGCGCAGGCACTCGCCATCTCTGGCGATACGATAGCAGCGGTCGGCGCAACTGCTGACATTGAAGAGTACATCGGACCCGACACGGAGGTGGTCGACCTCGAGGGGCGGCTGGCCATACCCGGTTTCATCGAGGGACATGGGCACTTCTTCAGTCTCGGACGATCCAGGATGATTCTTGATCTCAACGAATCTGATAATTGGGCCGAGATTGTCTCCATAGTAGGAGAGGCTGCAGCAGCCGCAGAGCCGGGCGAATGGATTACTGGCAGAGGGTGGCATCAGGAGAAGTGGGATTCGACGCCGGTCGGGAGCGTCGAGGGTGTACCGACGCACCACGACCTCAGTGACGCTTCACCAGAAAATCCCGTGCTCCTTACGCACGCGAGTGGCCACGCGGCATTTGCGAACAGAGAAGCGCTTCGCGTCTCGGGAATCAGTTCGGAAACACCGAACCCCAGGGGCGGAGAGATTGTCCGTGACGCACGCGGCCAGCCGACTGGGCTGCTGCGAGAAACGGCTCAGCGACTTGCGTCAAAGGCGCTGGCTCGGTCGCGCGATCAGATGACCGACGAGGAGCGTGAGAAGGAGCGACGCATCATGGCTCGACTGGCTGCCGAAGAATCGCTCTCAAACGGCGTAACGACCTTCCACGATGCGGGGGCAGACTTTGATGAAATCGATCTGCTGAAGCGCTTGGCGGACGAGGGTAATCTCCCCATTCGCCTCTATGTGATGATCCGGTCGTCTAATGACGAGTTAGCTGATAAGCTGGCGGATTACCGCCTCATCGGTTACGGTGGAAACAGGCTCACCGTACGATCTATCAAATGGACGATCGATGGAGCGCTTGGCTCGCATGGAGCTTGGCTACTCGAACCATACAGCGATATGCCTAATACCGCCGGGTTGAACACGGCGCCGCTAGAAGAGGTCATTCGGAGCACCGAGTTGGCGCTTACCCACGACTTTCAGGTGTGCGTTCACGCTATCGGCGATCGTGCGAATCGCGAGGTGCTCGACATATATCAACGAACCTTCGAGGCTGCTTTACCGGAACGCGAAGATCTTCGGTGGAGGATTGAACACGCTCAGCACATACATCCTGATGACATCGACCGCTTTGCCGAGCTTCACGTGATACCTTCGATGCAGGGAATCCACTGCACTTCCGATGCGCCGTGGGTCATTAAGCGGCTGGGAAAGAAGCGCGCGAGGGAGGGTGCATACATGTGGCAGGCACTGTGGCAGTCGGGCGCCGTGGTCACGAACGGCACCGATGCCCCTGTCGAGAAGATTGATCCGGTTCAGAGCTTCTACGCGACCGTGACGCGAAGACTGGCGGATGGCTCGAGCTTCTATCCCGGTCAGAAATTGTCCCGCGAGCAGGCGCTGCAATCATACACTCTCAACAACGCATTCGCGGCGTTTGAAGAAGACATCAAAGGGTCGCTGACCCCGGGTAAACTCGCTGACGTAGTCGTGCTGTCCAGGGACATCATGACGATACCTGACGAGGAGATTCCGAGCGCGGAAGTTGTCCTTACGATTGTTGGAGGACGCGTCTTATACCGTCCGGCGTACGATCCGAAGCCGTGAAGGCCTCACATGACCGAAACGGTGACGAGGCGGTCGGAATTCTTCTTTCTTGGAGATCTGCGTCAGGCGGCCGGCGAAGCGCCCTGTGATTCATCCGTCTTTCTGCGGCACGACCGACCACAGCATCCTCCACGGCTCATCACCATAAACAGGATCAGTCCAACGATGATGTATGGCAACGCTCCCGACCACGCCGCCGGAAATATCGTCACGTCAACTACCGATAGTGTGACGACGAGGAGCACAAGACCGACCAATACGGGAATCCTGGAGCCCATTTTCTTCCCCTTCTCTTCTGTAGAATGATCGCCATCAGCGAGGTCGAAGGCTGACCTTGTAAATGCGTTACGCAAGTCCTCATTTCTGGTTGCGATTAATCGATTGGATGGCCGGCCGAACAAGCGTACCTGAGTATCGTTGACTTTCAGGCGACTCACTATCGGATCCGGAACCGCCGTGACTGACATCCTCACGGATAACTTTGGCCGCCGCCACACCTATTTGCGCATCTCGCTGACAGAGCGATGCAATTTGCGCTGCACGTATTGTATGCCGGAGGAAGGAGTGGACCTGAGTCCGCGGGAAGCGCTCCTCACCTTTGAGGAAATAGAGCGACTCGCGACGCTCTTCGTCGAGGCGGGCGTGCGCAAGATTCGCCTGACTGGCGGTGAGCCACTCGTTCGACGAGACGTTGAGAAGTTGGCAAAACGCCTAGCGGCCATAGACCAGCTGGAGTCGTTGGCGATCACGACGAATGGAATCTTGCTTGATCGTAAGGGGTCGGCGTTGCGAAAGGCGGGCGTGGATTCATTGAACATTAGCCTCGACACTTTTCGCCCGGATCGATTTTTTCAGATTACTCGTCGCAAAGGTCTAGAACGCGTCCTTGCTTCGATTCAGGATGCGTTGGAACTCGGCTTCGACCCTGTGAAGGTGAACTGTGTCGTCATGCGCGGCGTCAACGATGATGAACTCACGGACTTCGTGGCATACACAGAAACGATGCCGGTACAGGTCCGCTTCATCGAGTATATGCCCTTCTCAGGCAACGGCTGGAATGATGCGCAGTTCGTTTCCTACGGCGAGATGATGACGGCGATCGAGGGTCGTTTCGGCGAGCTGGTTCCCCTGCAGGACGGCGCGAACGATACCACGCGATCATTCAGGGTGTCCGACTGGGCGGGTTCGATCGGATTCATCACCTCAATGAGCGACCATTTCTGCGGTACATGCAACCGACTTCGTCTTACGGCAGACGGTAATCTGAAGGTCTGTCTGTTCGGCGCCAGCGAGATTAGTTTGCGAGACAGCCTGCGAGCGGGAGCCACAAACGCCGAACTGCAGTTTCTTATCGACGCGGCAGTCAAACGAAAGGCCGCACACCATGCCGGAATGTACCAGCTTGCCGACGCGGACGACCGGCCAATGATTCTCATCGGTGGCTGAGACCTTGCTTGCTCAGCGAACAGGGCACGACTATCTTCGTTCTAGGCGCAGTAACTCTTTCCCCATAACACTTTTTATCCCCGCAGAGATGTCAGAAGGATCTGTCCTTTCGCACGTCGACCCGAAAGGCGGCGTGCACATGGTAGACGTGTCAGAGAAGCCGACCAGCATTAGGACGGCAGTAGCTACGGGATCCGTGCGAGTCGGATCGGAAGCGTTCACGCTCGTGAAAGAGGGCGAGGTTCGAAAAGGGGATGTCCTCGGAATTTCGCAGGTCGCGGGCATCATGGGCGCAAAGCAAACCAGCAAACTCATTCCGCTGTGCCACGACGTATCGCTCAAGGGAATCGACGTTGAGTTCAACCTCAATGATGCGGATTCTTCCATTGAGATCAGGGCCTATGCGAAGAGCGTTGGGCCGACTGGGGTTGAGATGGAAGCGTTGACCGCGGTATCCATTGCCGCCCTTACGGTTTATGACATGCTGAAGTCCGTGTCGAAGGACATTGAGATTACGGGGATTCACCTCTTGGCAAAGACGGGCGGCCAAAGTGGCGACTATCTGAAGTCCGAGAACTAGAAGTCCGGCCCCCCGATCACTGTTGAGAGCTGACGTCCTGAAAAACACAAAGCACTAATGGAATCTCTTCTTTCCGGGGCCGGCCTGCTGATTATTCTGGTCGTTCTCCTTGGTCTGATTCTCTTCCTTTATTTCATCCCGGTCGGTCTGTGGGTGACCGCGTTCTTCTCCGGGGTTCGATTGAAGCTGGTTCGAGATCTGGTTGGTATGCGCCTGCGAAAGGTGCCGCCGGCGCTCGTCGTACGTACGATGATCACGGGGCATAAAGCAGGACTGATGCTACAAGCGCCGCAACTTGAAGCACACTATCTGGCGGGCGGAGAGGTTCAGAAGGTGGTCAATGCGCTCATATCGGCGGACAAGGCGAATATTGATCTGTCATTTGAGCAGGCGGCAGCGATAGACCTGGCTGGCCGGGATGTTTACGAGGCTGTGCAGGTGTCAGTGAATCCGAAGGTTATCGAAACCCCGCCGGTCAGCGCGGTGGCGAAGGATGGTATTCAGCTTCGCGCCGTGTCGCGAGTAACGTTGAGGGCCAACATTGACCGTTTGGTTGGAGGTGCCGGCGAAGAGACGATTATTGCCCGCGTGGGTGAGGGTATCGTCTCAACGATTGGCTCGGCTGACTCGTACAAGGAGGTGCTGGAAAATCCGGACTCAATCTCGAAGGTTGTTCTGGCGAAGGGACTCGATTCCGGAACGGCGTTCGAGATACTCTCGATCGATATCGCTGACGTAGACGTTGGCGAGAACATTGGCGCGTTGCTTCAGGCAAACCAGGCCGACGCGGACTTGCAGGTGGCCCGCGCCAAGGCTGAGGAGCGTCGCGCGGCTGCCGTCGCCCGCGAACAAGAGATGAGAGCCGCTGTGGAAGAACAGCGTGCGCGCGTCGTTGCGGCCGAGGCTGAAGTCCCGAAAGCGATAGCGGAAGCGTTTCGCGAGGGGAAGCTGGGAGTCATGGACTATTACCAGTTCCGCAACATCCAAGCGGATACGGGCATGCGTGAAGCCATCGGTCGCGATGACGACTCCGACGCTCCGACTGAGTGACCAACACCGGCGAGGGTATGAATGAGGACAGATCTGCGGCCTCTGCCGCAGCCTCGATGACCGCATTTGCCGTGGCGGGATCAATCACCACGGCGCAGGAGATCGCAATCACCCTGATTGATTCGATGCCCGATGCGGATCGGACGGTCATAGCGGAGGAGACACTGTCACTTCTCGCCGTGGTGTCCGCGCGCGCGGTCGAGTCAGGCGCCGATTCGTTGATAGCTGCCGCGGCCTCTCACGTGCTCCTGGCGTTGCCTTTCACCTATCACGACTACTTGCTGGGCGGAGAACTACTCGCTGAATCCACTGAAGGCGCGGGCGATGCGGCCGTCTACAGCCGACTTGTGCGCAAGCGGGAGTTCTACACCGTTCACCTGCCTCCCGGACAGCTGCCCTCGCTGCGAACCCTTCGTGAGAAGATGGAGCTCTGGATGGGCCGCCTCAGTCCGCCCGGACTTCCCGAACATCCGGCTCGCCGGCTGGAGAAACTAGGCCTCGTGGAAGCAGTGGCAACGCACACCAAACTCGTGTACGAATTCGCCCGCAAGGAGCAGGCTGACGCCGCTAGGGCCGCCTCACAATCTTGACCAGGTCGACCCGGTTTGCAGCGGACTCCAACACGCTAAACGAGAACCCGTCTAGCTCGAAGACTTCCCGGACGTCCGGTATCGCGCCCAGCTTCTCCATCAGGTATCCGGCGACTGTCTCGTAATCGCCCTCCGGGATCTGAAGGCCGAATCGGTCGGCCAGCTCGTCAATCTCTACCCGGCCGCTTACGATGAGGGTGTTGTCGTCAATCTTTCGAACGATTCGCTCGTCCTCGTCAAATTCGTCGCGGATGTCGCCGAACAACTCCTCAAGGAGATCTTCCAGAGTGATGAGACCCGCCGTGCCACCGTATTCGTCGACCACGAGCGCCACCGAGATGTTGTCATTCAGGAACTCTCGCAGCAGGTCCTTTGACAACTTCGACTCAGGGAAAGCGGAGATCGGCCGTATGATGTCTGCAACTGATTCCGGGTTCTTGAACAGATCGTAGGCGAACGCCACTCCGACGATGTTGTCGATGTTCTCGTGGTATACGAGGAGCTTTGAGTGCCCCGTTTCCTGAAATGTGAGCCTGACGGATTCGAGCGTCGCCGAGTCATCGATTGCCGCGATGTCGGTGCGAGGTACCATGGACTCGCGAACGCGTATCGAGTTCATCGCGAGGACGTTTGACAACAGTTCGCTCTCGTCCTCATCAAGGTCGAGCTCTCCTCGCTTCAGGCTCTCCTCGAGAATCAGCTCGAAGTCCCGCCGCATGAATTGAGAAAAGGTGTCGGCGTCGATCCGAAACAACCGGATCAGCGCGTTCGAGGCGAACTCGGCAACCTTGATCATCGGCAGCAACACGTAGTAGGTGGCCCTTAAAGGCAGGGCGAGCGCGAAGACGGATCGTGTCGGTATTTCGCGAAGAATCGACTTCGGGATGATCTCCCCGAAAGTGAGCACGATCGCGGAAGCAATCAGCGTTTGGGTCGCAAGCGTCAGAAATTCCGTAACGCCGTAGGAGAGGCTTTCGCTCGTGAACGTGCGGATCAGGACCGGCTCGAGCAGTACGGCCATCAAGGTTGAGTATGCTACGAGCGCCAGGTTGTTGCCAACCAACGTGGTCGTAAGCAGCTTGGACGGATTGCTTAGGAAGTCGCGCACGACGGGCCCAATGACGTCGGACCTTCTAGAGAAGACCTCCACTCGCAGACGGTTTGCTGCAACGAATGCGATTTCCGAGCCCGAGAAGAGAGCGCTCAAAAACAGAAGTACGACTATGGCTGCGATTTCCATTTTTAGTCTGCCGCGACTCGCTAGCGTCCTTTGAAGCTGGGTTTTCGTTTTTCCATGAACGCCTCGATTCCCTCAGCCGCGTCCTCAGTGGCGAACGTTTGCCCAAAAAGCATAGCCTCCCGCTCAAGTCCGTCCTCCAAGCCAAGGTGGCCAGAAGCTCTGATGGCATCGAGTGCCAGTGCCACAGCCACGGGTGCCTTCGACGCTATTCGAGCCGCCACCCGCCGGGCCTCGTCGATGAGCCCCTCGGGTGTCGCGAGCCTGTTGACCAAACCTATCTCGTATCCGCGCTGTGCAGAGATTCTCTCTCCAGTAACGATGATCTCGGCGGCGATGCCCGGTCCGACAACACGGCTGAGACGCTGCGTGCCACCATAACCCGGCATGATGCCAAGGTTTACCTCGGGTTGCCCGAAGCTCGCATCCTCGGACGCGATCCGAATATGGCAAGCGAGCGCCAACTCGCACCCACCGCCCAGTGCGAAACCGTTGACGGCGGCTAGCACGGGTTTGCGGCTCTGTTCGATCCGATTGAAGACACTTTGGCCTCGCCGGGCGAGCCTATTGGCATCCTCCTCGGTCAAACCGGAGAACTCGCTGATGTCAGCTCCCGCGACGAAGGCTTTACTGCCGGATCCTGTGATGACAATGGCTCGAACCCGTTCATCATCCGCCAAATCTTGAAAACACTGATCGAGGTCGGCAAGGACTGCCTGGTTCAGGGCATTGAGCTTGTCCGGCCGGTTGATCGTGACGACGGCAACACCGCGATCGTCGACCTCAAGCAGGAGTGTACCGTAGGCCATCTTCTGCGATTGGTGTGGGACGGGATGGTTGGCTTATTCCTTGACCCGCGACGTCTCTTCGGCGCTTTCCGCGTCGGGACTCGCGTACGTATCCATATCGCCGAGGATGTCGGTGGGTCGCGCGAACACCTCTTCTATTTCCTCGATAGCCAACTGCGTTTCCTCGACTTCCGTGAGCAGCGTGTCCAGTTGAAAGCTGATTTCTTCCGGATTGCGAAGCGTGAGGGATTGCTCGTGTATGTACTTGACTACATCCTCGATAGTCTCGAGTTGTGCCTTGATGATGTCCAGGTTTTCTCGCCCCTTCTTGAATCGTGTGAGCCGTTGCTCCAGAATTCGCAGCCTACGCTCCTTGATGGCGCGGACCTTCGCGCTGTCGTCCTGCATGTCCGTACGAAGCGCCTCGATTGCGCGCACTACCTCTCCCTCTGTATTGGTCTGCGAACTATACTCGTACCGCTCCTGTTGGTACAGAAGCGTGAGGTATGAGTCGAGCAGGCCATTGATCTTTTTGACGTGGCTGTCCAGCATTCCCTGGGAGGCATAGCTCAGCTTCCTGTAGTTGCCCTGAATGTCGCGTCCGAGCTTCCGGAGACGGGCGTATCGTCTCTGGCTCTGCTTTGTCAGGTGCTGAAAGATTTCTTTCTGGGAGGGAGGGCGGGCGTGCTCCGCCGCTCGCTGCGAACGTATCGCTCTGCGAAACCTGTCCTGCCGCGGCACGATTCCGAGATACAGGAGTTCGATCGCCGTGGCAAAGAGCAGGATGGTTTCGAACGGCCACGACGCTCCTCCACTGAAGAGGCTGACAGAAAAAGAAACGAGCATGGCGCCAATAAGGAACGCCAGGTTCCACGGATGGAGGAACGCCTCTTTGGTGTAATTGATGTTGCGGTCGCTCATTCGATCGCGGGGCCCTTCATTCGCTACTATCGCTGTTGCCTCTACGCATACGACCGATCGTTTTCTCCGGAAGCTTCGCCTCGTCGTCACCCGTAGTGTCAGAAGCGCTGCCCTGTAGGCCCGGATCCTTGTTCGGTTCTACCGTAGCATCCGTGTGCGAGGAGTCGATCCCGGTTTCCATTTCGCTTCGAATGTCCTCGACGATGCTTCGAGCTCGCTCGCGTGCAAGCTCGGCATCCATTCTTTCCAACTCTTCTGCGTTGGCCTCCTGTCGCGCCTTTTGTTCTGCGCCCTCGAGGGCAACCTCAAGACGAGCCTCCTGGTGCGCCGTCTCCAGAGCCAGCTTGTCGACCATCTCCTGGTGGGTTTCCAGAGCGGATTCCGAGGTGGAACTCATGCGGGTCACTGAGTTCGCAATCGATTTACTGCGCTCCAGATCGCGAACGGCCTTCTTAAGCTTCCTAAGGGCTCGAAGATGCTCCTTCTCGGCCTCCTTGATTCGCTGATATTCTTCGGGCGTCATGACTCGACCGATTACTCAGTTTGGGTTCTTTGCTTTCCGAGCGTCTTTTCCCCTTGCTCTGCTTCCCGCTCAGGTACCTCTAGCTTCGGTTCCTCCGCAGGGCCGGCTCCTTCGTCAATTCCCATTTCAAGCTTGAACTGTTTAACGATCTCCGAGGCACGAATCGTACGTGCGTCCTCCTCTATCTGGATCGCCTCGGAATCGATGGAGTCAAGCGCGACCTCCATGCGTGCCTCCTGCTTCGCCGTTTGCTCCTGAATTCGGGTCAGCATCTCATCGTGAGTCTGGTCGACTCCGCCGACTTCGAACTGCTCGAGTGTGTCCGCGATCTTTGCTTGCCACTTGGCTCGTTCGTGTGCGCGAAGTGCGTCCTTGGCCTCCTGAATCTTCCGGTCCTTCTCTCTCATGAAGGCCTTCTTGACCTGGATGGCCTTGTCGTAGGCCGCGGTCGCATACTTCAGCTGCTCATTTGTCCGCACGTGGGCTTCCTTGATTTCCTCGAGCCGAATCGCGTACTGTTGGGCGATGTCGTCGCGGCCCGCTTTGATTCCGGCTTTAATTTTGGACGTCAAGTCGGCGAGTTCGGCGTCGTACCGGCGCGCCTCCTTTTGCAGGAGCATTACGTTCGCCTTGACCGTGGCGATGTTCTCGTTCATTTTCGGGACCTGGTCGTTCAGTTCCCGCATGTTTTGCTCGAGGATCAAACGGGGGTCCTCAAGGGCTGAAATGGCGCCGCCAAAAATGGAGCGAACCCAGCGTGTAAATCGAGACCAGATGGACATGATGTATTCCTTCTTCTAGCGAATAGTCAACCTTGTAATATAGTATGTGCGCTGCCGTAAGACGAACGCTGCCCAAAGGGCACTCCTTCACTCACGGCGAAACGCAATAGAGTCGCTTGGTCGGCTCAGACTACTTTGAACTCCATTGTCCGGCGGACAACTTATCGAGTACTATCGGCCCGGGCTCTTCATGCTCGCCGGTAACCTCGAAGGCTCCACGAACTGCTTCCGAAAATGCCTTAGCGAGATCCGTGCTGCGGGTATGTAGACGCGCCAGACGGTCGCCGGGTTGCACTGGCTCGCCGCGCTTCTTCATCAGTTCGATGCCGGCCAAAGGGTCGACCTGATCGTCTACAGCCATCCTTCCGGCCCCGAGTCTCATTGCCGCCATCCCGATGGCCCGGGCATTCACCGATCTGATGAAGCCCTGTTGGCCCTCGGCCGCGACGACCTCGACAATCACTGGCGCAACACCCCGCCGCTCAGGCTGCCGAATAACCGCAGTGTCGCCGCCCTGAGCCTCGACCAATTCCTCGAATTTCTCAAATGCTGCTCCCGAGGCCAGCAATTTTCTCGCTGTGTCCTCGGCGTCGGTCAGGGTGGGAGCAACCCCGCCCAAGACGATCATCTCCGCAGCAAGCGCTACGGTAAGCTCGGTAACCTCTTCGATGTCCTCGCCCCGCAAACATCGAAGCGCCTCCTCAACCTCGAGCCAGTTGCCGATCGCACGTCCAAGCGGGTCGTCCATTCGTGTCAGAAGAGCGATAGTGGGGCAGCCAAAGTGTTCTCCGATTGCTGCCAGGCGCTCAGCCAACCGACGTCCACTGTCGATGTCCTCCATAAAGGCCCCTCGGCCCGCCTTTACGTCCAGCACCAATCCGTCAATCCCTTCGGCGAGCTTCTTGCTCATGATCGATGCCGCAATGAACGGTATGAACTCAACAGTACCGGTCACATCCCGTAGTGCGTACAGTCTCTTGTCGGCAGGTGCAACCTCTTCCGTCTGGCCGATCATCACCACGCCATGCTCGGAAAGTAGTCGCCGATATGAGTCCAGGTCGAGATCGGTCCGAAAGCCGGGAATCGATTCGAGCTTGTCGAGTGTTCCGCCAGTATGTCCGAGGCCTCGTCCCGAGATCATTGGAACCGGAACGCCCGCCGCGGCAACTAGCGGAGCCAGTACGAGGGAAATCTTGTCTCCTACACCACCGGTCGAGTGCTTGTCGATTTTCATTCCGGGAATTCCGGACAGATCCAGCACTTCGCCGGAGTGTAGCATCGCCTCGGCGAGTGCGAACCCCTCGAAGTCCGACATACCCTGAAGGAACGCAGCCATCAAGAAGCTGCTCATTTGGTAATCGGGCACGTTTCCGTCCGTGTACCCTTCGATCAGACGCGTGAGTTCGTCAGGCGTCAGTTCTCCTCCGTCCCG
>JBFIPX010000046.1:0-20368 GCA_041609895.1 Rhodothermales bacterium
ATCGATCGTCCGGTCGTCAAGATTGGTGACAGCTACTATGTAATTGCCGATCGCGGCCTCAGCGCACTGGATGCAGGTATTTACCGGGAACTGTACTCCAACGAAGGCGCCGACGGAGACGGATGGTACAGGGTCGGCTTCTCGGACGCGATGACAAAGAACCAAATGCGCCAGCTGGACCGCAAGGCCGCGAAGATGCGCGAGCTGAGCGAGGAGTTGGCGGCGCGACCGTCTGAAGAGGAGAACCTCCTCGCGGAAGAAATGAAGCAGACGGCACAAATGGCCGCCGAGATGGCAGCTGAACTTCCTAAGGTGCAGGCGCTCAGCTACTGGGACCAGGTCAAGGCGACAGATCGAGATCTATATAACCAACTCGTCCGTGAGTGGCACTTGGAAGCCGAGATTCAAGAACTCGCCCGTCGAATCAGACAGGCGTCGGTATCCGGAGGCGATACTGAAACGCAGGTCGGGCAGCTTCGATCGCTGCTGGAAGCAGCCTTCGAACTAAAGCAAAACAACCGTCGACGCGAAATCAAGCAGCTCGAGCAGCAGCTGCATTCTCTTGACAACGAGATGCGAAAACGAGAGGGCGCCCGAAAGACGATAATCGAAAGACGTCTCATCGAACTAGTCGGCAGACAGTAGGTGTCTCCCTTCGCCCACACACGAAAGGAAGGAAGACGGAATCACCACAAGCAATCTGAGGAAACTCAAGGATGAAAAGTCTACGCTACCGGCAACCGCTATCGTTGTGCCTGCTCGCGATGCTCACGGCCGTCTTGGCCGCACAGCCTGCGATAGCACAGGACGATGAACCGAAGAAGGTCGAAAAGGAAATCAAGGTACTCGTTGATGACGAGGGCAACATCACGGTAAACGGCGAGCCGGTCTCGGGCGATCGGATGGAGATGGAGGACGGAACCGTCGTGATGGTCGATGAGGACGGCAAGGTGGTAGTCATCGACGATGACAAAGACGGGCACCGAGTCATCCGCAAGAAGGTCATGCGTCCGGGCCACGGCGAGCGGGTGAATGTGTTTCGAATGAAGGACATGGACCACAACTTTGAGTGGGAGGGGCTTGACGCCGACGCACGTGAGGCAATGGCTCATGCACGGCGAATGCGGTTTGAGGGAATGCTCGGGCAGGACTTCGAATTCGACCTCGACTTCGATCACGTGAATCCGGAAATTATGGAAATGGAGGCGGCCAGCCGCAAGCTCGCGCGAGAGGCCTCGCGGGCCGAAGGGAATGCGAAAGCGGAAAAAGTCAGGGAATTGGAAGAGAAGCTTTCGGAGCTTTTCTCGAGGAAGCTGGAGATGCGCGAGAAGCGCGTTGCGCGACTGCAGGAGCGACTGGAAAAGGAACGCAGTGCGCTTCAGCAAAGGCGAGCTGAACGCGAGCGGATTATTGAGCGGCGCAAGGCGGATCTTCTTGGAGACGATGCGCTAAAGTGGTAGTTGGCAGGAGCCGTGAAAGGGCCCTCGCCCCATCGTCCGGGGTGAGGGTTTTTTTGTGATGAGCAGGCTTGTATCTTAATAGGCTAGAAAGAAATCACGTATCGTTAGTGCCGTAAGAGGCGGCCTTGGCTTCGGCGGCATCGACGATCAGGGCTCCTTAAGCCGTTTCCCGCGGCAGGCGATATAATCCGAGGCGCTGGTGGTGCGATTATTGCACCCAGAGCGAGCGTGTCCGGCTCGAGTCGATTTCCAGCGGAAATTGGGCACTTCGTGCCGAATTGGCCCTACATGAGGAAGAAAGTTTTGTACATGCGTAGTCTACTGCAGACAATTCTCGGGTTGATCCTGCTATCCGCCGTGACCGGAACGGCGGCAGGGGCCGAGCCGGTAGTGGAGCGGGTGTCCGTCACTCCGACCAGCGCGGGTGACGGTTATGTCATCCGAATCCACTCGTCTGACTACATTCACGCATATTCGAACGCGCGTGAGCTTGGCGGTGGCAAGCATGAGATCATTCTGTTCAACACGGATCTCATCAAGCCGTATCAGCACGCCAAGCCGGAAGGTCCGCTGGTGTCGTATTTCTTTGAAACTCGCGACGACCATCTTGTCTTTTCGTTCGAGTTAGTACGTACCGTTTCGTTTGCCGTGAATGTGTATCGGGATCGGGATTCGAATGATTTGTTGGTGGGGCTGATTGATGACGGGTCCGCACCTTTCGCACAGCCTGTAAAGGTTGCTCCTCCGGTGCCGGTCGGTCCTTCAGTGAAAGCGCGCGATCGTTGGCGACTCGACACGATAGTTATCGATCCGGGCCATGGCGGAAAGGATCCCGGAGCCCGCGCGCACGGCGCCGTTGAGAAGGAGGTAGCCCTTGGCGTGGCGCTCAAGCTGGCTGAATATCTTAAGGATCTCGACGTCAACGTTGTATTGACGCGCGAAGACGACCGGTTCGTTGAGCTGAAGCAGCGCGGCAAGATCGCGAACGAAGCCGGAGGAAAGCTCTTCGTTTCGATTCATGCCAACGCTCAGCGAAGGGGCGGCACAGCTCGCGGGACCGAGACCTATTTCCTGGGATTGCACAAGGGTAAGGCAGCCCTCGACGTAATGAACCGGGAGAACAGCGTTGTCTCGCTTGAAGAAAACGCGGAGCAGTACGCTGACTATAAGCAGGAACACCTGATACGTCAGACGCTGGCTCAGAGCGCCTACATCCACAAGAGTCAGCAACTGGCAATGGCTATTGACCAGCAGTTCAAGAGACGCGTGCAGCGCCCAAGTCGCGGTGTCCATCAGGCCGGATTTTATGTGCTTTGGAGCGCTTCAATGCCGGCTGTTCTTGTGGAGCTTGGCTTCCTGACGAACAGAAGTGAGGCGTCTTTCCTGACCTCGAAAACCGGCCAGACGTACATGGCCAGCGCGCTCTTTCGAGCGATCCGGGATTTCAAGGAAGCGTACGAGCGTGAACTCAACCTCGTGTCCTCGACCCAGTAGTCGTTTGACGGAGTATGAACAAGCAGGAGCTGGATCTGAAGGGCGCCGTCCGGACGATCGAGGATTTTCCGTCTCCGGGTATTCAGTTCAAGGATATCACCCCAATCCTTGGCAATCCCAAACTGCTGCGCCGGGCCGTCGATGAACTTGTCGAACCTCTGGTTGGCGAGGGCATCACAAAGGTGGTCGGGATAGAGTCGCGCGGTTTCATTCTCGGGAGCGGAGTTGCTCATGCACTTGGTGCAGGCTTTGTCCCTGTTCGCAAAGAGGGTAAGCTACCCTATCGAACCGTACGCGAAGAGTACGAACTGGAATACGGGACCGATGTCATCGAAATGCACGAGGACGCGATCACACCCGGCGACGTTGTTCTCATTCACGATGATGTCATCGCCACAGGTGGTACCGCGTCCGCATGTGCGAGGCTCGTGACTCGCTGCGGTGGTGAACTCAAGGCGTTTTCATTCCTCGTCGAATTAACTTTCCTGAAAGGACGTGAGCGGCTGCCCAGCGGCATTGATGCGTACTCAGTCCTCAAATTCTAATCCCATTACCGAGTCAATGCGAAAGAACAGCATCCCACCGACTTATTTCGAGCCACGTTCCTTTGGCTTGCGCCATCTAATCGCGATCGCGGCTGCGCTCACCTTCTTCTCGTTCGCCGGGTGTGATAGCGCTACCGAAGAGACGGTCGTACTATCCGGTATCCGGGTTGGATTCGAATTCGAGTTTGACGGCACCGACCTCACGGTTGGTCAGTTGGCAGACCTCGTTTCGAACAGCGCTGCTTCCATAGAGTCGCAGCTTGTTAACCAGGGCGGGTTTGGCCTCGACGAGATAGAGACGGCACGCCTCACCTCTGCTTCAATCGAGCTCGTACAGCCAACCTTTGTCGGGAGTGGCGTTGATCTGAGATTCCTGAAAGAGGTGGTTCTTCAGCTCAGGTCGGGGTCGACGGTGCGTGAGGTAGCATCACGTGTCGGATTCACGGACCAGGAGCCCGCTGCACTGAGCGTCATACAGGGACGGGACGTCGCCGCTATTCTTCGCGGTGGCAGTTTCTCCGCCGTGCTGCAGGTAGAGCCGGCCGACCTCATCAACACGGAGTACGACCTCGAGGTCGTGGTCGATTTCACCGTCGAAGTAGCCGGCATCTAATCCTTTCTTCGCGGCACCCGGTGTCGGGGTTTGTCCCAAGCCGCCTTTACTTCACGGCCACGCAGGCGATCTCGACTCGCGCACCTCTCGGAAGCGCGGCCACCTGGACCGTCGCGCGCGCGGGAGGCTCCTCGCTGAAGTATCTGGCATACACATCGTTGACTACTGCGTAATCGTTGATGTCCGTGAGATAAACGGTACAGTGCACGACGTGCTCGTAGGCCATGCTGGCCGCCCTCAGAACGGCGCCGAGGTTCTGAAGCACCTGCTCGGTCTCCTCTTCGAGAGATTCCATGACCAGGTGCGCCGTCTCCGGGTCGATGGCAATCTGTCCGGAGCAGTACAACGTTTCTCCAACGAGCACCGCCTGGCTATAGGGGCCGATCGCTGCCGGAGCGCGATGGGAACGAATGTGGGACCGGGCCGATGGTTTCGAAGAGCGGACTTGACTCATCGCCAATATGTGATCTCCCGAGACTGATTCTCGCGTCGATTTAGAACCGTTCGCGTGCGGCACGACTGCTTGCCGCGTGGGTTGACGCAGGTTCACGCGCGCGTCGGCGCATACGTGATGCCTCAGCGTACCCGTGCTGCCGAACCAAATTCCGGTCAGCGGGCCGCGCAAACAAGCGAATATTGTTTTAAGAAGCCCGACGAATCGGTTGCGGCAGTATGGATTAGCAATGATCGCTGCCGGAGCAGTGGAACGGCCTTCGATTTGCCGCCGTTCCACGTCGCAGTCGAGTCGATAGGTAACCTGATCGTAATGCCCGAACTGCTAAAGTGAACGCGCGCGGAAAAGTTCTTGTAGCCATGAGTGGAGGGGTCGACTCGTCCGTCGCCGCTGTGCTGTTGTCGCAGCAGGGTTACGAGGTAGTCGGCATTACCATGAAGACGTGGGACTACGCGTCAAGCGGAGGTCACACCGGCAAGCAGATTGGATGTTGCACCCTCGAGTCGATGAACGACGCTCGCGCGGTAGCGCTCAAGCATGGCTTTACGCACTTCATCATCGATATCAGGCAAGAGTTTGGAGATTGGGTGATTGATCGGTTCACGGACGAGTATATGGCTGGACGAACACCCAATCCGTGCGTCTTGTGCAATACGCACATCAAGTGGGCGGCGTTGATGCGTAGGGCCGACGCGCTCGGATGCGACTTCATCGCCACAGGGCATTACGCGCGGGTACGGAAAGATGCGGATTCGGGACGATCGGTCTTGATGAAGGGCGTAGACCGAAACAAGGATCAGAGTTATGCCATGTGGGGCGTAACGCAGGAGCATCTTGCCCGAACGATCTTTCCACTGGGCTCGTTCTCCAAGCCCGAGATTCGCAAACTCGCGACTGATTTCGGGCTGGACCACGTCGCCGACAAGCCGGATTCATACGAGATCTGTTTCGTGCCGGATAATGACTACCGGCGTTTTCTGCGTGACCGTGTAGAAAATGTGGACGATAGAGTGGGAGACGGTGACTTCGTAACGGCCGATGGCACGGTCGTTGGTCGACATCGCGGATACCCTTTCTACACGATCGGGCAACGTCATGGCCTAGGTCTTGCGCTCGGACATCCCGTCTATGTCACGAGGATCGATGCGGAGCGCAACGTTATCACTGTGGGCACTCGGGACGAGCTGTTCGAGTGCGGCCTGATGGGGCGGCAGATCACTTTTGGCAAAGTGTCGGCATTGGCGGAGGAGACGCCGGCGACGGCGAAAATACGCTACAACGATGAGGGCGCGCCTTGCGTCGTTGAGCAGACGGGTGTCGACGAGGTCCGCGTTCTGTTCACCGAGCCGCGACGAGCCATTACGCCGGGGCAGGCCGTCGTCGTCTATGACGGCGACGACGTACTCTGCGGAGGATGGATCCACCAGGTGCTCGATCAGGCCTCGGTCCGGGAGCGGTCGGAGTCACTTTCTACGCACACGTCGACCTGGTCGACTTAAGCCGCGGCCGGGGTCAGGTGGTCGTCGGTCCGAGCCGAGGTGTCGCAGAATGGATCACTCGCCTGAGCGAGCCCGACGGCGCTGAATCTGGCGCACAATCTCGAAGGCAAGCTCAAGTGCCTGCTCCCCGTTCAGTCGCGGATCAACGGTCGACTTATAGGCGCGTTGAAGGTCGGTTTCAGCGAGTCCTCGCGCTCCACCAACGCACTCCGTGACATCGTCGGCGGTGAGCTCGATGTGTACGCCGCCGAGGAAGCTCCCCACACTGTCGTGTATGGCAAAGGCTTGCTTGAGCTCGCTCATGATGTTGTCGAATCGGCGTGTTTTGACGCCATCGTGCGTCGTTTCGGTATTGCCGTGCATGGGGTCACAGCACCAAAGGACGGTTCGCCCGGTTTGCCGGACGGCGTTGACGAGCGGGGGGAGGTGATCGGCGATTCGTTCGTGTCCAAAGCGGGTTATCAGTGTTACTCGCCCCGGTTCGTCGGACGGGTCGAGGACTTCGATCAATTGCAGAAGTTCGTCTCGGCCGGTATTGGGTCCGATCTTGACCCCGATGGGGTTCGACAGACCTCTCGCGTACTCTACGTGTGCGCTGTCCACGCTGGCCGTTCGCATTCCAACCCAAGGGAAATGCGTTGAGAGATTGTAGATGCCGCGGTTGTGCGGTACGGTTCGTGTCAACGCCTGTTCGTAGGGGAGGAGAAGAGCCTCGTGGCTCGTGTAGAACTCGACCGTCGAGAGGCCTTCGATAGGAGCCTCATGGATCATCTCCATAAACTTCAGCGCGTTACGGATGGCGGAGACGATGGAGGCGTATTCGCTCTCGAGAGGGGAGTGGCTGAGAAAATCCAGGTCCCAGTATTCGGGATGGTGAAGGTCTGCAAATCCGCCAGCCGTCAGCGCGCGCACGAAATTGAGCGTCAAGGCCGACGCACTGTATGCGTCGAGCATGTACCGGGGATCCGGCAGCCGGTCGGTTTCCGAGAAGCCGGGTCGGTTCACTATGTCGCCGCGATAGCTTGGCAGCGACACTCCTTCCCGTGTTTCGCGGTCGGCTGAGCGAGGCTTGGCGTACTGGCCGGCGAAGCGACCAATCCGGACGACCGGAAGGTGCAGCCCGTAAACAAGTACCAGGCTCATCTGAAGCAAGATCTTGAGCCGCCTCGTAATGACACCGGCCGTGCAATCAGAAAGGCTCTCCGCGCAGTCGCCGCCCTGCAGGAGAAAGCGTCTTCCTTGGGCAGCTTCCGCCAGAAGACGCTTCAGCCGTTCGATCTCCCACGACGTAACGAGCGGCGGCCTCGTTGCGAGGGCCTTGAGCACGTCTTCGAGCTCGTCGTGATCGGGGTACTCGGGTTGCTGGAGCGGCGTCTTGCGCTGCCAGGACGAGGGGCTCCATGCCGGTCGATGCGAGTGGTCCATGTGCGGTTCCTTGTCCGCTGTCAGCCGCCAGACGGCGATGCGAGTGCACCGTCAATATGCACGTCCATCTGCGGAAACGGAATTCCAACGCCGGCTTCGTCCAGTTTTTTCTTAACGATCCGGATCGCCCGCTGCTTCACAGCCAGAAACTCGGAGGTTGGAGCCCACACGCGTACCTCCCAGTTGATGGACGATCCTCCCAGTTCCACCAGGACGACCTGGGGTGCGGGATCATCCAGCCTGCCCTCGACCTGATCGGCTGCCGATTCCAGAATCTTGCGTACCTCATCTAGATCCGCCGGGTAGTCGGTGCCGACCGGCACGTCCACGCGCCGGGTTTCGTGAAAGGTTATGGTCTCAATGACAGAACCGAAGATCTCACTGTTCGGAATAATGATGCGCCGGTTGTCGAACGTGTCGAGATTTGTGGTGAACAACCCGATTTCGTCGATCTTGCCGGTCTGGCCTGCCACCTTCACAGCATCGCCGACGCGGAAGGGTCGGAAGATCAAAAGCATCACTCCGGAAGCGAAGTTAGATAGTGTACCCTGGAACGCCAGTCCGATCGCGAGGCCTGCGGCACCTATGAGGGCTACAAAACTGGTCGTCTGCACGCCGAACAACTCGAGTGCGGCGATAAGGGCGATCACGATTACGAGCCACCGTACAATGCTCGAAAAGAACTTCGAGAGTGTTACGTCAACGTTCTCACGCTTATCCAGTGTCTTGCGCGTTGCTCTGGCAGCCCACTTGGAGATCACCCACCCGACAATCAGGATGACGATCGCGCCGATCACGTCTAATCCATATTGGATGATGATTGTGGTCAGTTTGTCGATGCTCTCAGCGTCTAGAAATCCGTTTTCCATCTTTGAATCTGGTGGTGGTCGTGTCGATTCCGGTCAAGAGTGGTCGCAGTGGCCGAAAGGCAACTGCAATATTGCACAAATTTACCCTTCTGTTTCGCCAGTCGCGCGAAGGCAGGTCGAAATCCGACGGAGGCAGACGGCTATGGAAGGGGGCCGTAGATGTCGCCGAACTTACGTCGGACATAAGCCAGCCATGGCGCCGCGGACAACGGTTCGCCGCAGACATCACGAAGAATTCGATCCGCCGATCGCGATCGACCGTGGCGATGAACGTTGGTTCGCAACCAGTCTAGAAGGTCATCAAAGACGCCTTGAGCGATTCTCTGGTCCAGGTTCTCGATGTCTGCCCTCGCCTGATCGTACAATTGCACGGACATGAGGTTGCCCAGCGTGTAGGTAGGGAAGTAGCCAAACGTACCGAGAGACCAATGAATATCCTGCAACGCACCTCTGGCGTCCGACGCCGGTGCTATGCCGAGGTAGTCGCGCATTCGTTCGTTCCATGCCTGAGGAACATCATCGACCCGAAGCTGACCTTCGAGCAAATCGATCTCAATCTCAAATCGAATCATTATGTGGAGGTTGTAGGTAACCTCGTCCGACTCGACGCGGACCAGAGTCGGGGCGACGCGATTGATGCCACGGTAAAAGCGCTCTTCGTCGACCTCGCCAAGTGCTACACCAAAACGCTTCTTCAGAAGCGGGTAGTAGTGTCTCCAGAAGGGTCTACTTCGTCCGACGAGATTCTCCCAGAGACGCGACTGGGACTCGTGCATTCCTAGCGATGTACCGGAGGCCAGGGGTGTTCGGGCGAGCTTCGGGTCGACACCTTGTTCGTACATACCGTGACCGGCTTCGTGCAGCGTCCCGAAGAAGGCAGGCGAAAAGAAGTCTTCCGAAATGCGCGTCGTTAGCCGTACGTCTGTTACGTCGAAGGTCGTGGTGAATGGATGCGCCGACAGGTCCTGTCGGCCGCAACTCATGTCGAATCCGAAGTCCTCGATCACGCGGATCCCGAAGTCCCACTGGACATCCGTCGGAAATCGTGCACGGAGAAAACTCGTATCCGGCTCTTCGCGCTCTGCGATCGCATGGACAATCGGCACGAGCTCGGACCTGAGGCGGCTGAAGAGTTCTTCGACCTCACGGCCCGTAAAGTCCGGCTCGAATTCGTCCAGCAGAGGATCGTAGATCGAATCCTCATAACCTAGCGCTTCGGCCTTTTCCCGATTGAGTTCGAGAATGGATTCGAGATCGGGCGCGAAGATCGAAAAATCGTCTTTCTCCCTTGCGGTCTTCCAACTTTCCTTTGCTAGCGACACGGCCTTAGCGAGACGAGCTACGAGGGTCTTGGGAAGCCGTGTGGCGCGCTCGTAGTCACGTCGGACAACTCGCAGCAGCGCTTCGTCTATTTCACTTAGTTCTCCCTCCGTCTCGACCTCGTCGATAAGGGTACCGATTTCGTCCGATGTGAGCCAGTCATGTCCGATCTGTCGAACGGTAGCGATCTGCTCTGCTCTCGCCTTGACGGCGCCGGGCGGCATGTAGGTTTCCTGGTCCCATTCCAGCACGGCGGCTGTGGACTCGACGTCGCGGATTTTGCCGAGGCGTTTCTTAAGTCGGGATAGACAGTCGGAGTCTGGCAAATCTCGTAAAGAGTGATGTTCAAAGCGTCAGGCACCACAATTTACGGCGTTGCAGGCCGGGACGTCGATGCAGCTTTTGGTTCTGTCCCTGCGCGAGAAGGGGATGGGCCCGCTACGCTGCGGACTTCATCTTGACAGCCGGGATCTCGATCCAGAAGTCGGCACCCTCACCTGGTTCACTGTTCACTCCCACACGCCCGCCGTGCATCTCCGCGATAGACCTGACGATGTACAGCCCCAGACCTGTCGATGTCTCACCACCGGTTGGCTTTGCAGACAGGCGCTGCAGTTTGCCGAAGACCTTTTCGCGATCGTCAAGCGTTAGGCCCGGTCCCTCGTCTTCCACACAGACGCGAATGGCGTCCTTAACGTGTGTCATGCTCATGCTCACCACGCTGCTGGGAGGTGAGTATTTAATCGCGTTGCTGACGAGATTGTCGAGGGCCCGCTGCATGCTTCGTGCGTCAACGGAGGCTCTAAAGATCCCGCGCGGGTTAAACGTAATGGTGATGCCCTTTCTCTTTGCGGCCGAGTTGTTCATGTTGATGACCGTCCGCACGAGTTCCGAGAGATCCGTGTCCTCCCGTCGAAGTCGATCCGCCCCGCCTTCGACAAGCTGCGAGTCGAGCATGTCCTGAATGACTCCATGCATGGTCGTCGCGGCTCGGTGAATGATGGGCAACACATCCTTCGACTTCGCCTGGTAGTCCTCGGGCTCGGACTTTTCGAGGTTGTCAATAAGAAGTTCGCTGAATCCGACGAGGCTCGTAAGCGGATTGCGAAGGTCGTGGGCGGCGATGCCGATGAACTCGTGGTTTTGCTCCAGGGCCTTCTTCAGGTCGATATTCGTTTTATCAACGGTCGACTTCTGTACCATCAACTCGTTAGTGCGCTCGCGCACTTTCTTCTCGAGCTTGATGTTCTGAGTCTTCAGCTGTCGCGTGCGAATCTTGTTATGACTCTCGGTCATCAGGTAGAGGACGGCTCCGCTTACGGCGACGAAGATCAGGAAGGCCCACCACTTGCGGTACCATGGAAGGGACACCGTGAACTCGAATGTCTCGGGTGTGCTCCACACATACCCGTCCTGCTGGGCGCGAACTTGAATGCCGTGCCGTCCCTCCTTGACGCTGGTGAACGTGAACGTGCGATCGAGTGTCGGGGCTGACCACTCGCTGCCATCTCGAACTGACCTAACCTGATATCGGATGTTGTGACCCGGGTGGGACAAAGACGCGAATTCTATCTGAACCGAGCTGCCAAACGGTATGTCTGACGTTCTGTCTTCACCAGCGACGACGTTACCGTCGACGAGCAATCCCAGTTCGAGGGGAGTCGGGGTAGTCAGCGCTTCACCCGGTGTCCGGCTCCATTTTGAGACACCGCCGTAGTGACCGACCCACAACCGCTGGTCGGAATCAACGACGAGGGATCGCGGATTTACCGTGAGATTTGGAAGTCCCTTGTCTCTGTTGAATTGCGAAATTTGTCCGTCAGACAAGCGATACAGACCGCGGCCCGTGCCGATCCAGACATTTCCAAAGGCGTCGTGTGCCAGGGCACGTATCTCTTCCTCACGCAGCTGCCTCTCGGACTTGAAATGCGTGACTCCCTCCGGGCTGTACGACAGGAGTCCCTGGTTCGTGGCAAGCCAGAACGTGCCCGACTCGGATATGTCCAGATCGAACACCTGCACATCTGACTTCGGTTCAAACCCGAGGGTTTCGCTTACATCTGCAAACCTGTCCTTCGCCGGCACATACTTGAGGAGATAGCTGTCGCCGTCGCCCCCGGCGTACAATCCGTCGCCCTTGTACCTGACAGCGTTGATGGCTGTCTTGACACCGCGTGCAGGTCCGTAGAAAGTCGCCTTGCCGCGCCGGGTAATGTGGACAATCTCAGTGCGCTTGAAATGAGCCACCCACACGTCGCCATTCGGTCCTGGAGCCATGCTGTTGATGGCCTGTGTACTGTTGAGTGGAATGTGGGTCGTTCGCCCACCCTGGTGCAGGTATATTGAGCCGTTTCGTGAGCCGACCCAGACACGCACTCCGTCTGTGGCTATTGCGGTCAAGGCCTCTGGGGTTTTGAAGAGGATTCGGGCCCTGTGAGTACCGCCTTTGGACTTGACTATCTCGAAGACTTCGTGATCGCGAACCCCGATCAACCGACCTCGGGGGCCGGCGCTAAGCGTCTCTATCGCCGAGTTGCTGAACTCGAGAACGGAGTCAAAGAATTGCCGCCTGATGATGGCGAATCCGTTGTCGGAACTTACGACGAGGTTGCGTTCGCGATCGAACTTCAGATGGTTGATTACATCCGAGTTCAGCGCAATGTGCTCTTCAGCCGCGTATCGACCGTTGTGCGAGCGAAGAACGCTAAGACCTGTTGCCGACGTACCCACGAGCAGATCGCCGTTCGGAGACCTGGCCAGATAGGTCACCGCAGGCGTATCGTTGACTTTGGTCCAGTTCGCAATCCTGCCTTCTTCAGTCAGACGAAGAGAGTGAATACCTTCTCCGCCTCCGAACCAGATCGATCCATCATCGGCGTTGATGGCCGTGTTAATCTGACTCACGATCCGACCGTCCGAAATTTGACTCCATGAATCGCGGATCGGATCGAACAGGAAGAGATGGCCGCGTTCGGAGGCCGCCACAAGGAAACCTTGGTCGTCCTCAATGAGGGCGTAAGAGCGGATAAAGGAATCGGGCCACGACTCCTGAGGAAAGCGGTACCGCTTTGGTCCGTTGTCCCCAAGTCGAACCAAGCCACGCGCGTCAGCGATCCAGACACGTCCTTGCACGTCCTCGTACATGCTCTTGGGGTAGAAAAGCACCGAGTCCATAGGCATCGATGTGCCAGACAGAATTGTCTCGAAGCGGGGCGATTGCGGGGTGCCCTCCTGACGTACAATTCCGCCATCGGTCACAACGTAGCGGATACCTCGACTATCCTGGAAGACGGACTTCACGTAGTTGTCCGCGAGGCCGTCTGCCGTCGTGAAATTGATCAACTCTATGCCGTCAAAGCGAACGAGGCCACCGTCGGTGGCGATCCAGAGAAAGCCGTCCTGATCCTGATAGGAAGATTTGGTGAGGTTGTTCGGCAGCCCGTCGCCCGCAGTGAAGCTGCTCACCGCCAGATTCTGGGCGAATAACGGCATTATGCCAACGAAAAGGGCGAAGGTAAAGACAAGCAGCGCTCCTGCGGCGCGAACCTGTCGACATGGCCAGCACAATTGTGGGCGCGTGCAGTTATCCGTATCCGAAGAGCAGTCAGGGAACACGTTCGGGCTCGAGTGTGCGGGGTAACAAAACGTGGTCAACAGAGAAAAAAATTGGATCGTTCAGGGCAGTTATCGGGCAGTTTGGGCAAAAATTGAGTCTAGATGAAGAAATTCTTCAGATCGCGGGAAGCTCCGAACGAAAAACGGGTCACGAGAGAAACTCTTCTCGCGACCCGTTGTCAGGCAAGGAGTTAGGGAGTAGATGCTATAATCCTGAAAGCGGCTCTCCGGAAAGGCTTAGAATGACATCTATGCGACGATTCTGAGCTCGCCCGGCGCTTGTCTCGTTGCTGGCGATTGGCTGCGACTCACCATAGCCGACGGCCGTGATTCGGTCTGCGCTTGTCGACATGTTCGCGAGCAGATATTCCCGAACCGCATCGGCGCGCCTCTTGCTGAGCGAGAGGTTTGTTGCGTCGTATCCTTGAGAATCGGTGTGGCCCGCGATTACAACAGGCGACGAGGGGAACTCCCGCAATACGCGCTGCACCTTGGTCAGCAGACCGAAATTGGCAGGTCTGATCTCCGCGCTGCCCACCGGGAACTGGAGCCCGTAGAGGCGGACGATCATCTGATCGCCGGAGATGAGTACTTCAGCCTCGTCCTTCTCGAACGTAGACTTGACGCGATCTATCTTTGCGTCCCTTTCCTCGCGAACCTGGAGTTCGGCGAGCACTGCTCTCTCGCGTTGCTCCAGCAGAGCAAGTCGCGTGTCGAGTGAATCCGCGAGCTCCTTCATCCTCTGCAAATCGACGTTTATTAGTCGGTCGATTTCTGCATTCTTGCGGGCAAGTTCTTCCTCGAGGTTTGTACGATCGTCGTACAGGCTCTGAATGCTGCTGACGATTTCGGCGATGGCCGGCTCGGCCCCTTCGGCAAAGTCCGGCGACCGGTTAAGCTTTTCCGCAACGGTGGCTATGTGGGCCTCGTACTCAAGCATTAGCGGTTCGACTGTCGTACGGACGTCGTCATCTACTTTGCGGGCGGTCCGGGCAATCCGGGCGGCGCGCGTAAACTGCGAAGACGCCTGCTCGGCTAAATTGCGAGCGACAGACCGGTCATATCGATTCTCTTTCAGTTCGCTTTCCGCTCGATTCAGCAGTGCCTCGGCATCGGCAAACGTGGCCGATGACCACTTCGGCGCCTCCGCTTTCACTGCCGCTGAACGTGCATCACGGGTCTTGCCGAGCACATCTGCTCGGATTGCCTTCAACTCTGCCGTTCTGAACGCTCGCTCCGCTCTGGACGCTCGCTCCCTCGTTCCGTTTTGATCACCTTTCTCGACGCGCTTGCCGGCCTCTAGTAATTCTTCTTCAGCTTCTTCCCAGTCTCGCGAGGAGAACTCGGGCGCGTTCGCTTCCGCCGCGTCGCTGCGGGCTTTGATCGCGTCGCGAAGAAGTACATTGCCGACCTCTACGTAGCCCTCGGCTTTTTCAACCGACCGCCGAGCCTCGGAGAGCAACTTGCGGATATCGTCTATCTTACCGCCGCGACTAAACTGCCGCTGAGCATCCCCTAATTTCTTGGCAGCCTCGCCGTAGTGGGTCGGTGAAATAAGATTGACCTGTTCCGCTCGTGCGTTGTCGAGCCTGATCGATACCTTACTAATCTCATCTTCTATCGTCTGTGATAGGCTCGCCTGCGGTGCTGCGAGGGCTGCCAGAATCACAAGGGCGACTACAGTCCTTGCTAAGGTCATTTTCATCGGGGATGCAACGTGGGACGGATACTGAGCAGTCAACCTACCGCGGCAAGTCCGATAAAATCAACGATCTGGTGCCCGTTAGCGCGTATTGTACGGGTATTCAAGAACGCCTTGGTGGCAAGCGGCGAAACTTGCCAACTCGGCGGGAGTCATGAATCAAATCGGCGTGTTTCGTGGGACCCGAATTCCAACCAGGAAACGACGCTCGGATCAGCGCGGTTGGCACATCGTACTCGCTATGGCTTCCGTACCGGGCACCAACGCCACGGTGACCGGCCGCTCGGCCACTGACAGTATCATGATTCTCCCATTCGTTAAATGACTGACATCTCGAGAAGGGCCACTCTTCTGATTGTGATGCCGCTTGTAGTGCTGGCGGCCACGCAAGGTTGTACCACTGATGACAAGGCGACCGGCGCAACCGCGGTCGTCGACCAAATCGCGGATGAATACGTAGCAGAATATTTTCAGAGATTCCCGCAGTCGGCTACATCGGAAGGTGTTGAGAGCGCTGACCACGACAGGCTCAACGACATCTCCCCGCAAGCCTACGCGGCGTGGCGTTCGATGGAGGACGCATTACTGCTTCGGCTGGAAGGCGTTGACACAAGCGGCCTTGCAGATACCCCTCAGGCCGTTACATATCACTTTCTGAAGAGCCGGCTGGAGCAATCGGTCGGTCGCAGGGTCTGCCGGATGGAGTTGTGGAACGTTAGCCCCACCTATACGGGTTGGCAGGCGGGAATCGCGTTTCTAGCGTCGATCCAACCGGTTGCCGACGACGGCGAGCGGGAAGACGCATTGAAGCGCTTCGCAAGCCTGCCGGAATACCTCAATCAAGAGGTCGCGAATCTGCGGGAAGGATTATCAAGAGGGTTTTCGGCTCCTGCGAATAACGTCGGTGCGGTTATTGAGCAGATGAATGCCCTCCTTCAGGCTCCCCTCGAGCAATCGCCCTTCATGCAGCTCTCGAATGAGGGGGCAGAGGATTTCAAGTCTGCTGTCCGGCGGATGGTTGAAGATCAGATACGGCCGGCGCTGACGATGTACCGGGATTTTCTTCGTGACGAATATCTGGATCAAGCCCGAACCACGGTCGGCGTAAAGGCTAACCCGGATGGTGAGGCATGCTACAAGGCAAGTGTCGCGTACTATGCGACGTATGACGTGCCGGCCGCTGAAATTCACGCCATCGGTCTGGAGCAGATGCTTTTGATCGAGAATGAGATGCGCGAGATCGGCGAGCGCAGCTTCGGCGTCTCGTTGCCGGCCGAACTGATGCGGCTCGTTCGTCAAAGTCCGTACCTGTTTAGCTCGAGACAGGAAATTCTCGATTACGTCCAGGAGGCGGTCGACCGATCACGCGAAGCCGTGCCTCGTTGGTTCGGTATTGTCCCAGAGGCCGGCGTGATAGTGGAACCGTATCCGGAGTGGCAGGAGAAGAACGCGCCCGGAGCCGAGTATCAGAGCCCGTCGGACGATGGCACCCGTCCTGGCATTTATCGAGTCAACACGTATCAGCCGGAGACGATCAGCAAAGCCGGCATCGAATCGACGGCGTTTCATGAAGCGTATCCGGGGCACCACCTTCAAATCGCGATTGCCAAAGAGCGCGACGATCTGCACGACGTACAGAGATATTTCGGCCCATCGGGATTCTCAGAGGGGTGGGCGCTGTACGCAGAACGTCTGTCGGACGAGATGGCCGTCTTTTCGGGCGACATCGACCGGGTCGGACTGCTTTCCAACGAGGCGTTGCGGGCCGCGCGACTCGTTGTGGATTCCGGGATGCATGCACTCGGATGGACCAGGGCTCAGGCCGTAGATTACCTCAACACTCATACGGCAGAGAACCCAGCGCGTGCTGAGGCAGAGATTGACCGCTACATCGCCGTCCCCGGACAGGCTACATCGTACATGCTGGGAAACCTCGAGATCAGACGTCTCCGCCAGATGGCCGAGGATCGACTTGGTGAAGATTTCGATATCACGTCGTTTCACGATCGCGTGCTGGAGAATGGCGCCTTGCCGCTATCGCTTCTGCGTGAAAAAATTCAGTTGTGGGTCGATAATGAATCTGCAGGATAGCTTTCTGACGTAATTTGGAATCGAAAGTCTGCCTGTCGCGTACACGCCACCCCGCCACTTCGCGTGGTCACCCTTGCGTACAATCTGCTTCAGATTCGCTTGAAGCATGATGCGGCTAATCTCACCAAAAAACGCTCATTTCAAATGTCATTGACTGAAAGACTCAAGGAAGTTCATTGGTCTGTCTTCGGCTTTATCGCCGGCTATCACATTGCCCTGTTGGTTGCCGTCCCCGTCTATCTGCTAAATCGGATGCCCGGGTGGGATCTGCTCCTCCTGACGTTCCTGCTCATGGGCGCCACTCTGATCGCGATAACGATGGGATATCATCGCTTCTACGCGCACAAAACGTACAAGGCCAAGCGACTCCTTGAGATACCTCTGCTATTCTTTGGAACGGCATCGATTCAGGGAAGCGCGCTGAAGTGGGCGCACGATCATCGCCTGCATCATCGTCATGTTGATGAAGATGGAGATCCCTATGGTACCCAAAAGGGATTTTGGCACTCGCACATCCTCTGGCTTTTCGAAAGGCCCGTCGATTGGAATTTGAAATTGGTGCGCGATCTGCAGCAGAACTCGGTGGTGATGTTTCAGCATCGTCACTACGGGCTGCTCGCGACGCTCACGAATGTCCTCATCGTTGTCGGTGTAGGCCTGATCACCGGCGACTGGGTCGGCGCCTTCGTGTTTGGTTTTCTCGTCCGGTTATTCTTGACGCATCACTCGACCTGGTTCATAAACTCGCTCGCACACATATGGGGTACAAAGCCATACTCGACAGAGCATTCAGCAGTGAACAACTTCATTCTGGCGATACTTACGTACGGAGAGGGGTATCACAATTATCATCACACCTTCTCGGGTGACTATCGGAATGGCGTTCGCTGGTATCAATTTGATCCACCCAAGTATTTCATCTGGCTCATGAGCAAGATCGGTCTTGCGAGTGACCTCCAGCGCGTCAATCGCGTGCAGATCCACAAAAAGCTGGTTGCAGCCGACCGGAAGCTGATGCTCGACCATCTCAACGATTTTGCCGCAGAACACGTTAAGGTGAAGGAGTTTGTGACGCGTGTGGAACGCGCTTACGAGAACCTGACGGACGAGCTATCGAAGATGAAGATGGACCTGGATCGCTACCGCGCGCTGAAGGGAGAAAGGGCGCGCGAGGAGGTTGCGATCCTCAAGGCGCAGATCCGGGAAAAGAGGCGCAGTATCCGCAAGGAGATGCGAGAGTGGGAGCGTCTCTGCAAGCAGGTATTTCGAATGCGCCCGCAGCTGGCGTAAGGATTGCGAGGTCCTACATACCCCAGAGGCTGTGTGTATCCACGTCCTTCCCCTGCAGCTTGAGGTAATAGAATAGCTGTCCCTTGTGCTGCCCAAGGTGCCAGATGGACATGAGCAGGTGCCGGAAGAGATTCATCTCCGGACCTCCCCATGGCGGGGAGAAGGAGTGGGAGAGCAACTGGCTCTCGTCGACCTTTACAAGATTTTCCAGCGCCATCGCTTGATCGCGATGCAGCATCTGCAGCGCATCATCCACAGACTCGACAGCCGGCAACACTTCTGCCGGTGGAAGGCCTTCGAACTGGTCTCCCTCCGGCATTTCGTATCCTTCGGGCAGCGACCAATCGTTGCTGATATATCCCCGGAACATGCTGCCGCACGCGGTCGCGCAATGCATGAGCAGCTGCCCCGTGCTCATCCAGTTTGAGCCGGTCGACGGCTTCCACTCGAGGGAGCTATCGTCCACGAGCCCGAACAGCGCCTCCGTGACGCCGTACATCTGCTCGAGCTCCTGATCGAGTACGTCCTTAAGACTCATGACACTGTCGCTCAAATTCAGTAGTCGTCGTGACTATCGGCCCGGGTCACCCTCAACGTGTCCCCAAACGGCCGTTCGTCCCTGGCTGTTGAAGGCAAGCACGTCGTACGACTCGCGGTAGCTTCCCTCCATGCCCGGCGAACCTATCGGCATTCCCGGTACGCCGATTCCCTCAATGTCGGGTTTCTCATCCAGCAGACGCTGGACAAACTCGGCGGGCACGTGGCCCTCAACGACGTAGCCGCCAACGAGACCCGTGTGGCAGGTTCGCATTCCGGTAGGGACGTGATGCACATTCTTGATGCCGGTCAGGTTGTCGAGGTCGTGAACCTCCACTTCGAAGCCGTTCGCTTCAAGGTGTTCAATCCATCCACCGCAGCATCCACAAGTGGGCGTCTTGTACACGATGACTGCATCACTGGCACTGCTTTGTCTATTGAAGATCCCGAAGCCGGCGAGAGCTATGACGAGCGCACCGCCCACGACGAGAAGGAGTCGGCTTTTGGAAGACTTGGAAGGCATTGTATGAACGACGTTTGGGTTAGAGACTCGGAGTGAGAGAATCAGATTGGCGTTTCGAAGTTCCCTGTAGGGATTCGCTGGGGAATCGACCACGGTGTCACGTCGCGCCGGCCTGCTTCAGTCTGAGTAATGGCCCTCAAACTCATGTCGGAATAGAGACTGAGTCTACGCCAAAACGCGGCAGCGTGACTAATGGTCGCAAGACGTGCGACGGAGGACTGCTGATGAAGATCCTATCGATACGGAGAGCGAACGCCGCAACAATCAGAAGGGGAGCCACCCGCGGGCGGCTCCCCTTTCCTTTCGCAGCAGATGTGTAGGCTCACATCACTTCGCACATCAGCGACTGCGATTTATGTTTGCACTTCTTACTTCACGAGTATTGTTGTCTTCGTCGCGTGGAAATCGCCGGATTCCATGCGATACAGATACGCACCGCTTGGCAGGTCACCCGCGTCGAACTGGGTCTCAAAGGTGCCGGCGGCTACGACCTCGTCGACCAGCGTCGTGATCTCCCTTCCGAGAACGTCGTACACCTTGATCACTACGTGACCCATGATCGGCACAGAGAACGTAATCGTAGTGCTCGGATTGAACGGGTTCGGGTAGCTCTGGTGCAGCGAGAAGTCGGACGGCAGCTCGTCTGCAATCGGCTCGACAGCCGTGTTGGTAATCAACGCGACGTTATACGTGCCTGTGCCCGGGATCGCTAGCGCGTTGGCCGAGGCTAGCTCGACCTGGAACGAGCGGAGTCCCTCATCGCCATTCACGATCTCAAGCTCCCACTCGAACGTCCGGGTCTCGGCTGCCGTCAAAGCTCCGACGTCAAAGTTTTCGGCCGTCAACGAGAAAGGGGCCCTGCTCGGACCCCCTTCTCGCACCGTAGTCGCTGTCGACCCGATCAGTTGAAAATGTACTTTACTCCGAGTTG
>JBFIPX010000047.1:0-19948 GCA_041609895.1 Rhodothermales bacterium
ACGTTGACTGAACAAACCACCCTGACATGAAGAACAAAGACTTTTCACGGCGAGATTTCCTCTTGAAAGCGTCGGCTCTCGGTGCCGTAGCGATCGGGGGCAGCTCCGTGCTTGCAGCCTGCGGCGGAAAGGAAGGGGCGGAGGCTCCTGCAGCTGCTCCTGCGGCACCTCAGGAAGCCCCGCAAACGGCGTCGGTTACCTGCGACGACCTCTCGGGACTCACCGAACCGGAGAAGCAGATGCGCACCGCCCTACAGTATGTGGACGAAACCCCCATAGCTGAAAAGCGATGCGACAACTGCCAACTGTACATCGAGCCTGAGGGCGATTCGCCTTGCGGAGGCTGCAAGATCCTGAAAGGCCCCATCGCGCCGGCGGGATACTGCACGTCTTGGGCCGCGAAGCAGGCTTGAACGGCGTAATCGCGTAATCCTAAGCGGGCGGACCATGGTTCGCCCGCTTTTTTCATGGGTTAACTTAAGTTGCCAACCGGCAGCCGATATAGAGATCAAGGCATCCGCTCAATCATTATTTTTGAAGGCGGAACGACCTTAAAGAAGAAGCCCAGCCCCGTAAGGCTGGGCTTTTTTTGTGCTACTCGGAGCGGCTCGGCGCGGGATTACTCGCATGTGGTGACCCACCGGTGGTCCTTGCATGGATGCCCGCCTGCGAGGGCATCACGACCTAGGAGGTCAACCCGGGAGAGACATCGTCATCCCGGCCACCGATCCCAAACTACATCCCTTGTGAACGCCGCCACTGGAATCGCAATACCGAACATGCCACGAATCCGGTGTTCCTACATCGTGTCCTGCATCTCGACACCAAAGTCGTCCACGTGCAGATTCAGCGCATGGTTTATCCGAAGACCGACAATTCCATCCACCTCAACCTCTGAACGAGGCAGGCTCGCGACCTCAACGTCGTTTACCAGAAAGCTGACCGAATCTGCCCCTGCGCGCACGGCTAGTATGTTGTTTACCGTGCCCTTCGTCTCTTTGGTATACGGATTGATCGCTTCGTGAGCGGCCCACTCGCGGACCACCTCGGTATCGGCTCCGGCGCGCCGCTTGATCAGGAACTCTCCGCTACGCCGAATGAGGAAGTACAGATATTGCTGAGTGTCGCGGTCAAGATCGACGCCACCAATAAATAGTCCGAAGGCTTCGTTGCGCTCGCCCGGTGGAAATAGGTAGATGCTTGCCCTGGCAGTGAAGCTGCCTTCTGCCGTACTCGCGGGATGGTAATAGATGGCACGCGGCCCCGTCGTGATATGCCAGCCCGGCGTCATGGCGACAAAGCGGATATCGGATCCCTCCTCTTCCCGTCCGATCACGACGTCGGGGTCAGGTTGGTCGAGGCGAACAATCCAGTCTGGCGGAACGTCCAGATTCTCTCCGACGGGATTCTTCGGATCAGGACGCATCGATGCTGCCCCTTCGGCACCATCCGACTGCGCTTGGGCAGGCGCCAGAGACACTAGTAGAAAAGCCGCGACAAGAGCGACGACCCGATTCATTACGCGCATCATTTCAATAGTAACGGATATATGAAGATTGAGTGCAGAAAGCGTACAATTTAGCCCTCGCTGCGCGTCATTGACAACCGCACGCATGGCAGATCAGCCTGACCGACTGTTCAGTATCAAGGCAATTTGACCCGCCGTATTGGACTATTTACTTTGCGCGCCGGTCGCCGCCCGAATGCAAGCCGGGCAAACCGGAAAGTCACCCAAACATACATAGCAGAGGACTGACCATGGAAGTCGGACTTCTAGCGCTATGGTTGCCAACACTCCTAGCGGCAATCGTAGTGTACGTTGCAGGATTTGTCCTGCACATGGTTCTGCCTCATCATCACACCGACTTCGCCAAGATTGGCGATGAGGAGAGATTCAGTGTTGAGCTTCGCACCCACCAGCTCGAAAAGGGTCAATATGCATTTCCCTTTGCCTCATCGCCTATAGAACTGAAAGACGCCGCGTACCAGGAACGGGTTCTTACGGGGCCGGTGGGTGTGATCACAATCTGGCCCAATGAAATTGGACCTTCGTCGGCGCAGTTGGCAAAGCACTTTCTGCACGTACTTGTGATCACAATATTCGTGGCCTACCTAACGGGAGCTACCGTACCGCCGGGAATGGATTATCTCAAGGTTTTCCAGGTCGCCGGTACAGCAGCGTTTCTGGGCTATGGGGGCGCGCAAGTTGGTGAGAGCATCTGGTATCACCGGAGTTGGTCGATGTCGTGGAAGTACGTCTTTGACGCGCTGATCTATGCAGGCCTCACGGCCGGCTTCTTCGGCTGGCTTTGGCCCGCGACCTGATTCGGCGGCCTAGAGCTGCTCGGTATCGTAGAAGAGACTAACTCCTGTAATACCGGCAGTGTCGGCCAGATCACGCGTCAGGTGCTGCCTCTTGTCGTCGTCGCGGAGATCTGCAAAGAAGGTAAGTTCCGATCTGCGCGCACCGGTTTCGCGTACGTTCACGAGTCGAGTTGACTTGCAGTGGCGCTTGAGGACCGGCAGGTATGCTGGCGATTCCTCGTCCCCCGCAGAATACTCGAACCGCAGGATGAAGGCCTGTTTGTCAACCACAGCGTAATTAGACCGCGTCGTCACGACGATCACAAGGCCGATTCCTACAGTGCTCACCAGCGCCAACGCATGTAGGCCCACCCCGGCCGCCATGCCAGCCGCGAGCGCGAAGAAAACAAATACGATGTCGTGAGGGTCTTTCAGTGCCGTCCGGAAACGAATGATGGACATCGCTCCGACTAGACCAAACGCGCGGGCCAGGTTGTTGCCAATCACGAGCATGACCACCGCTGTGATCATAGCGAGAATGATCATCGATCGAACGAGGCTTGCCGAGTAGCTCGCCCCGCGATAGGTGACGCGATACACGATGGAGACGATCACACCGCAAACGAGGGAAACCGCGAGCGCAAGTAAGACGTCGCCGATGTCGGTGTTCCATTCGGCCGCACTGCGAAAATCCTGGAGTATCTGCGAGCCCATGTGTCCTGGTCCTTGTCGTGGTCGATAATGATGCTACGGGCCTGCCTGAACACTTGAGAGCACGCTTGACCTGGAGTCCAAGTGGCGTCCTGTGATCTCCGCACACATACAGTATTTCGAAAGAGCCTCCTGCCGCAAACCATATCGTCCCAGTACGCTTCGCAGCCAATACGGAAATCGCGTGTTGTACTTCAACTCCATAATGAAGAAGCCGGGTCTGACGTATCGGGTGTGTTGCTCTGAGTACAACTCCGACACGTGCGGGTAGGCACGCCCTCTCAGATTGCGATCGAACGTGATTCTCAAAGTCGGATCGCCCCGACCGAGAAAGGCCTCCCGTTCGTAGATGGTCATGAACGTCGGGTCAAGCCCGTACCGGCAGACGTGAAACATGAATCGATTTGCATCCTCGCGGGCACGCGGATAGTGATCGGTCTCGAAAACCAATTCCTCGATGTCGCCGCTCTTCAATAGCCGGTCCACGTTGTCCGGCGCGACCGGGGCGCGGTTCTTCGAGATCCTGTCGTGCACCTTGCGCTTGATCTCCAGAAAGACCCAGTCTCCCGGCCGCCAATCATTATATGCCCGGACGCGAAGCTTGCGCCTGACAAGAATGCCCGACTTCTTCTCGTGGTAGTACCTGAGGGTCGGCGTATCGAAATAGATGCTACGTACCGTGTATCCTTGTTCCTCAAACGCCTCACAATGAGGATCGATGGCGACGAATGGCGCGATTTCATGGCGAAGTCGGTTCAGAACGCGCTCGGGCACCAGATATTTGTACTCCGATCGGCTCACGCGGAACTCGAGAGCAATTCCTTCAGGTACCTCTTCAAAGGCACCTTGCCGGCGTTTATGGTACAGGCGGCTTGGGATCCAGGCACGAGGCCTCTCGAGGGAGCTTGGATAACCGCGTTGACCAGAATCATTTCCCTTCCCGCCATCACGTGAACTGCGTCGTCGGCCTGATACACGACGGCGGGTTGCGGTCGATCCGTCGTTCTTGTACGAACCATAACCGTGTCTCCTGAAGAAACCATCTGCATCCGTTCGACGGGAACTGCCATCACGGCCACAAAGCTCGTCGTGTCATATGCAGCAAGCAGTGTATCCGAACCGAACGAACGTGCGACTCGACCGGATATCGGGCTCGTGATCGTCGACAGGCGCAGCTTGTCCGTAATCGTACCGATCTCCTGTCTCAGAGATCGAACCTGCGCCCGCGTGAACTCTATCTGCTCGGGCTTGGCGCCGGACCGGACGGTTTCGAATCGTGCCTGTGCCACCTCCACACCTGCGTCCAGCACACGCTGTTCACTTTCGGCAAATTCGAGTTCCTGCTCTGAGATCAGGTTCTCAGATCGAAGTTGACGGAGTCTTTCCAGCTCTAGCCTGTGCTGACGCGACACCTCCTCAGCTTGAGCCAGTCTGACACGCTCCTCTTCTACGACTGGCTCCTTGTCACCGGTAGAGTGCAGATCAAGTGAGGCCAGGGCCACTGCCAACTGGCCACCAAGCGCAGCGTATTCGCGCGCCAGCTCGCTCGAGTAGATGGCGGCCACCGTATCGCCCTGCAGCACGGTCGAAGAAACGCGCAGGCCGGGCTCAAGAGTAAGCCGCGCTGCGTCACCACCGGCGAAGCGATTCACCGTGTACTGCGTAACGCCACCCCGGAGATTGTCGCGAAGTGCGGTTTCGATGCCATCATTCCGACTTCTGTACAGAGCCCACTCGCGGGAAGGGATGACTCTCCCGTCCACTGTGAAGTCAAAGCTGACCTCCAGGGGAAAGAAGACGACCCCGAGTACGAACAGGGCCAGAACGGCTATTACGGAGATGTTTCTCGTCATCATTCCCACGAGCGACTGACGTGCGAGTAATTCAGATTACAGTAAGCTGTCAGATCGCACCTGCTTGCCGGCAGACAATATCGTTGTTCTATTCTGTTAACGAACGAATTGTCTTTTTGACTTGCGTTGGAGCCGGTTACAAACGAAAATTCGTGCGCCCGTCATACAACCTATCGATCCAACGGGACTGCCGCTAACCATTCGTCAATAGGGAGTGTTTCAAATGTCCGCTTCAAAAGAAATCATAGTGTCTTTTGCATTAGGTGCTTGCATAGTGACTGGGCTACCCGCAAACGCGCAGTCTTCGACGAGTCCTTGTAGCAGTGAGAAGTCGCAGGAGTTCAACTTCTGGATCGGACGTTGGGATGTCACAGCAGGCGGCAACCTGGCCGGCCAAAACCGAATCGAACCGATACTCGGGGGCTGCGCAATTCAGGAAACATGGGCAGGAAGCGGTGGAAGTGCCGGGTCGAGCTTCAATTTCTACAATCCGCAGCTGGAGAAATGGCAACAGTTCTGGATATGGCAGAACGGAACCACTCTCTACTTGACGGGGGACTACGCGGACGGGAAGATGGTGCTGGAAGGCGATTCAAAGAACCGAAACGGCCAGACCGTGGCAAACCGGGTGACGTGGTTCGACAATGAAGATGGCACGGTCAGGCAGCTCTGGGAGACCTCGACGGACGCCGGTGAAACGTGGTCGGTAGCGTTCGACGGTCTGTATTCCGGGTCTCAGAAGTAAGCTCGTGACGATGAGCGCTTCGGTCAGTGTTCTTGGCAATCTGTCGGGCAAAAAAACGGGCGCAGTTGACAACGGAAACGGCCCTTGTTAGACTGCACACGCATATCTGCCACCACCCGCAAAACTGTTGCTACGTTTTGCGAAGGTATGTTCAGTTTTGTGTAGTTATTGACCCCAACCCAAGATTCCCTTAGTCGACGTGTAAGGTTTCGCCCGACCCGGAAGGACCGACAAAATCCGACTATTTCCCGAACGGAAGATGTCGAAACCAACAAGGTAGATCCTGAACGCGTTCGATTAGGTCGCTCTTATCAAGGTGGACATATGAAGAATCTTCTACTACTGCTACTTCCTGTCTCGATAACGGCGTTCATTGTGCTTGCGCAGGGAGACTACGTAGGCGCCGAGGGCAATTTTCCGGCCTGCGTGAACTGCCACGGAGACGGACAGATTGCGCAGACGCTTGACCGCAACGTGTTTGAGGAATGGAAGGCCACAGCGCACGGCACGGCCTACGACTCGATCGGGAGCGCCTTCGTGCAGAACACCGCGCGGTGTATCGCCTGTCATACGACCGGGTTTGACTCCACGATGGCCAACCTCGGTGCTGACGACTTCATTTCGTGGACCAACTACACGAGCGGCGGCTTCAATGTCACGTTTGATGATTCTGCGGCCTTCGGGATGAAGACCAATGTGCAGTGCGAGTCATGCCACGGACCAGCATCAGAGCACACGTCCAATCCGGGCGCTGTAAAGCCGAACACGGGGGTCACTGCCGAGACCTGTGGGACGTGCCACCAGGATGCCCACCATCCGTATATCGAGGAGTGGCAGTTGTCCGCGCACTCGGGCTCCAACTCACATCCGGTGCCGTTCCTGCAGGATCGCTTCCGCAACAGTCCGGAGTGCTCCGGTTGCCACACCATGCAGGGCTTCATCGAGTTTGTGGGCGAAACGCAGGCGGACACGGTTAACATCATCCCGGCCGTGACTGGTAGCTATGGCGATGATTCGCTGCCTATTGTTTGCGCCGCATGCCACGATCCACACCCCGCGATTCAGCACGAATCTCAACTGAGGCTGCCCGCGGCTGACCTTTGCGTAAAGTGCCACAATCCGGAGGATGCGCAACCTGGAGACACGCCGCATCACGCAACGTCTTCAATGTGGGCGGGCGTCGATGCCGTGGAATTCGCAGGCTTCTCGTATCGCACGCAGTCACCGCACCAGTTTGTCGAGCCGGCAGCGTCGAACAAGTGTATTACCTGCCACGTCTTCCAGACAGAAGGCGACTTCTCCGATCCGGCCAACCCGATACCGGCTGCCGTCGGCCATACATTCCGACCTCGCATCGAGGCCTGCGGCCAGTCCGGATGTCATGAGTCAGGATTCAGCGAGGTCGGTCCGTTTGGTCCGTTCGACTACAAGCGCCGGCAGACGTTTACCGACAGCCTCACGACCGTCCTGCGTGACATCCTGGAGAATGTTAGCTCTTCCGACTCGACAACGCAGACGTTTTCGGAAGCACTGTTTAACCTCCAGTTCGTTGAGGCGTCGGGAAGTCACGGCGTTCACAATTCGTGGTACGCGGAGGACATTCTGACGGCAACGATTCAGGTGTCGCGCGACAACTTCACAATCGTGGCCGTCGAGCCCGTACCGGGCGCGGAGATTCCGAAGGCGTACTCGCTCCGTCAGAACTATCCAAACCCGTTCAATCCGGCAACGGTGATCGAGTTTGAGGTTCCGACCGTGAGCCACGTGCGCCTGACCGTCTTCAACGCGATCGGTCAGCACGTTGCGACTTTGGCAGACGACCAGATGGAGCCGAATCGGTACAAGGTCGACTTCGATGCGACCAATCTGCCCTCAGGCCTGTACTTCTACAGTCTCGAGGCAGGCGAGACGTTGCTGACCCGCAAGATGCTGGTCGTGAAATAGCCCTCTTCACCGCTAGCCCGAAACACAAGGCCCTCTCCGTCATGCGGGGAGGGCCTTCTTGCTTTTACAGGGCACCGGGGTAGGCTGTCCCCGTCAATTCACGGCCAGGGCGCAGCAGCGCAATCCGCGCGCAGGCTGAGCAGCAAACACCCCGGCTCGCTAGCCGAGTCACTTTCTTGCCACTCGAATGCGCTCCACGATGAGTTGACTAACAAGAACTTGTCGAGCAAGCCGCGAGCTCGCATGAGCGAAAGCGCTGTCGGTACCGAGTCAACCATTCAGTGGCCGGAACAACCGAGCCTCAGACGCGACACGAACGCTAGTACTCAAGTTGGAAGACAACCGGAAGCGACATCCGGACCTTGACCGGTTCGCCTCTCTGAAGTCCGGGAGTGAAACGCGACTCCATCAAGGCGCGCACCGCTTCTTCGTCACATCCCGCCCCGATTCCCCTGACGACTTTCGGGTTTGTCGGCTCTCCGGTTTCATCCACAACAAACTGAACGATCACACGTCCCTCCACGCCTGCGCGGCGGGCTCTATCCGGATATCGAATCTTAGACTGCAAGGCCGCCAACCCGCCTACCAGTTGCGGCATCTTCTCAGCAACGACGAAGATCTCCGGTTCCTTCTCTTCGGCGCTCTCGGGCGACTTCGGCTCAGGCTGCGGAGGCGGCAACTCTAGGGTTGGCGCCTGCTGCCGCGGCTCGGCCTTCGCCGATACATCCTCTTCCCGACTGAGCCGCTTTCTTGCGTCCAGTAGCAATTCGCTCGTCAGTTCGTAGTTGTGTATCCCGCCCGCAGAGCCCGAGTCAATTCGCCTGAGCATGTTCTCGACATCGTCGAAACCGGCTCCTTCTCCCTCGGCCCCACTGGACTGGGCCAGCAACTTCCTGACCTCGGTCATCAAACCGGCGATCTCGTTCTTCCACCCTTCAGCGTCGTCGTCATAACCTTCATCATGACAGTCAAGGCAGACTGCGGATGTCGGCCTGACAACGTGGTCGTCGGGGATATGACAGTCAACGCACTCGACTTCCTCCTCGAACATGTAGTCGGGTAGACCCTGTCCCATGAATTCACCGGAGTAGATCGCGGCAGCGTCTTCGTGACAGGACTCGCAGGAGACCTCGACAGGAGTCGCCTGGTGGTGGCAGGTATTGCACGTCTCGGGAGTGAGTATGGTCTGCCCGTGTTTCACAGCGCTTGAGTGACAGCTCTTGCATGTCACTGACTGCTCTACGACGTGGAGTTCATGCGAGAAGGTCTTGCCTCCGAACTGCGTTTCAACGGCCTCTATTCCCGCGTGGCAGTTCGCGCACTGTCCAGGCACGGCGGCGGCACTGTACTTCGGCAGGGGGACAGATACGTCAGCGGCGGCGGCAGCTTTTCGCAGATTGTCGTATCCGGACTGGATCAATTGGTCGTAGTAGGTGACGTTGTGCACAGGTTTGCCCACCTCGACGAGATGCTGAATACTTCTCGCTTCCGCCAGGTGGGGTTCCGCTCTAGACCGCGCCTGAGAACCCCGGCTTCTAACGCTTGTGTCCACCGCCCGAACGAAACGGCCAAACTCGGCGAGATTCTGCTCCGAGCTGGATTTCCAGAGGCGTAAGAGCCGGTTGTAGCCTCCGCCGTGGCAGTTCTCGCACGACTGTGACTGCGCGACGCGTTCCGTGCCCGCCACCACCAGCTCCTCGTGAAAGACGTGGCATCCGGCACAGTCCAGCCCGGCAGAGAACATCGCGCTTGGTTGCTTTTCTCCGCTGCCGACGTCACCGGTAAAAAGCATCACTTGTTCGCGGTGCGTGCTTCGGTGACAGCTTGAGCAATCGAGGTCGTCGCCGGCACTGACACGCTGCATCTTGTGTTGGACCTGCAGATGGCACTGGATGCACTCGATCTTGTTCTCGCTTATATGCGCCTTGTGCAGGAGCTCGATTTCCTCGTACTTGCCCAAGCGCTCCTGATCGCTGTGACACGAGAAACAATTTTCGCGCGGAACGAAGCCGTCACCCACCACAGTGCTGGCGTGACACTGTTCACATTCTAGGCCGCGAGAGATGACATCCTCGTGAAACGTGCTTAGTTCAGTCGGCTGCGGCACTGTCAGCGAGTCCCATTGATGGCACGTCGAGCATTCTGAGGCACGCTCGAAATCGACGAGATCCAGACTGGATTCGGGCTTCTTCATGTGACACAGGAAGCAGTTTGTCTCCGTCACCGTGATGTGGTCGCCCTGTACGATCTGTGAGTGGCAGCTCGTACACCGCAGTTTCTTCCCCCGACCCATGTCCTCGAGATGAACCTTGTGGTTGAATGCCACGCCTCGAAAGGCTATCGTTTCGGTGAGTTTGCCCGTTTCGTGGCATCCGCTCTGCAGACACGACGAGTCGTCGATCTCCGCCCAAGGCTTCCGGCGGGAATAGGAGGCCGAAAGGTAGTTGACTACCTGAACCAGTCCTTCGACCTTGCCCCGAACCGTACCCGCCAAACCCGGCGGGAAGTGGCACTTCACACACGATATGTCAGAGTGCGCCGGCGCCGCGATCCAGCTTTCATAGTAAGGCTCCATATAGTGGCACGTCGGGCAGAAGGTCGGCCTTGAGGTGTATTCGGCCGATAGTCCGACAAACAACAACGCCAGGACGAGGCCAGCCGCACCCTGAATCCAAAGCTTTCGCTTGGAACCCGGCTTTCTCACCCATTCGTAAGCCCTTTTTACGCGGTCGGTAATCTTCGCCATACTTCAAACTGTTGGGATTCTACTGTTCGCCGTATTGGGTGGACGACATGTGAATGATCGGCGACAGCAGAACACTTCTAAGGTAAGAAGTTCCAGCCTTGGGTAGTCCCGTAAAGACAATCATTGAGCACCCGTCGTTTGATACCCTGCCATCGTTTCGTTAGGTCGCCCTGATCATTGAGAGCTGGCTCACCGGCATTCTCGAGTCCGGGATTCGTTTTGCGAATCCCCTTCGTCCCGATCGAATCGCTTGCGACGTAAGCGAACCGCCCTTCGGTCCGGCTAAACGTGTACGACAACGAAATCCGTAGCGACAACCCGGGGCGAATTGGCGGACGAAGTTTGTGCCAACACACCTCTGGCATCGCAGATGAAGAGCGAGACGACCGTCGCAAGCAGCAAGCCTCTCATGGATACTCTCGCGGCGCCATTCCACTGTGATAAGCAATCGTTGTGAACACAGAGAAAACCCAAGAACGGATCTGGGCAACAGCAGAGAGAACAGGTTTGCCTAACCCTTTACGTCAGGGATAGCTGTACGGAAGCTGTCGGGCACAACAGTACCGATTTCAGGACATCGTTCGACAGGAAAGACCAAGCTGTCAGACTAGAAGACATCGACTTCGCCGTTAATGTGCAGCGTCTTGTCGATGATGTTCAGATTGGCGTCGACTACGCTGCCATGGCAGTTGTTGCATGCTGACCCGGAGATGTGGCCGGTCGGAGGAAGACCGTGGCACGTGCCGCAATCCGCCTGGCCCGTGCCCACTTCGTTCCAAATCACGGCAGCGTTATTGCCCCGGATGAAGTCCTCGGCGTAGGCAAACTGGTTTGAGCTTTCCGCCTTCGAGAATTCGAAGTTGCCGTGGCAGTAACTGTTGCCGCACGTCAGCGAATTCACGTCGTAGGTAACGTCCAACTCGCCGTTACGGGTTGACAGCGGGCCGAATACAACCTCGGCCATTCCCGGCGTATCATCCTGCAGGACGTGACCTGCATCGGAATAATCGTCCGGATTGACGTGACAGTGCGAACACTCGAGACCCAGGTCCGCGATGGCGCTAGCGATGTGCGCCTGGTGCGCGCCGACGCCGCGCTCGTCGGTAGCTTCGCCGTCCGAGAGGTCCTGCGGGGGCGCGAAGTTCTCTGACCCGCCGTGACACGTGCTGCAGTCTTCGGGACCGTCGTCCTCCCTGTGGCAGCTGAGGCAGTTCTTCGCGGCCATACCTGGCCCGTCAGGGTCTACACCTCCCCTTCCGTCGTATTCTTCACCGTGACACGACTGACAACTTGTTAGATCCCAGTTGAGCGTCTCCTGGAAAAACGCCTCGTGGAACATGGGATTCGACGGCACAGCGAATCCTTCCGGGTGCGGATAGGCCGCGTGGCAACTTGCGCACGAGACGTTCGCAGTCCCACCCGAGTAGTCCTCGCCGTGACAGGACTGACAGCTTACCGCCTTACGCACACTCTCCAACACGAGCAGTCCATGGAAGTCTGGGGATGACGAATTCAGCCAGCCTTCCGGATGCGTTCTCTCAGTGAGAAACTCGGACGTGTCGGCACAGCCGGCGATCGTAACGGCAGCCGCCAAAAAGACAGTTGAGATGAGTCTGTTGGAGAGGAATTTCAATCGTCTAATCGTCTTCAAATTGCGAATCGTGACAACCGGACGTGCCGCATGTGGTCGCCGCATCGTCCTGGTGGCAGGATATGCATGAGTTCAAATCGGCAGACGCCTCAAAGCGGTGCAGGCCTCCATCACCGGGTATCGCCCAACCGGGCCGGTGAGTCTGCGGCAGCACCTGGTTCTCGGCGTGGCAATCCCCGCAGAAAGTCACATCGGCGTGGCACGTGTAGCAGTTCGGCTGAAGGTTTCGAGCATCCAGCGCGTGCGTGAACTCGTAGTTGAGCGGATGCGTGGTTCGGTCCACGTTATCCCCTTCATGACAATCCTGACAGTAGCTCGGCTCATGACAGGTCTGGCACTGCATGCGGCTGAGCGTCTCATGCGCATCGAGGCGAGCGACGATTCCATGTGTGTGGAGGAAATCACCGGCATGGGTCTCCGGAAGCAGCACGGCGTCGGCCAGATGGCAGCTCGAGCACTCCTGGGTCACCGACTGTGACTCGTGGCAGTCGAGGCAACCCACCATGGTCGGGATTGCCTCGACCTCCACCATGTCCGGTTGTAGCAGGGCGGCGTGACAGTCGTTGCACTCCAGTCCATTTGTCAGGTGGCGCTGGTGGGAGAATTTCTCGCTGTAGGTCGTGATGCGTTCCAGAGCAGCGGCTTCGTCGACGTTCGTATGGCACGTGCCGCACTCGTCATCATCGTCCACCTCGTGGCAATCTGCACACACATCCTTGTCCGGGAGGAGATCGTCGAGCCCGGAAACGCTCGCCTCGACACCCGAATGACAATCGTCACAAAGCAGCTCGACGTCTTCCACGTGCAGGACATGATCGAAATTCAGACCGTTTCCTGACGGTATCCCGGCCTGCTGCAGCCCTGGCGCCCTCGCTTGAAACACAAACGCCAGGACGAGCGGAGAGCCCAGTAGCGTGAGCAGCGTCCTGTAGCGTGAGATGGTGGTTCGACCGGTCAATTCACGTACGATTGTTGAGTTCTGAAGGCCTTTGGGAAATTAAATGGTCGAGAAGTTATACACGATACGGAAAAGCCCTCTCAGGTCGTTATCGTAGAGGCTGTTCAGACTCTCCTGCACCTCGGCGTCAAACATCAGGTTGCGGACCGGTGTAATGCGAAGGCCGGCGGAGAAGGACGTGGCGTCCTCATCGAAATCAGCCGTATAGCGCTGGAAGTTGTAGTAACTGCTTGACGCTCGGGCCTGAACGCCGCGCGCAATCTCGTACTGAGCCGCTCCATATAGTCCGATCCGGTCTCCGCCAAATCCGGTACGGTAGACGACCCCCACCGTACCCCATCGAGCCGACAAAGAGGCGAGCACTTCGTTGCCGGCCTCTCCCTCGTCGTAGAGCGTCAGGTAGTTCTGCAGCCCCAATTGATACTGGCCAATACGGTAGTAGCCACCCGCCCTGACCTGGTTGTAGGCGCTGAGGCTGAACACGTTGAAGAAGGAGTCCTCGAACACCTCCGGCTTCTGGCTCTGAAATTCTCCCGAGAGCGTCCACCGGTCAACCGTGTACATGGCGCGCAGTCGCAGCCGCTGATAGTCGGACGACTTGAGGTTGTAGTCGAACTGAGCGAGATAGAAGAGGCCCGGTACAGCCTGACCGGAAAGTGCCGCGCCTGCGAGCTGCCAGACGAGGGCTTCCGAACGAACGCGCTGAAAGTAACTGACGTCGAGCTTCGCGGTCCGGCCAAGTCGTCCGGAACTGTACGCACCCAACACGTAACCGGCGTCGGTAGAGCCTAACTCAAAGTCGCGCCCGCGCGGCACCTCAAGACCGCCAACGACCTGCGTCTCGATTCGCGCATGCGGCTTGGCCCTAACGCTCAATGCGTCCGCCGTTCCAACGATCACGCCACGCCACAGAAATTGCCGACCGGCTCGCACGTTGACATCGCCCGTCGGCTTCCAGTCGAAGTAGGCGTTGTACAGGCGACTTTCCCAGTCGGAGGGGTCGCCCCGTCGAGCTACACGAAAGGACGTCCGGAGCTTGAGCTGCGGAGCCTGCTTTGACCACGCGCGCAGACGAAGGCCCTGGTAGAAATCCAGCTGCTGCTCGCTGTCGACCGTCTCGAAAGCATAGAGATAGGAATCGGTCGTACCCTGTAGCACTAACTGACCGTAGGCGGGGCCCGCCAAAGCAAACCCCACCACGGCCGTCAACAGCCATCTCCTATGCACAAAAGATCCCCCCTTTATCAATCAGCCTTCCTATTTGTAGGCCGCCTTTGTCTCTTCCGGAATCGGGTGAGCAATCTTGGCCCAATACTCGTCGAAGTCAAAACCCTTGAAGTTCGGGCTCTTTTCATTGTGACAGCCTGTGCAGGTCGTCTCGTCGGGTGTCATGAGGCCCACAGAGGAACCCTCGATCTCTCCCGCGGTGATCGACTTCATCGTGCTCTTCTTGAAGTAGTTGCCGCCTGCACCATGACACGATTCACATCCTACCCCGTCCTCGACCGAGTACTTCGCGCCGAGGAGTTCGGCTGGAGCGTCGTACGCGGTGACGTGGCACTGGAGACACTCGGCCGACTCCTGTGGATTGTCGATTCCTCGCTCGGCCGCTATTGCCTTGGCTTCATCGGTAGCAAGAGTCTGAAAGGCCTTCGAGTGACGACTTTCCTCCCACTTGGGATACTGCTCGCCCGACTCGGGTTTGCGGTGACAGGTTTTGCATTTGGCCGCGCCGACGAACTCGACATCTTCAACGACACGAACCAATCCGACGTCGTCGGTTTCATCAGCCACATCGATCGGCCCCTGAACGGCCGCTACGATTATGAAACTCGCAGCGACAACAAGTAGGGGCGCTACCAATATCAACTTTCTCATCTGATTCCTTCGCCTTGAATGGGTCGGATAATTTCACCGTCTAATTGAGCAGCAACAAATGCCGGACCATTCAACTCGCTCTGCTGGACTCAATTTCTCTAATTTTAAAGAAAAGCGCTACGGTCAGGATACTAATGAACAACGTCGCGATTCCGAAGCCGAATCGCCGAAATCGAAAGCCTTCGATCTCGCTGTTCGCGATGGCTATCGCTGCCCGCGCAGCCTCCATTCCTTTATCGGTCAATTCGCCCGTTTTTTCAGGTTCGAACGTATGTACTGTCGTTCTCGCATGGATCAGCGCCTCCTTGGCATCGCGTAGACTGAAGGAAATCTCTACATCGTCCATTCCAATATTCTGGACGCGTTCCAACAGAACCTGAGCAGAATCCTGTACGCTCTTAAGCATTACGAGTTGGGTATGAATTGAGTCGGCGACCTCATAGCCTCTGTCTCCCTCGTCGTGACACATTATGCAAACGGATTCGTCTCCCACACCTACCATGTCGTCGAACGCCTTGGCCACGTCGTGGATACCATGGCACTCCTCGCATCCATGTAGTCCCTCGTCTGCGAATGCAATGGCCATCTGTGACGACTCGTAATATGCCGCGTTGTTGACATGGCATATTCCGCACACGTTTTCGATCGACTGTATTCCCGGCGGCATGGCCCCGTGGTTTCCATGACAGTCGTTGCAGGCGGGCGCTCCCGTGTCCCGTTTTTCGAGCAAAGCCGTTCCGTGGACACTCTCGGCGAAGTCTGTATACTGGTTCGTCCGAAGACCGTACTCCGCCATTAGACTGGCGTCGCCGTGGCATAAGTTGCACATAGCTGGTACGTTGAACGGATGCACCCTGGAGCGGCCATCGGAGGCCGGCAAGATGGCGTGTGAAGTATGACAGCTAATGCACGTCGCTACGTTCTCGTCCCCCTCCCTGAGAGCCTGTCCATGGCTGCTCGTGTAGTACTGGGATACCTGATCCGTAGAGGCGCTCGGCTGAAACTCGCGCATGTACGCAAGGTCCGAGTGACAACTCCCACAGAACTGTGGGATCGCAACTGGATCGGGCGCGCCGACGAAGTCACCTGAGTGCGCTAGCTCGTCATCATCGATCGTCCGGTCTCCGCCGTGGCAGCCTGAACACGAGATCCGCGGCCTCATGTGCACGTTGTCCATGACGAATCCCTCTGGAAGCGCCTCGAGATCAACATGACAGACGACACACTGGTCTTCCTGCAAACCTTCAGGAATGTCCTGAGCGGCCGCCAGGTTAAGGAGGCCGGTGAACAGCAGAAGAACAATTAGATATGGTATCTGTCTCTGGATCACGTTTAAATACCCATTTATACGAGATAACCAAAGATGGTCATGACGATGATGAAAGCCAGAGCCAGGAAGCCGATCAACGCCATCGGTTTGAGTCGGCCGCTGCCTTTCTCGCGGATCTCCCAGAACGGAACCAGGAGCCACGCGAGTCCCGCTACGCTGAACGCGAGAACACCCAGAACTTCTCCCTCAATGCCGAGAACATGCGCCGGAATAAACTTCAGAGTCTGGAACATGAACATGAAATACCACTCGGGCCGGATACCCGGTGGCGCCGGCGCGAACGGATCCGCTTCGACCCCGATCTCCCAAGGGAAGAAGACCGAAAGGAAAAGCAGCACATTTAGAACGATAAGCCAAGCGAAAACGTCTCTCAGGAGAAAATTTGGAAAGAAAGGGATCATCTTCTTTCGCTCGTTGGGAAGCCCAGCCACAGATTCCGGTTCGTGCATCCCTTGTCGCTGCACGAAGAGAAGGTGGACGCCGAGAAAGACAGTGAAGATCGCGGGTATCAGAGCAATGTGAAATGCGTAGAAGCGCGTCAGGGTGGCGCCCGTAACGTCTTCGCCTCCGCGCAGTACAAGTTTGATCGCATCACCCACCAGCGGGAGTACGCCGGCGATATCGGTCCCTACCTTCGTCGCAAAGAACGCCAATTCGTTCCACGGAAGCAGATAGCCGCTGAAACCGAAAGCCATCGCAAGCACGAGCAGCACAAAACCTGTCACCCACGTGAGTTCTCGCGGCTTCCGGTACGCGCCGGTGAAGAACGTGCTGAACATGTGGACGAAGATGAACAGAATGAACAGGTTGGCGCCCCAGCTGTGAATCGATCGAAAGAGCCAACCAAAAGGCACCTTGTTCATGATGAACCGAATGCTTTCGTAGGCACTCGCCTCACCGGGCTGGTAGTACAGAAGAAGAAGTATGCCAGTGAAAAGCTGAACCAGGAAGAGGAACAGGGACACCCCGCCCATATAGTACCAGATGGTGTGGCGGTGAATTGGCACCTCCTTCTTCCTCATGAAATCGATGAGCGGGCTCACGTTGAACCGCTCATCGATCCAGGCGAATAGTCTTTGACTGCGCCTTACCTCCACTTACCTAGGCCTCCAGCCGCGAGACAACGATTTCGCCCTCGACCTGCTTAGCGACGAACTGCTCAAGCGGACGCGGCGGCGGACCCGACACATTTCGACCGAGCAGATCATAGACGCCGTTGTGGCAGGCGCACCATATGTCTTTCTTGTCGGATCTGTACTGCACGGTGCAGTCAAGGTGTGTGCAGGTGGCCTCAAAGGCTCTGAAGTCGCCGCTGTCGAGACGAACGAGAAGTACTGGTGTACGCCCGAATTTGACGATCTGGCTGCTATTGACAGGGAAGTTTTCGGCCATGCCCACCTTGACCGCGTTCACATTCGCCTCCGGAAGCGCCGGTGGAGTAAGAAACTTGACCATGGGATACAGGATGCTTCCGATCCAACCGATCACGCCTCCGGCGATTACGAGGTTCAAAAACTTTCTGCGGGACTTACCCATAGGGCTTGAGCATGATTCCTTGAACGACGACCATCATAGCTCTCTCTCGTGAGAATCTCAACTTGCTCCACCAGCGATGTTAAAAGTTGCTCCACCAGCGATGTTAAAGGGTAAATCTAGTGCGGAAGACCCGAACCAAGATGTAGGCGTGAGAGGCACGACTCGTGTAAGCAAACTTCTTACGGCGGGAGGTCGCATTCCGTCCGACTAGTCTTCGCGTGCGTTTTTCGACAGGCCGCTCAGAAAGGCGTAAAGATCTTGCATCTCCTGCTTCGTCAGTTTGGGCCAGTCCTCATTTCGAACCAGCAATTTGTCCTCCATGGCCTGGGCATGATTCCACATCAATTCGATCATTCGCGCGGGGCTGTCAATTCGCCCAATCGATGCAAAGCTACGTGCGCGGCCGTGACCGTCGGTCTCGTGGCAATCCAAACATCCACGGTCGACAATTATCTGCTGTCCAGCAGCACCATTGCCCGAATCGTCTTCGAAGCCAAGGAAGTACATGAAGGCAATCAGGTCGGCCATTTCGGTTCCCTCGAACCGAGGCCAGTCAATAGCCTTCTCAGCCATGTACTCCGCCATCTCCGGACCGTGGTTCCACATCAGGGCCGCGATCTCAGCAACGCCCTTTCGGCTCACGCTTCCGGCAAGGTCGGGGCTGAACGCGTCGCCACCATTCTGGTGACATTGGCTGCATCGTTTCGTATCGAAAACTTCCCTGCCGCGATTGGGATCTCCCGGCGACATGCGTAACACTGACCCCTCGTGAAAGCCGGCCCGGATGAATGATGACATGTCGACGATATCTCCACCCTCTAGCTGCGGGAAGTCGTTACCAGAGGCGGTGATCTCAGGCAGCATCTCCGGGATATGGTTCCACATCGTTTGTGCCATAAACACGGGGGACGCAAACTTCTCAAGAGAAGCAAGGTCCGGTCCTGCACGTCTGTTCTGCCCCCCAATCGTGTGACAGCCGGTACAGCCTTTCGTGTTCATGAGCACCTTCCCGCGGACTACGCTACCCGGTTCCCCGAGATATCGCAGCGAGTACAAAAACGCGAACAGACTCAGGGCGTCATCAGCCGTCAGCCTTGACGGTGGCTGCTGAAGCTTGCGTCGATTTCGATTCATGTCAGGAAGGTGGTTCCAGACATCTGAAGCAAGCTGCATGAAGCTACCGTAATACCGGTCTTCACTCAGGTCGGGCCCGGTGACCCCGCCGTAACCTCCGATGGCGTGGCAGGCGATACAACCCTTCTCCTCGAACACTATTCTGCCGCCAAGTATGTCCGAAGGAAGCTGCGAAGTCTGGGCCACTCCAGGTGCCACGGCCATGAACGTTGTGATCAGCGCGACAACCGGCAAGCTAACATTGGAGTCCTTGCGTGATCGCACCCGTCGCTCTTCCCGCTGCAACCCGACGAAGACGTAGGTCAACACTCCGGCCAGGGTAAAGAAAACAGGAATCGCCACAATGCTAATTGCGGCTGTAGCCCCGATGGCATCCTGCAACTCGACCGAAAGAACGACCAGGTTGATAATCCACACGGCGATACCGATCACGAACAGCCATATCAGCAGGAAACTGCCTACCTGCAGGCCAAAGATCATTCGCCGTTTAGCTTCATCGTCGAACATTTTCAGACTCGACTCATCGCCTCGAATTCGTTATTTCTCATTTGTATCCGGACTTGCAGAGACTTCCGGCTCCTCAACATCCGGGAGATAACTTTGGACACGTTCTTTCACGGCTTGGACACTATCTTCACGCCCTTCCTCGATCTCCCAGATCGACACCAACGGGAAGAACTTCGCGAAGACGACAAAACCCAGCACGAAAACGCTTAGCCCACCCACGAAGAGCGCCCACTCCACCAGGGTGGGGACATAGACGCCGACCGGAATCTCAAATCTCGGATTGGCCAACGACGGAGCAACGATGATCAGCCGTTCGAGCCACATTCCAATGACGACCGCGATCGACGCGATCAGGATTCCGGGGATAGTCTTGAGCCGCCGAAACGAGAGAATTACTACCGGGATCAGGAAGTTGCAGAGGACCATACTCCAGAAAAGGAAGGCGTACGGTCCTGTCAACTTGTAAAGGATGATTTCCATCTCATGAGGCTCTGATCCAAAAACTCCGGTGAGGTACTCAGAGAATGTGAAGTAGAACCATAGCAGCGACATTATCAGCAGCAAGGTGCCGAGATATCGGAAGTGCACTTCCCGCAGATAAGCTTCGAGGTGGTAGACTTTGCGGAAACAAATCATCACAATCAGTAGGGC
>JBFIPX010000048.1:0-19937 GCA_041609895.1 Rhodothermales bacterium
ACCGACTACGCGGGCAGCTAATCCCTGTTCGAAAGTAGTTGGCACCGCTTCAACCTGGCGGTTTGACTACAGCGGCATCTCTGTGAGGGCTCGGCCCTGCGGGGATGCCGCTGTCTCTTTCCGTCGACTTTCGAATCGAATGTGATCGGAATGGTAGCCGTGCAAAGAGGCCGCATACGGTGCGGCGCGCCAATTCGTCATCAGCAAGCGATCGCCAACCCTGCATGCCGCTTTAGAGGATCGTCATGGGCCAGCAACAACTGCTACTTCTCGTCATCTCGCTGATCGTGGTCGCCTTCGCCATCATGGCCGGTTTTTCTGCAGCCGAGACTAAGCTCAAGCAAAGTGAGGCCGATACCCTGATCAGCCGCAATCTCTCGATTGCTTCCGAAGCCGTCTTTTGGAAGACCAAGAGAGACCCCTACGCGGGTGGAAACGCCAGCTATGCGGGACTCGCAACCGACGGCATGAAGAAGCTCTTCCTGGGAGAAGCGACTCACAACGGAACCTTCAAGATTACGCTGGCGACCACCAACGAGCTGCAGATAACTGCCGTGAGCACCAACTATCCTGAGATCGGCGTGCGGACCTACATCCGCGACTATAGCATCGACTCGACGGCGGTCGCCTATGATGGTTCCATTACAATTGAATAGTCCCTGCAAGTTCCACCTCAAGCATCCCACCGTCGATGGCTGTCAAGGAATTCAAGTTTACAGGTCTAGGTAGCAACGGCCAGCCAGTACAGGGGACCGTTTTTGCGCAGTCGAAGCGCGTTGCGAAGCAGAAAGTCGAAAGTCTGGCAGAGAAGCACAAGTTTCGGCCGGGTGGCGTCCAGGAGCGCAGCGTCTACTTCTACAAGGTCCGTCACCCGAACGGCAAGATTGTCGACGGAGAGCAGAAGGCGTTCTCCCAGGAGGAAATTTCCTCGGCCCTGAGTAAGATGGGCTTGGAGGTTCTGAAGGTCCAGAAGAAGTTCCTCGACATTCAGCGAAAGCCTCCGCGCAACGACATGATCATGTTTGTGCGTCTCGCGGCCAACCTCCTGAAGGAGAAGCTCCCGTTCGACGAGGTGCTCAACCTGCTCGTCAACGACGTGTCGTCCAACAGCCTCAAACAGGTCATCCGAGACCTGAATGCCGACCTCAAGAGCGGTATGGAGGCGCAGCAAGCTTTCATGAAGCACCAGCACATGCTCGGCAAGTTCACTGCCTACATGCTGGGGATCGCCTCACGCAGTGGTAACATGGCGGAGATCTACGAGGCGACGGCGCGCTTTCTTGAACGACAGAACGAGTTCAAGAAGAGTATCCGAAGCGCAATGATCACGCCAGCCATAACCGTGTTGGTACTGATCGCAGCATTCGTCTGGTACGTCTGGTACATCTTCCCGCAGACGGCCGGGTTGTTTGAGGGCTTCGGCATCGAACTTCCACCGATGACGGCCAAGACGCTCGAGTTCTCCAAATGGCTCGACCGAAACTACGTGTGGGTCCTTGGGCTCCATGTGGCCGTGGGCGCCGGGCTGTTTGTTTTCGCCCGATCACAGAAAGGCAAGTTCTGGATCCATAAGAATCTGATCAGAATTCCGGTGATCGGGACTCTGTTGCACAAGCTCAACATCGAGATTTTCTGCCGCGTATTCTCCGTCCTCTATTCGGGTAGTGGTGATAACATCAGCGTCATCAAGATCGCGGCCGAGGCTTGTGGTAACTCGTACATGGAGCATCGCGTCAAGACGATCACCGTTCCCATGATGGTTGCCCAGGGTGCCGAACTGGTTCGTTCCATGGAGGCCAGCGGTGTCTTCACGCAGATGGCCCTGGCCCGCTTTCGCAGCGGCTCGGAGACTGGTAACGTGCGCTCCAGCGCGCAGCAGATGGCCGACTACTATGAAGCCGAAACAACGCTAAAGCTCAAGGAGGCTGTAGAAGGGATTCAGACCATTGTGGCGATCATCATCACGATCGCAATCTGCTTCCTGACCGTAATATCCTCCGAGATTGCGTTGATCTCGCCCTCCAGCACCGACATCATGGGCGTATAGGCGAAAGCGTGACCGAATCTCATTCCCACCAAGAGAACCTGTAGTTCCGTGGACGACGCATCCCATTCGTACGAAGAGACACCGGACCGGTGGAAGCCGCAGGCACCTGACCGGCCATCGCAGGAACACCACAACGGTGATGCCGGAGAGGAGGAAGTGCATCCTGATTTTCTCGACCTCGGTGCATCAGATGTGGAAGACCTCGATGCATTGTTGGATGATGCGGAGCTGGATGAAATCGAAAGCGCTCTTGACGCCGCCGGCGTTGCTGAAGATGAGGTGGAGGGCAGCGACCTATGGGATCTCATCATGCAGGATCCGTCTCTATTCATCCAGGATGAGATCGATTCGCTGACCGATGAGATTACAGACGCCGCAGTACGCAAGGCGGAAGAGCGGGCCGTAGAAATTCCCGAACCAGCAAAGGGTGACTCCGCACTATCCGATTCGGGAGTTATCGGAGAGGAGTTGGAATCTCCGAGCGAAGCACTAAGTCTAGACGACGTTTCGGCGTCGTCTTCGGACGCCCGGGGTGATTCGCCTGGGATGCCGGATCACCCCGAGGCAGCGTCCGATACTGAGGACTTGCCGGAGGTAGATCCTGCTTTTGTCGATGAGGAGGCTTTGCCTGGCGCTTTCCCGCGTGATCGTGTCGTGTCAATGCTTCTCAGGAAGAAGGTCGTCACCTCGGAGCAGGTCGATCAGGCGAAGGAGCTGGCGAAGCAGCATCCTCGCGAAGTGCTTTGGCGCGTCCTCGCACTAGTGCCCTCGGTCAATCGTGACGCCATCTACGCGGAAGCGGCCAAGGTTTACGCATTTCCGACTGCAGAAATCGGCGACGGAAAGCCTAATCCTGAGTTCGTCCGGCTCGTTATGAATACGTTCGGCGACGAGAAGCGGGACGAACTACTGGAACTGAAGGCTATCCCATACGAGGCAGAGGTCGGAAGGGGTGGAAGTCACAGGCTGATCTTCGCGTCGCACGACCCTGCAAGACCCGAACTGAACCGGTTTCTTCAGGAACTGAAAATCGGCCGTTTCGAGATCCGGTATGCTTCGGAGAGCGAAATTGTTGGCATCATAGCCGATCTCTTCCCAAAGCAGAACGAATATCTGCAGCGGATGACCGACGATCCTTTTGCGATGGATCTCGGCACCAACTACGAGGAAGAGGAGGGGTTGATAGACGAAGATGCTCTCGAGGCGGAGATCTCTCGATCGACGCTTATCAACCTGTTCGAAGCGTCACTCGTCGAAGGGGTTCGGCAAGGTGCATCCGACATTCACATCTTTCCAAATGCCAGGCGCCAGGTGGAGATTCATTTTCGAGTGGATGGACGGCTGAAGAAGTGGCATACGGAGGAGAAGGTTCATCCGGAAGCATTCCTCGCCGTCGTCAAGGACAACTCGACCAATGTCGACCGGTTCGAGCGCGACGCCGCTCAGGACGGCTTTGTTCAGCGGCGTATCGACGATGCTCTAATCCGATTTCGTGTCTCTGTGCTTCCGATTGCAACCGAGCGAGCCGACGTGCGCGCCGAAAGCATCGTCATCCGAATCCTGGACGACCGCAAGGTCCTGACCGATCTTCGAAAGCTTGGTATGCTGGATGTCGCGCTGGCCAAGTTCGATAAGGCGATTCGGCAGCCACACGGAATGGTCATCCTGACGGGCCCGACCGGATCTGGAAAGAGCACCACGCTCGTCGCGGCGTTGCACCAGGTAGTTACGCCAGAGGTAAACGTGCTCACCGTTGAGGATCCCGTCGAATACATCATCAAGGGGGTTCGGCAGATCAAACTGAACAACAAGCTCAACCTGGAGCAGGCTCTCCGCGCCATCCTGCGACATGACCCTGACATCGTGATGGTCGGTGAGATGCGCGACAAGGATACGGCGGAGCTGGCCATCAAGCTCGCGAACACGGGCCACCTGACATTCTCGACCCTGCACACGAACGATGCACCCAGCGCGGTCAGCAGGCTATACAAAATGGGCATCGAGCCGTTCTTGCTCTCGTACGCCATCAACCTGGTCGTTGCACAGCGACTTATTCGTAACGTGTGCCCTACGTGCAGGAAGGTCAATGAAAACCCTGACGGGATTCTACTTAAGTCGCTTGGATTCACCGAAGATGAGTTGGCCGAGACCACATTCTACACGGCCGTTAATGACCGTTCGTGCCGAACCTGCAACGGTAACGGTTATAAGGGTCGGCGCGCGATGTGTGAAACGCTATACTTCTCGCAGGCAATCCGCCACATGATCGTTGAGTCCGGTGAGAGTATTGACGAAGATTCGATTCGAGACCTCGCCGTCAGCGAGGGTATGCTGACGCTGGAGGATTCCGCCCGCGAGCTCGTCAAGATGGGCGAGACGACGGTCGAGGAGATGGTCCGCGTAACCGCCAGCGAGTAGCCTACGGTCGTCCGCGCGCCTCGGCCATCAAACTGTAATCGCTGCGGCGTCTATTGTGTCGCCACGAGGCAATGTCCACTGCTCCGGATGTACCCCGTCCACAAACACGTGACCATCCAGCGTGCGAGGTCACGTCGAGCGAATCGAAGTGGGTCCTCGACCGAGGTTTGCGAGGAGTTTTGCCGCCGCGGACCTCGAGGGTAAGGTAGCCTTTTTCTTCCGCCGAATTCGATCGATGGGTTGCCTGAGTCGAGTTCGCCCGTGGGTAACCGCTCGGTGTCTGTGTGAGACAATTGTCTCAAATTGGAACAGATCTTCGGTCGACATCCAAATTGCGACCTGGACAATATTTGCGAATCCGCAAGTCGCCAAAAGTCCCTTATCGCGGCGTTTTCGTCCTTTTCGTGTGGAGTCGCGAGGTAGACACCCCCTCTCGTAGATAGGGCCGCGACAGTTGGTATGCCGTTTGGGTTCACATGGATTGCCGGACAAGTTCGGCCTCATCACAATCCGTGTAAACGTTCTACGGCAATGCCTCAGACTCTCATCGCAGTTATCGCAATGGCCATGGCGTCGCTCGTTTCGTTCCAGCAGCACCGGAGCGTCCTCGAGCAGCGCATGAATTCAATTCGCGGCAGCCTCGCGGTGCGTTCGACCGCAGTTGCGACCGACAAGCTGGAAGAGATCGGCGCAAAGGCGTTTGACCAGGCGACCGTAACGGGAGCGATTGCGAGCAGCGCCTTGCTGAATCCGATCACCGAGGTGTCAATCGCCTCTGTTCTCGACGACGTCAATGACTATCACGGATTGATCCAGGACGAGAAGCGCGAAGTGAACGGCGTTGAGTCCAGCTTTGAGGTTCGCACGCTGGTAGCCTATGTGTCAGAGATGGACGGCCAGACGACGGTCGGCTATCCGACGCGGCTCAAGAAGGTTACCGTCAAAGTCGTTCCGGACGGGCTTGCGAGGCCGGATACAATTCGCATATCGGAAGTGCTCTCGTGCGGCGTTCGCTGCGCGTGGTAATGACTGCTCACTCGTAAGAAACAATCAATTAGGTCTTAGAAGGTAAAATTAATGTTTGGCAAAGGACTACTCGTAATGATCGCCGCCTTCGGCATCTCTTTCGCGTACTACAACTCGGCGCGCTATAAGAGCATGGTCGAGGTTAACGGGCAGAAGGCGGACTACCAGTACGAGACGCTCGCCCGCGAAGCCGCCAAGACCGGATTTGCGCTGGCACGTCAGGACATGGCCGAGGAGGAGGAAGCATCATTGATTACGGGTGATTTACCAGATGGCTCCTACCGAAGCGTGCTCTCCAAGGCCGGTTCGCGGTATCGGATCGAGTCGCAGGGGCGCATGAACGATTCCCGCTCGATGCCTATCGTGTGGAAGATCTACGCGGAATACGAGCGCAACCCGACCGCGACCGCGACAGACGTACCTCCGTTTCTCGACTATGCGTTGCTTTCGAATGGTGGACTCGAACTGGCTGGATCGCCGGACGTAGCGCTCGCCGCCTTTGCCGACGCAGAAAATGCCAACGTTCATACAAACGGCACCCTGAAGGTAACCGGCAATAACGTGAAAGTCTCCGGCTTCGGCACGCACGCAAAGGGCGCCTCATCCAATCCGGATGGAGCCCTCGAGTCTTCGTTCAGCCCCGTGGAAAACGAACTGGACCGCTCGTCGGTCTTCGAGGTGTCGGAGATCGAGATCCCTCAGTTCTCGGTAGACGCCTACATAGACAACGTCGTCCCGGACATGGTAAGCGGCCCGACGACTCTTTCGGGAGAATACAATCTCGGTGGTACGAGGGAGGACCCGTACGTATGGGTAATCAACGGCGACCTGGAGGCGACTGGCGGTACCGTGCTCAACGGCTACGTGATGTTCATGGTCGAGGGCAACATCAATATGTCCGGTAACGTGTCGGCCGGAATGGCCGCCGAAGGGAGCACGGAGAGTACTATGGCCTTTTACGCCAGCGGTAACGTCAACTTCTCGGGTAACGTCGACATCTACGGCCAGTTCTTTGCTGACGGAGACTACAAGGTGACGGGTACGCCGACGATCTACGGCACCGTCACCACTCGGGGTACGGCTCAACTTCAGGGCACGCCCAACATGAACTATGTAAAAGCTTCGCCTGCGCTCGCCCAGATCTGGAATAACGGTGATCCGGAGTTGTATACCCTCGTGTCCTATCACGAAGCGAGGGACCGTATCGCTGAAGACAAGTCTGATTTGTTCGTTGATGCAGTGGAATAAGTGATGGGGAAGCAACGGACGATCAAAGCCCGGGGGCTCGCGCTCCCGGGCTTTTTTTTGTTTGCCGGAGGTCTGTTTCACGACAGCGACGGACCCTTCTCGGTTCTCAATCCCGATTTAAGGTTTATTCGCAATCGCCGATAACCGTCACTGTCAGGTCTGCAAAAAGATTTGAGCAAGTAACATCATTACAGCTTTAAACCAATGTAAAATGGTCGTTTAACAATGCCACAGACAATGCTGGCAGTTCTTTCGATGGTGGTAACTACCCTTTTTGCGTTTAACCAGCATCGGAATGTGTTAAATACACGCCTCAATATGGTCAAGGAGGACATGGCAATTCGGTCCACGGGAGTCGCGGTGGACGTCCTCGAAGAAATCGGTTCAATGTCTTTTGATGAGGCGACTCGCGATGGAGCGGTTGCCAATTCGAACGACCTCACCTCCGTCTATCAAACGACCTTTGAGCACTTGTCGCAGTCCGAGGTGTCGAATCAGGAGAACATGGAGTCGGGCGGAGCGAACGACATCGACGACTTCAACGGGGCGATTATGGAGCGAACCAGGACGCTGAACGAGAAGACGCTCGGCTTCCGGGCAGAAGCGATCGTTAGCTACGTCGATCCGATAGACAGCTCGACCGAGGTCAACTATCCGACCAAGCTGAAGAAGGTCACGATCAAGGTCTTCTCCAAGAACATCGCTAGGCCGGACACGATCTATCTCTCGCAGATTTTCTCATGCGGCAGTCGCTGCAGCTGGTAGGCGGGTCTTGCCGCTAAACCCAGTTCAAACTTACGAGCGTAAGTCATGCAATTTCTCTTTGATAATATTGTGGCCTCTATCGTAGGAGCAGTCATTCTCCTCATGATGGTAGCCACACATCATCGCAACCAGTTGGCATCCGCTGAAGCGACCAGTTACTACATGCTGCAGCAACAGGTGCTCGATTTCACGTCTACGATTCAGCGAGACATGCAGAATGTGAGCTCGGTGGAGAATCTTTCCGAGGACACGAGCTACTCTGGCGGGGGTGAGAGCGGCTACGTGGGTACGTTCAGCTTTCGCGCTCAGACCAGCCCGACGGACACAACCAAGCGTTTGGTAACCTATCGTCGCAAGATTGCGGGAGAACGCTATCGCAAGGGCCAGGGAAACGTGACGTTCTATCAGATCGAACGGCTGGTTGAAGGAAATATGACGGGCGGATCGATCGGCACCTTAACCGACTGGGCCATCCAGGTATTGAACGAGGAAGGCAATCCGGCGTCAGCGGCGGGCGATGCAAAGCAAATTCGTATTGCCCTCGCTGCGGCGACTCCGGTTGACGTGGACTCGCGTGAAGGGGTGACCATTCGTGACACGCGTTGGCAATCAACATTCAGGCCTCGGATGCTTAGGGACAACGCGCTGTAAGCCGACACGGACTTCTCGCCCAAACAAGTTTGATTCCCAGTCCTCCAACATTGACAGGAGTGTACCACCATGGGTAAAGTTGCTGTGATAGCGCTGGTCGCTTTCAGTATCTCCGGCGCCTACTACACCCTCGATCGCAATCAGCGAACCCTCGATACGGAAGCTCGCATTTCGGATCATCAGTACGAGGTGCTGGCCCGTGAGGCGGCGTTGACCGGATTCTCGCTAGCCCGCCAACGGCTGGCCGACTCCTACACCAGCTTTGAGGCGTCCGGCGAATCGCAGTCCGGAGAGTATGATGTCTCGATCACGGTCTCGGGCGATCTGGCAAAGGTGACCAGTATCGGTACGGTGATGGGTACTGATGGTCTTCCGCTTTCCTACACGATCCTTGCAGAATTTGATGGCGCTACCGGCGTTCAGTATCAGCCGGAGGCACCGGAGTTCCTGCAATACGCGCTCATTTCGGAGCAGAGCATCAACCTGGGTGGAAGCGTATCATCGCATGTTTTTCTGGAGGGGGAAGAGGGCAGCGAACTGAACGCGAATATTCACACGAACGCGGATCTCAGCATCAACGGCAACCGCGTCCGCGTCGAGGGCTACGGAACGTTCTACGGCACGGTTTCGGCCTCGCCGGCCAGAGCGCTGGATACGTCTTTCGATCCCAACTATGAGCCGATCGAGGGACCCAGCGTGTATCAGGTCGACGACAAGGTCGAGCTGCCAAATTATGACGCAACAGCGTACGTGAACCAGGTGCTGGCAAATGGCTTCAACGTCATCGAGCATACCGGAGATTTCTCGCTGAGCGGCACCTACGATTATGGTCCGCGCGACAACCCCACGGTCATTCATATTACGGGTGACCTTGTGACTGCAGGGTCGAGTCAGATTAACGGGTATGTCATGTATATGGTCGACGGAAACGTTTCGCTCAACGGCAACCTCGAAGCTGGCAACACTGGCTACGGCGGCCCGGATGAAAGTTCCGTCGCGATCTACGCGGGTGGAACAGTAGGAATCGAGGGCACCGTTGAAATCGCGGCACAAATTTATTCGGATGGTGGCCTGGAGGTCGGAGTAGATCTAGGTGGAAACGCTACGATCTACGGCGGGCTTTCTACGTTCGGCGAGGCCAGTATCCAGGGAACCCCGCAGATATACTACCGAACGCCGTCTGCGGCGCTGGCCATCAACTGGCAGGAGGTCGAAACGACGGCAACCCACCTCGCATCCTATAGTGAATGGTAGTGCGTAGATCACAGCTCTCCTCACAAGGGCTGGTGAACAACCGGAAGCGGGGACCTCGAGCGATTGAGGTCCCTTCTTCTTTTGGTCACACTTGCCGTTTGAATCTCGCGAGCAATCCGTCGATACATGAGGCGGAGTAGTACACGCGAACTTGTTGTCCTAACGGGCTTGGTCGATATGGCGAAGTCGCTTCTGATTGCTGTTCTCACGTTTGTGTGTTTGGGTGTCTACTATAAGAACGAGTCGCCCGAATCCGCGGAGCCTCAGGTAGAGCTTCGGGTGGTTGAAGATCCTCTTCAGTCCGCGCGAAGTGCTGCTCTTGCTGGCCTGAATGTCGCCAAGGAAGGGCTCACCCAATCGTGGCGAAGCCGTTTGTTTGCGGGCAGGCACCGGGGTGCTAAGTATAACGCGGCGGCAACGGTAAGGGACGAGCGTGCGCGCATCGAGTCGATCGGTCGTGCCTTTGGGAATTCAAGCACTTCCGAAACGTATCGGCTTCGGGTAGAGGTGTACCGGAGTAGACGCGAGGGGGGAGGTAGAGGCGAAGGCCCAGACTACAGCTATCGTATTCGGCCCGCGTCCACGCCATAGCCCGGTCGATTCCTTGCCGGACCGAGCCTGGGACGCAGTTTCGCCCCGCGTTCCCGTGTTCGGGAGGCTTGACAGGCGTTACGATACTGTGAAGTCGGCCAGTACGCTTAGAGAAGTTCGCGAACGTCCGATACTGACCTCGAGCGTCCGACAATGGTGCCCCATGTCGCTTCGCCGAATCTTCACAATTGTTTCCCTTAAGCTCATGCCTCGCCCCGCCGATACGGAGATTAACAAATGTGCACGGTCAGCATGCGCGCACTTCAGCATGTTGGCCCGCGTACACGCAGGCAGCTGTCTCGGCAAGCTGCAACGGACTCGAGAGCCTGCGTTGCACGTTAAGAAGTCCACATCTACGCGGGCGTGGCTTTTCAGGGATGACCTGCGCTACATAGCGCATTAGACCAACCAGGTGTCATCATGGGAAAAGCCTTAGCTATTGCCGCAGTTACTTTCATCGCCCTCGGCACGTATTACAACGGCGTACGAAGCTCCTCCGAATTGGATACTCGTCGACGTGTCTCCAACAACCAGTATGAGGCCATTTCGCGCGGCGCTGCGCTAGCCGGCATCAATGTGGCCAAACAGAAGCTTTCCGAGACATGGAACGCAGGCGTCCAACGGGGAAATCATCAGGGTGGATCGTACGCCGTTCAGTCGAAAGTCAACCAGAATCGCGCTGAGATAGCCTCAGTGGGAACGATTCGCAACGCAGGCAGGCACTCGGAAAACTACGCCGTCAATGTCCTGCTGGAGCGCCGGCTCAAAATTCCACCGGAACCTCCCGTGTGGATGCAGTATGCGATTGCGACCGATAGTGACATCACGCTGTCCGGAAGCGCCACAGTGTCGATCAGCGTCACCGGGGAAGCGGGCGCGGAACTGAATGCCAATATCCACACGAACGGCAACTTATCAGTCAATGGCTCAAACATATTTGTGGAGGGCTTCGGTTCTTATGCAGGCACTTCGTCTGGAACGCACCTGGAGAGTTCATTCGCGCCCAACTACAACCCTGCGGGCCTCCCAGGTGTAACCGCGGCTGATCCCGTACCGATTCCGAATTTTTCCGACGTCGACTATGCCAACTTTGCTGGTCCTGACGGGCAATCCTATGTCGATAACACCTCGACCGGGGTCGTCGAACTGAGTGGAAGTTATAATTTCGGCGGTACGCGTGAGGATCCTTACGTCTGGCATATCTCCGGCGACCTCAGGGTGACGGGCGATGTAGTGATAGACGGTTATACGATCTTTGTAGTCGACGGCAAGACAAAGATTAATGGCAACCTGGCCGTTGGCGATTCGGGCTATACGGGTGGCACCGAAAGCAGTATTGCGGTCTACACGAGCGGAAACGCCGAGTTTGGCGGAAGTTCGACCATAGAGGCGCAGATGTTTGTCGGCGGCAACTCGGTGTTTGCGAAGGGAACGCCAACCGTTACTGGCAATATTGTAACAAACGGTGAGGTGATGCTGAGCGGTACTCCGGACATCAACTACCGACCTGCATCTGCGGCACTGACGCAGTTCTGGCAGACATTTGAGTACTCTCACCACATTATCGGCTACCACGAGCAGTAGACGATCTTCGAACCCATGGCGCACACTCCTGCGCTTGAGGGGTGTCTTCGGAAGGGCGAGCCGAAGACACCCCTTTCTATTTTGGCCGGAAGGGGAGTACAGTACAGGACGATTGCCTCTGCCCACGTCCTTGGCATCACCCTCGGAGACAGAGAAGGATTTGGGTCCGGAATGAGCTAATGCCAAAGGCCTTTCTTGAGGGCCGAAGCGCGGGCGGGTCACTACCCAACGCGCGTCCGATTTAAATCGCGGCCGCCAATCGCCGATAGTCCCTGAAGCACTTCGTTAGGCGGCATGCTCTCTCTTCTCCGCCATCGTGCGTTTCAATACAGACTCTTCTTTTGAACGCAGTTGCGCTTCGGAAAGCAGTACTGATCATCCGGTATTTTGCGCGACGTAACCAAGGTGATCCATGGGAAAGGCTACCCTTCTCGTCCTGGCCGCATTCACAGTATCAACAACTCTCTACAACGGTAATAGTCAGCAAACCCGCCTCCGATCCTCGGAGAGAGTTTCCAATCATCAGTACGAGGCCCTGGCTCGCGGGGCCGCACTCAACGGGTTGAACCTCGCCAAGCAATCGTTAGCCGAATCGTTTACCTCAGCCGATATGGATGGATCGTTTGACCACGCTCACTACGCGGTCGACATTGCCGTTTCGGGCAATCGTGCCCGAGTGACCTCGTCGGGCGCCATCAGCAACGCTTCCGATGACGACCAGACCTACACCGTGGCTGCAGAGTTTATCGCGCAATCCGGTTCGCTTCCTTCCGCTCCACGATTCATGCGCTATGCACTCGTATCCGACATGTCCCTGAACCTGGGCGGGTCCATAACGACCGAGGTCTTTGTCCGCGGTGAAGAAGGTCGGGAGATGAACGCGAACATGCACACGAACGGCAGCCTGCATATCGACGGTAACAAAGTATTCGTCGAAGGCTACGGGACCTACATGGACAACGCTTCTTCCAATCCGGCCAAGTCGCTTCAGAGGGCGTTTCAGCCCAATTACGTTTCGAAAGAAGGCGACACGGCCTATCGTGTAGACGTGCCGGTGGAGATTCCTGAATTTGACGGCTTTGCGTGGGTGTCGCAGCTGGAGGCGAATGGCGTCGAAGTCGTCGAGATACCGGGCGACTTCATCCTGGACGGCGCACACGATTTCGGGGATCGGGAGTCGCCTACAGTCTACTACGTTCTTGGAAACGTTTACGGGTCGGGCTTGGCCACGATCAACGGCTACGGGATGATTGCGGTAGATGGGAATATTGTCCTTACCGGGGACGTGGAGATTGGGGATAGCGGGTACACCGGCCCCGACGAGAGTTCCTTCGCCATGTATGCTTCGGGCGATATCGAAGTGCTCGGCAACGTGGACGTTTCCGCTCAGATCTACGCTGCTGGCGACGTTACGCTGGATGGTAACCCTACGATCTACGGGAGTGTGGCCACTCTGGGTAGTGCGAACCTGCTAGGCAACCCCAAGATTTTCTACCGCTCACCGTCGCCGGGACTTTCCCAGAATTGGCAGCAGCGTGAGCAGTCGCTACGCCTTAATGGTTACAACGAAAGATAAGAGTATCGCCGGCCTCGTAAGCCGCGCCTGACTGCTGACTAGTGGTAGCCCCTTGCTCTTGGTCGCAGGGGGCTATCTGTTTGCAGTTCCTGCCCGCGTTGCGTCCATCTTAACATTGCGTTCACAATTGCCGATACCCGTATTGGCAAATCATTACGGCAATCACGCAACTCATGCCGATCAAAGCCAGAAAACTGCAATCTCCTTTAAACCGCGTTGCTCACGGTAGAGACAAGTAATGAGCCAGGCGAGCCGGACGCGACCAAGACAGACGTACTACAATGGGTAAGGCAGCACTAATTGCGGTCGCAGCATTCGCTGTAATCAGCACCATGTATACAGGCAACACCAAGAAGGGCCTTCTCAAGGCCTCTGAAAGAGTTGCCAACCATCAGTATGACACGTTGGCGCGCAGCGCGGCGGTCAACGGCTTCAATCTTGCCAAGCAGGCGCTTGCAGAGTCCTTCGCGGCCAGCCGGCTCGAGGGTAAGTTTGATCGTGCCGCCTACAACGTGTCGATCTCCGTTTCCGGCGATCTCGCAACGGTTGTATCGACGGGGACCATCCCCAACGCGTCGAGTGATGAAAGTGCGTACCGCATCCGGGCCGAGTTTCGACGGCGAGCCGAGGCTCCAACCATGGCTGACAGCGCTCCGGACTTTATGTCCTACGCTGTGCTCACGGAAGACGACCTTAGTATCAGTGGTAATGCCGGGGCAGCCAGCTCATACGCGGACGCATCAATGGATGCGAACTTTCACACGAACGGCAAACTGACGGTGGACGGAAAAGGAACGAAGCGCATCGCGGGTCAGGGGACATATGTGGATGGAATCAAAGGGAAGCACGCAGATACGAAGTTTGACCCCGTCGGCGGCGGCAAAGCGACCGCTTCAGGCTCCATCATAGACCTGCCCGACTTCAGAATTGACGAGTACCTCGAACTCGCTCAGCCAGGTTATTCAGCCGAGTCGACGACTCTGACCGGCACCTACGCACCTGGCGGTACTCGCGATAAACCGTTCGTCTATCACGTTGATGGGGACTTGACGGTTGGCGACCTCACCGTAGACGGCTACGTGATGTTTCTCGTCGAGGGTGACATCACGTTTACGGGTAATGCTCGTGTAGGCAGCAGTGGGTATGGCGAGTCGGACGAGTCCAGCATTGCCTTTTACAGTGCGGATGAGATCACGATGAATGGCAACACCGAGGTGTGGGGCCAGCTCTACAGTGCGGGCGACTTCACGATCGGCGGCACCGCTGATGTCTATGGTTCGATAACCTCCGGCGGCAAATTGAGTCTGAAGGGAGACCCGACTTTTCACTATCGCGAAGCCTCAGCGGCCTTGACTACGATTTGGAACGGGAACCCGGGAGGGTACCGGATACGGATGATATCCTTCTTTGAAAGATAGTCCGTCAGACGTATTCACTTCGAAAGGCGGCTCCACATCCTGGGGCCGCCTTTTTGTCATTCGGGAGATTTCGCAAGGTCTCTTGACGGAGGTTTCGTGGCCCTGTCCAATCGGCTCAAATCCGGTCTCACTGTTGCTTAAGGCACCCTTGTTACGGTCGATACGAAAATGGGACTCCACCGGTCCTCGCGAAGTCGTGAATCGGTAGTAGATCACCCTTTCTTGCATCCTGTTGCGCGACGCGTATCCACCAAGAGCTAACAAGCCACGCCCTAATCGATGAATCCGAGTTTAAAGGAAATCCTGGCAATGCAGAGCGCCGGAAAGCTTCCGGAGCAGGACGAAAAGCAGCAGGCGGGCAAGCCCGCGGCTCCGGGATCTGATCGCGGACCAGTCAAGAAGGCAGGCGCGCCGCCGGAGTTGCCGGAAGCCATGCGCGTCGCCAGCCGGCCCACCCTCATTCCTCCCATGCCGAAGGTGTGTTCCGAGGTGGCGCAGTCGGTTCCCTACTCACGGATGGGCGATGAGCGCATCGAGTTTCTCGTTGAGCAGATTCGTGCCCTCGAGGACAAGGAGCGGACGGCGCTCCGAATCCATGTCGAGCACTTTCTGAAGCACATGCTCGAGATCAACGCAAGTGACATCGACTTGGGCGGACCGGCCAGCAACGGATCGGTCTGGTTCCGCGTGGACGGAGACAAGCGCCCGGACGAGGGGATGGGAAAGTACACCGTCAACGAGGCCAACGTTTTGCTGCTCAACCTGCTAAGCAAGGCGCAGACGGAGACACTGATGCACGAGCGGTCTCTCGACCTTTCGTACCAGCTTCCGATCGAGGGCAAGGACGGGCGGCGTCGACGATTCCGTGCAACGATGTACTTCGATCTCGATGACCTCGGCCTCAACATGCGAGCCATCCAGGACGAACTGCGTCCCCTCAAGTCCCTCAATTTTCATCCTGCGATCGAAAAGGGGCTCATGTTCCGTCACGTGCGGGACGGTTTGACATTGGTGACTGGTGTAACCGGTTCCGGTAAGAGTACTACGCTCGACGCCGTCATCGACGAGAACAACAAGGACTTCGCCGGTCACATCGTCGTTATCAGTAAGCCGATCGAATTCATGCACGTCTCCAAGAAGTGCATCGTTCGCCATCGAGAGGTCGGCAGGGATGTGCCCAGCTTCAAGCAGGGAATCGTGCAGTCCCTTCGACAAGACCCGGACATAGTGGTGATCGGTGAGCTCCGAGATCCGACAACGATTTCGGCAGCCATCGAAATCACGGATTCGGGACACAAAGTGTTTTCCACTCTTCATACGTCCTCCGCTGTCGAAAGCATCGACCGTATCATCGGTGAATATCCGCCCGACGAGCAAGACCGAGTTCGTAACCGCCTCGCTGATGTTTTGCGTTGTGTGGTCTCCCAGAAACTTTGTCCAAAGGTTGGGGGAGGCCGCGTCCTGGCCAAGGAGGTGCTCTGGATGACTCCGTCGTCGAGTGCGGCGATCAAGAACGACAACTCGGGAGAAATCTACCAGATGATGTGGGAGAGCACGGCCAGCGGCCAAACCACCCTTGAGCAGGATCTAGCCCGGCTTCTTAAGCAAGGTTTGATCAACGCCGAAACAGCTATGGATTACGCCAACAACAAGCGACGCCTGAAGCAACTAATAGGATAATGGCAGCCGACAGTCGCCGCCAGGACCAAAAAAGATCGAATCCCACTTAGCCATGAACATTTCCCGACCGAAAGACAGCATCCTCGGCGTCAATATCGCCGGTCGGTCGCTGCACGCCGTACTGGTTCAGGACGGACCCGATGGTCCCGAGGTAATCAAGAGATTCTCGCGCCAGCTCTCCACGACTGTGGGAGCCGAGATCGACCTTCCGGGATCAGCCGAGTCGGTTGACGAAGATAGTCCTGTCGGGGACTTCACCATTCAGTTTGGCGGCGGCAGCTCATCGTCCGATCTCTTCCTGAGTTCCGAGTTTGGAGCCGGAGAAGGTGTTGGCGGCGGCGGCGCGGAAGGGGGCGGCGGCGTCGACACCCCCGTTCGCACGTTCGACATGGAGATTCAGGAGATACTGGGTGAGTGCGGCGAGATCGGCTTTCCGGATCCGCTCGTGACCTTTTCCGTCTCGACAGCCCACGTTACCTGCGTCGAACTGCAGATCGCGAAAGAGGCTACCTCCAAGAAATCGGAGGAAGAGGACGATGAAAAAATCGACAACAGCCTCCTGATTGAGCTGCTTGCAGCGCAGTTGGATACGACAGTCGACGAAGAGCGCGTTGCGTTTCTTCCGATGACCAAGTCGGATGGTGGTCTCAGCCGCCGGTTGGCCATCATGTCCAAGCCGAACGATCCCGTCGCGGCTACGCTGGCTGCGATTCGCGAGCGAAAAACGCGAATGCCAGCCGTACGGCTGATGGACGCCGAGGTCTCTCTTTTCTACGGGCTCGCCCGCGCTGCCTTTTTCCTTACGGCGTCGGACGCGTCCGCTGAAGATGAGTCTGGCGAGACCGACTTTGCCCCATCAATGCCGATCATGGGGCCACGTAAGACGCTCGTCGTGCGCGCCGGTGCAGAGGACACGCTTGTTATGTTCATGGAGGACGACAAGCTCCTTCATTACGAAAGCCTCCGCTCGATCACGACGTACGATGCGCCGGAGACAATTTGTAGTCGCGTGCTCCTGCTTCAGGACGAGTATGGAGTTGGAGATGTACAGCACGTATTGCTATTGAGCGACGACCGGGAAGAGGCCATCGTCGAGAGCTTCAAGATGTTCTTCTCGGACACGCGCGTCGAATCAGTTCGAAGCTACCTTCCGAAGTTTGAGTCCGATGGGGTAGAGTCAACGAGCAGCAGTAACGCTGCGTTGGCGGTAGCCGTTGCCCTGCGTTTGGTCGGGGACGAACTCTACCAGGGGGCATACGCCGACGTAAATCTTCTGCCGAAGAAGCTGCTGCGTCGCCGCATCAAACTGCCCATTACCTGGCACGTCTTTGCTCTCTATGGTGCCCTCTTTATCACCGTGGTCTTCTTCGTGGGTCGCTACTTCACGATCGAAAGTGAGATCCGCGCCAAGAAATACAAGGTGGAGCAGTATTCGACAGATGTCGCGTACGCTGACCCGGCCGTACTGCAAGCCCGTGTGGATAGCATTCGTGCCATCACGACCGGGTATCAACGCGCACTTGTTGTGCTCGACTCGCTGCTCATCGGTAGCGACAAGTGGAGTCGGTCTCTCGAAAGCACCAACCGCGAAGCCGCTGTAGTCAAGGGTATCTGGATTGATCGGTGGCGTCCGGCCGGTGCCAACATGGTTGAGATAAAGGGCAACGCAACGTCGCGAGATCGGGTCGTTTCTCTCGCAGAGCGACTTGACGGACAAATAGCGTCGTTAACGTTCTCTGAGATTCGAGAGTGGCCCGTCTACACGTTCGAGATGAAGGTCCCGCTTCGCATCGAACTGCCGGAAGCTGCTCGATACCTGCGAGAGCAAGTAGCCCTCGAAAACGAGTCGGCCGATCCGACTACCCCGGCAACGGCTGTATCCGCTGCCAACTGATTCCCACTGAACTCTACGACTGAGTCAAAAATGTCAAATCTCGGATACAACATTATCATTCTGGCTACCTGCTGGGTGCTCATCGCCGGAGCCGGCATCTACGTCACCTTTCTTGAGCAGCCCAAGGAGGTAGAGCGCCTTGAGAAGGCTGAGAAGCTTGCGCGGCTGCGTCAGGCGGAGGTGACCGCGCTGCTCGCCGAACAGTCGTCATCATCGAAAGTGGCGCGCGAGATCATCACGAAGTGGCGTGCCAGATACAAAATCATTCCCGACGAACTCAAGACGCCCGACATAATCGGCTACCTTAACCGCCTGACAGCAAGCGGCTTCAAGAACTTTGACGTTCGTTTCGCCGCCAACACGGCCGGCCGGGATTTTGGCACATACACCTTCAAGGCAAGCGGCCGCGCCTACTATACCAGTCTCTACAAATTCATCTGGGAGGTCGAGAACAACCGCAATTTCTATGCGGTGCGCGACCTCACCCTCGACCAGATCGACCTCGTCACAGAAAATGAGGAAACGGGCGAGGATGAGATGCAGGTCATGGTCTCCTTCAGCATGAACATCGACGCCTTCTACGGCGGAGCACAGGGCCTTAGTGCCGGCGACGAAGGCCTGGCGGGGCTGTACGAGTCGGACGGACTACCTATCACGAAGGAGGATGGGGCAGAGCGTCCACCGGTTCCGTCCTACGTGCTCCCGGAGATGAAGCCGATTACGAACCCCTTCTATCCGTTGATCATGGAGTCGATACCGCCGAACACCTACGGCCATCTTGATGTCGAGAAGGCCAAGCTGGTCTCCATCGTGGGTGCCGACAAGGCCATCTTCCTCGAGGAAGGTGAGTACAGAACCCTAGGTGTCGGTGATCCTGTTTATCTTGGTGAGGTTACCCTCATCGATCCCACCAATGACCGAGTCCTCGTACGACTCAATCGAGGGGGTATCATCGACGAAGTCGAAATGACGATGCAGACCGGTGAGCGCTTCAGGCAAGCGTTGGGACCGGTCCGTTTGTCCCCCATTGAATCCCAGTAAATCCATCCAAAAGTGCGTTCTGGAGTTAGTACCATGAAGTTTAAGATCGCCTCAGCTCATACGAAGTTGGCTGTGCTGGGCATGGCCGTAGTTGCGCTGTCGGCAGCGTTTCCAAAGCTCTCCGACGGGCAGGACCTCCCACCCCAGCGTCAGATCCGGGCATACATCCCGCCTGACCAGCTGGTGTCCATGCTGCCGTCAACTCCGTTTGACCGCTTCCTGGAGTTCGTCGACCCCATATTTCAGCGGGTGACGGGCAAGCAGGTCGTGGATCCGGAAGGTCGCACCAGCCCGATCGGAGTGTCGATCGCGTCCATGCACTTTCTGGATGCGTTCGAACTCGTACTCCAGTACAACGGACTAGTGTACCGCGAGACGGACCGCTTCTTCATCGTCGAGCAGGCGCCGGCGGGTGAGGTCGGTGCAGTAGGAGCGGGCGCGCCGGACATCGGCGGACAGGCGCTGCTGCCGGCCACGAAGGACACGCGAGAAATCCAGATCAACGCGATACTCTTTGAACTGAACCACTCGAAGGTCCGCTCGATGGGTCTTAACTGGAGCGTGTTCCTCGGAGGCGGCGGCGGTCAAGGTGGCCAAGGCGGCGGCGGTCAGAGCGGCGGGGGCGGAGGAAACCGATCCGAGTTCTTCCTCAAGACAGACGACATCTTCGACGGCGTCGAGGACCATGTTCGCGCCCCAGAGGAGATTCCGTTCTCGGACCTGAAGCAGTTCTTCCAGCTCGCC